>JAZQAK010000001.1:0-3989 GCA_045545175.1 Feifaniaceae bacterium
CCGTTAATACTTCATAAAAAAATTCCGTAATACACAAAGTATTGCGGAATTTTTATTATTTTGTCTAAACGAAAAATTTCTAACCCAAAACTGCAAAGCACTACAAAAAGCATTATTTTGGATGAAGAACAAGGCAAAAGACCTCCATAATCCTAACGGATATGGAGGTCTTTTAACACAGTTACACGCCAAAATAATGCCTTTTGGGCGAATAATCCCTAAGCGAACACGCCCTTACCCCATCGGCTGATGGGGTTTTATTCTTTGTTGTGGCGTTTGCATATTGAATTGTATATTATGAGGCCCGTGACACTTATCAGGAATGCCATGGCAAAGATTGCAACGGCAAAAAGGTAACTTTTAGTGCCGAGTGCGTCACCGCCGATTGTGGAGGTGACTATTGACGGAATCCTACCTACCGAACAGATAATGAACAAAACGGGAAGTTTTATATCCGTAAGTCCGATGAAATAGCACAGCAGGTCTTTAGGCGTGCCGGGTATCATAAAGATAAGCAGGAAAAGAAGCGTTCTTTTCGGGGATGACTGTAAAAAACGTAAATTCTGCAATTTGTTATGCGGGAAAAATGCGGTGACAAGACGCATACCGTAACGCCTTACAAGACACAGCACGATAAAACTGCCAATCGAAGAAGCGATAAGGCAGAGAAGGGTACCGTTTACAGCGCCGAAAGCATAACCGCCTGCGATTTCGAGTGGCTCACCGGGAATAATTGCCGCAATTACCTGCAAAACGACCATTCCAACGTATGCAACCGGCCCGAAAAGACCGCGCTGCTTTACCCATATACGAAATTTTTCAGGCTCGGAAGCAAAGCGTACCAGAGGTACGCCGATGAGGGTGCATATGAACAGAAACAAAACTGCAAACAGGGCAACTGCCGCTACGGCAAAAATTTTCTGCTGTTTTTGTGTAAGTTCATCTCTTTTCTTCATACCCGTAATTATATCACTGTTTTTGAATTTTTCCAATATTTACAAGATATTCATTGAAAAAAATAATAATTGTGTTATAATAACTTTTAAATCAAAAATATTAGGAGGTATCACTGTTGATTTTTCATGACAAATCGACCGATGATGTTCTGACACAGCTCGGTACAGACGTAAAAAAAGGTCTGTCATCTGCGCAGGTGTCGGAAAAGAAAGCTCAGTTTGGTGAAAACAAACTTCGCGAAAAGAAGAAAAAGACCATGTTCCAGCGTTTTATGGATCAGTTTAAGGATGCGATGATCCTTATCCTTATCGCTGCGGCAGTAATTTCATTCGTAATTGCCTGTGTTGAAGGTAATCCGAATGAGTTTATTGAATCGGGCCTTATTGTTCTTATTGTTATCATAAATGCCGTAATGGGCGTTATGCAGGAGAGTAAGGCGGAAAAAGCACTCGATGCACTTAAAAGCCTTTCTGCACCCCATGCACGTGTTATACGTGACGGTGAGGAAAAGATTGTGGACGCCGTTGACCTTGTTCCCGGCGACATAATTCTTCTTGAAGCAGGTGACTTTATTCCTGCTGATGCAAGGCTTATCAGAAGTGTCAGCCTCAAGAGTGAGGAATCTGCGCTTACGGGTGAATCCGTTCCCTCCGAAAAGGATGCTGCTGCGGTAGTTGCTGAAAATGCAGGTGTGGGTGACCGTACCAATATGGTATTTTCAGGTTGTTCGGTTACTTACGGTACTGCAACTGCAGTTGTTACGGGTACGGGTATGGACACCGAAATGGGTAAGATTGCAAACCTTCTCGATAATGAAAGTGAAGGACAGACACCTCTTCAGGAAAAGCTTACTCAGCTTGGTAAATATCTCGGCGTTATCGCACTCGTTGCATGCGCAATCGTATTCGTTGAGGGTATTGTAAACGACATTCCGCCTCTTGAAATATTCATGACAGCGGTTTCGCTTGCGGTTTCGGCTATCCCCGAGGGTCTGCCTGCAATCGTTACTATTATTCTTTCTATCGGCGTTCAGCGCATGGTTAAAAAGAATGCGATTATCCGCCGTCTGCCTGCGGTTGAAACGCTGGGCAGCGCTTCCGTAATCTGCTCGGATAAGACGGGTACGCTTACACAGAACCGTATGACGCTCGTTAAGGCTTACCTTGATAACGGCGAAAGAGAAGATATTTCAACCGATAACGGCGACAGCATAAAGACACTTCTCAGATATGCAACGCTCTGCTGTGACGGTTCAGTTGTGTTCCACGGCAAGGAAGAACAGCATATCGGTGACCCCACTGAAACGGCTATCGTGCTTGCCGCACATAAGAACGGTATGCCTAAGGATGAACTTAACAAGTCTTATCCCAGACTTGCTGAAATCCCCTTTGATTCTGACCGTAAGCTTATGTCAACGGTCAATAAGATAGACGGTAAGAATATTGTAATCGTAAAGGGTGCGTTTGACGTTATGGCATCACGTTGCATTGCAGGTGATATCGAAGCGGCAAAGGCTGTAAACGATGAAATGAGTTCATCTGCGCTCCGTGTACTTGCGGTTGCGTATAAGGAAATTGATGAAGTTCCTGCAGAACCTACTTCTGAAGAACTTGAAAAAGATCTTATCTTTATGGGTCTTGTAGGTATGATAGATCCGCCCCGTCCCGAAGCAAAGGATGCCGTTGCAATTTGCCGTAAGGCTGGCATCAAGCCCGTTATGATTACTGGTGACCACGTTGTTACCGCTTCAGCCATTGCCAAGGAAATCGGCATTCTCGAAGAGGGTGACAAGGCTATCACGGGTGCTCAGCTTGACGCTATGACGGATTCTGAACTTGATGCACAGGTTGAGGATATTTCAGTTTATGCGAGAGTATCGCCCGAAAATAAAATCCGTATCGTCAAGGCTTGGCAGAGAAAAGAAAAGGTTGTATCCATGACGGGTGACGGCGTTAACGACGCACCTGCACTCAAGGCTGCCGACATCGGTTGCGCAATGGGTATCACGGGTACTGACGTTGCCAAGGGTGCAGCGGATATGACGCTTACTGACGATAACTTTGCAACGATAGTTGATGCTGTACGCGAAGGCCGTGGCATCTACGCAAACATCAAAAAGGTTGTCGGCTTCTTGCTCGGTACAAATATCGGTGAAATTATCACCGTTTTCGTTGCCATGCTTCTGTGGCATAAATCACCGCTCGTTTCAATGCAGCTTCTGTGGATTAACCTTGTAACAGACAGTTTACCGGCTATCGCACTCGGTATGGAAGACGTTGAAAAAGACATTATGGACAAAAAGCCCAAGCCCAAGAAGGAAGGTCTTTTTGCAAACGGTTACGGTATTCAGATTGCGCTTCAGGGCGTAATGTTCGGCTCACTTTCACTTATTGCTTATGCAATCGGTTCGACTTTCTCACATCCGTGGGGCGGTCAGACGCTTACGTTTATGGTGCTTGCACTTTCGCAGATAGTTCAGGCATACAATATGAGAAGTGAACATTCACTTTTCAAAATTGGCATATTCACGAACAAGAAGCTTAACGGTGCGGCATTCTTATCAGTTGTACTCGTTGCACTGCTTCTCTTCGTTCCGCCTCTTGCAAAGATATTTGAACTTACGCTTCTCCCCTGGAAGTACTATCTTGCAGGCGTTGGCCTTATTCTCGTACCGTTTGTTGTGATGGAAATATCAAAACTTTTCGGTCTTATCAAAAAACACCACTAAAACAAAAGAACCTGCAATTTGCAGGTTCTTTTTTGTTGTCGTTTGCTTAAAATTATGGTATATTGAATTTAACGTATTTGAAAGAAGGTAATAAATATGTCAAATATATGGCACGATATTGACCCGAAAAGAATTACTCCCGAAGATTTTATCTGCGTGGTGGAAATATCAAAGGGCAGTAAAAAGAAGTATGAACTTGATAAGGAAACGGGTTTTATAATTCTTGACAGAATATTATATACGTCAACGCACTATCCTGCGAATTACGGCTTTATTCCCCGTACTTACGGCGACGATAACGACC
>JAZQAK010000002.1:0-3248 GCA_045545175.1 Feifaniaceae bacterium
GATAAGGGTGCTCTCAATGACCTTGACCACATCGTGGGCAGTAATGTAAAATTCTCACAGGCTGACGGCTGGGTACATTATGAAACCAATGCCACAATCGAAAAGCTTGACAGTAATTCCAAGTCTCAGTTTACAATCTACTTAAATCCCAACGGCGATGCAGGCTTCAGCTACTACCTTGATAATCTCAAGATTGAAATGCTCTCGGAAGAAGAACAGATGAAGGCAAATCCCTCAAAGTTCTTCAAGTGGGAAAACGCCAAGGGCGAAGTTATCTTCGATACCGACGAGCAGTGGAATACACTTACAAAGTTCTCGGGTCTTGAAGAACATAAGGTTGAAAACGGCGAGCTTCACATGGTAGCAAATGAAACAGCTGACCCGCAGGTTTATATTGAAGGCTCCTTTGACGGCGATAAGTATAAGCTTGTTGCGGTTCGCTTTAAGAGAGTGGATGTCGGCGAAGAACGCACAACAGCAGGTTTCAAGATTTACTATGAAACAAAGGCAGAGCCCGGTCTTGCGGAAAAGAAATCTGCGTCTATCAGAACTTCGGCTCTTATAGATAACGGCGACGGTTACTATACTGCAGCACTTCATATGACAAACGAAAGCTGGAAGGGCGAAATCACAACAATCCGTATTGACCCCTGCGATGCAACAGGTACATTTATCCTCGATAAGGTAATGCTTGTTGAAATCTAAATTCATAACACTTAAATCCCGTGCCGGAAGGTGCGGGATTTTTTTGTCTGTTTTGACGGAATTGCTTGTAAAATATGCCTAAAATCTGAAATGGTGATTGAAAAGGTAAGAGAATTTATGGTAAAATAAATATGTACTAAACCTCGGAAAACGGAGGCGTAACAGTGATAAAATATGACAACAATTTTGTAATACCCAAAGCCGATATAAAAGGTGAAAATACATTTGTAAATCCTCTAGGTTTAGAAGGTCATCCCGACCCGTGTATAGTCTGGTGCGAGAAAGACAAATGCTACTACGGAATATCAACCACGGGACAGCCGTCACTGTGGGGTGATGACAGAATTATAATGCATAGGGCTGAAAACTTTTGCGACTTGTTCACATGCAGTGAGAGCAAAGTGATATATCAATCAAATGCAAAAGATGAAACTTTCGGCTATCTTTGGGCACCTGAGCTTCATTATATTGGCGGAAAATGGTACATATATACAAGTTGTCAGATGTCGGATGAAAACACGGTAAAACACGTAATTGTTCTTGAGGCAAAGACTGACTCGCCCTTTGACGGTTTTAAATTTTTGGGACACATAAACCGCGATGTTTTTGCGATTGACCCGTCAGTGTATGTCGACGAAGAAAACGGAAAAATGTATATCTGCTGCAGCGAGGTTGTGCCTGATGTCGGTCAGGTGTTGACGATTCAGCAAATGAAAACACCGTCGGAGCCTATAGGCGAAAGAGTGATAATTGCAAAGGCAGAGCTTGCTTTTGAGCTTGTGCCGCCCTATGTAGGCAGACGCTCAATAGTAGAAGGCGGATATTTCATAAAAAGTCCGAATGGCAGGCTTTTTATAGCATATTCGGCAAACGGTTGCTGGAGTGATGATTATGCAATAGGACTTTTGGAATATAAGGGCGGCAATATGGTTAGTGCCGATTCATGGGAAAAGTCCCCTTGGTCCATAGTTAAGAAAAGCGGCGGCAACTATGGTCCCGGACACGCAACATTTTTTTACAGTCCCGATAAAACAGAGCTTTGGATTTGTCACCATTGCGTAGAAAAGTCAAATCCGAGTGTCGAGCCTATAAAACGCCTCTGTCATACACAGAGAGTGTTTTTTGATAAAACGGGATTTCCTCATATTGGAGATTTGGTTCCCAAAAACATTCCTTATCCCGTACCTTCAAATCTAAAAAAAGGAGAAACAGTATGACTATCAAATCTTTATCCAAAATTTTAACAGCAGGAGTTGTTCTTACAGCACTCACACTTACTGCCTGCGCAGAATTTCCAAAGAAAAATACATATGAAGGACAGTTTACCGACGTTGCAGAAACTGCCTGGTACAAAAATGAGGTGGCTTCTGCATATGAGCTCGGCTTTGTCAAGGGTACCAGTGACACTCTTTACAGCCCGAATAATACCGTGACGGTAGCCGAAGCCGTAACAATGGCAAGCCGTGTTCATGCAGAGTATAACGGCAAAACAATTGCCGAAAAGACAGGCGGTAAATGGTATGATGCGTATGTTGAATATGCCAAGAAAAACGGCATTATAACCGAAAATCAGTTCAATTCATATACAAGAAATATCAAACGCTTTGAAATGGCAGAAATTTTCCACGATGCAATGGGAGAAAAGTACTATAAAGCCATAAATGACGTTGTGTTTATTCCCGATGTGCCGATAGGTGCGTATTATTGGGATAAGCTTATCACCCTTTATAACGCAGGCGTTGTTATGGGTAACGATGAGTACGGTTCATTCAATCCCGACTCTCTTATCAAACGAAGCGAGTGCGCGGCGATTATAAACAGAGTTGCAATTCCCGAAAACAGACAGAAGAAAGAACTATCGGATTTCACAAGCGACGATGCTTATGTTCTTTGCTATAATGTCAGCATGGGCGGTAGTAAAGAGGGCATAAACTCAGGCTGGGTGTTCGATAACAGAGGCGGAACTGCAAAGACCGACAATACGGGTGCTACGGCAATAGGCGATGTGTCCGATAAATACGGCACATGTTACATAAGAGAATTTAACTATATTCCAAAGGGAAAAGTTGTTCTCGAAACACAAATCAGCGCCGCTGATGACGGAGCGTACCTTGAATACCTTGACATTGAAGGAAAGCCCGTATATCAGCTTAAGATAGTAAATGGCGAATGGAATATTTTAAGACCCGAAGGTTACATTTCAACAGGTGTTGACGGCGGATTTACAATTGTAAGAGCAATAATTGACCTTGACAGCGGAAAGGCAGATACATATATAAACAATATTTACTGCTCAAAGACTGACCTTCTTTCGGATAATATCTTTTCTTACAGAGTGGGTATGGATGAAAAGGGCATAGGTACGGTAAGTGTTGCGCAGGTCAATATGGTTGTAAACTATTCCGAGTATGAAAATTTCGATATTTTTGATGCTGATACGGTGTTCGGTTGGAAAAAAACGGGTACTGTAAAACGCACAAACAATCAGCTTGATTTTTCATCGGGAGCAACCCTTTCCAAAAAACTTGAAGCACCCCTTACGG
>JAZQAK010000003.1:0-63086 GCA_045545175.1 Feifaniaceae bacterium
AGCACTACAAAAAGCATTATTTTGGATGAAGAACAAGGCAAAAGACCTCCATAATCCTGACGGATATGGAGGTCTTTTAACAAAGTTATACGCCAAAATTATGCTTTTTGAGCGAATAATCCCTAAGTGAACACGCCCTTGGCTGTCTTTTTTACTTATTTAATTATATCTCTGTGCATGTAGGGGACGAGGGCTTCGGGGATTGTTACCGTACCGTCCCCATTCTGATAGTTTTCAAGAATTGCCGCAACCGTTCTGCCTACTGCAACACCGCTTCCGTTAAGCGTGTGTGCAAACTGAGGCTTACCGCCCGCATCCTTGAAGCGACAGCCCATACGGCGTGCCTGGAAATCTTCAAAGTTTGAGCATGATGATATTTCAACGTATCTGTTGTATGAAGGCATCCAAACCTCAACGTCATACGTCATTGCACTTGAGAAGCCAAGGTCACCACTGCAGAGTCTTACAACACGGTGGGGAAGACCGAGTGCCTGAAGCACGCTCTGTGCATCAAGTGTGAGGCTTTCAAGCTCTTCGTATGAGTTTTCGGGACGCGAGAATTTAACAAGTTCAACTTTATTGAACTGGTGCTGTCTGATAAGACCTCTCGTATCTCTGCCTGCGCTGCCTGCTTCAGCACGGAAGCAAGCCGAATATGCGCAGTATTTTACGGGAAGCTTTGCACCGTCCATAATCTCGTCACGATGCATATTCGTAACGGGAACTTCTGCCGTAGGAATAAGGAAATAATCCTTTTCGCCTTCGAGGTGGAACATATCCTCCTCAAACTTGGGAAGCTGACCCGTACCCGTCATCGACGCTCTGTTAGCCATATAGGGAGGAAGAATCTCGGTATAACCGTTATTTTCGCTGTGATAATCCATAAAGAAAGAGATTATCGCCCTCTCAAGTCTTGCACCGAGGCCCTTATAGAAATGGAATCTTGCACCCGTTACCTTTGCGGCTGTATCGGGATCGAGAATATCAAGGTCCTTACCTATATCCCAGTGAGCCTTGGGTTCAAAATCAAACTTTCTGGGCTCGCCCCATTTTCTGATTTCAACATTGTCGCTGTCATCCTTACCCACTTTAACCTTTTCGTTGGGGACGTTGGGTATTTTTTTGATCACTGCATCGAGTTTTTCCTCGATTTCGGCAAGTTTTGCACCGTCTGCCTTTATACCTTCAGAAAGTTCCCTCATCTCAGCCATTATTTCGTCTGTGGGCTTACCTTCTTTTTTGTACTGCGGAATGAGTTTTGAAACTTCATTCTGCTTTGCTTTTCTCTGTTCGGTATCGAAAATAAGTTCTCTGCGCTGTTCGTCAAGTGCAAGAACTTCATTTATCTCCTCACCGTAGTCCTTCTGTCTTCCGAGAAGTGCCTCTCTGACACCGTCGGGATCTGCTTTGATTCTTTTGATATCCAGCATTTTACCGTCTCCTTACATATCTATATCAATATTAAGTGAATCCATAAGTTTGTTCAAATCTTCACTGTCGTAAAATTCAATTTCGAGCACACCCTTGCTTCCCTTGGTAACAAGATGCGTCTTCCTGCCGAGAATTGAACCGAGTTTTCTCTCAAATTCCTCTGCAATATAACTGTCAAACATCATATTCTGACCTTTTTCGTGCTTGACGGGTGAGCTTTTTGCAAGTCTTTCCGTCGTTCTCACCGAAAGCCCTTCACGGACTGCCTTTTCAGCAAGTAGGGCCATTGCCTTTTCATCGGCACAGCCGAGTATTGCCCTTGCGTGACCTGCCGAAAGAGCACCGTTTTTAACGTACGCCAAAACGGATGAGGGAAGTGACAGAAGCCTCATGGCATTTGCCACCGCCGGTCTTGACTTGCCCACTTTTTTTGCAATTTCATCCTGCGTAAGATCGTATGCTTTTGCAAGATTTTCGTAACCGAGCGCCTCTTCGACGGGATTTAAATCCTCACGCTGAAGATTTTCTATAAGTGCAACCTCCATAGTCGTTGCGTCGTCATAACTCGTAACTATTGCAGGAATTGTTTTAAGACCCGCAATTTTGGATGCACGCCAACGGCGTTCACCCGCAATTATCTGATACTGACCGTTGTCCGACGGGCGCACGATAATCGGTGATATTACACCGTGAGTTTCAATACTGCTTGCAAGCTCTGCAAGCGCATCCTTATCAAAGTCCTTTCTCGGCTGATTTCTGTTGGGTTCAACCTGACTTATTTTAAGTTCCGTAATGCCCGAAGTAACGTCTTTCGTATCTCCGCTGTCCTCAAAGAGCGCTTCAATACCCCTTCCGAGACCCTTTTTTATAGCCATCGTAAACTCCCTATCTGTTATTTTTCAAAAATTCTTTGGCAAGTTCACCGTAACTTTCAGCACCCCTCGAAGTCTTGTCATAGTACATTACGGGCATACCGAAACTCGGTGCTTCCGACAGACGAACGTTTCTGGGAATAACCGTCTTATATACCTTGCCGGGAAAATATTTCTTTATTTCTTTTGAAACCTGTGCCGTGAGGTTGAGCTGACCGTTGAACATAGTGAGCAGCACACCCTCAATTTCAATATCTTTATTATACATCTTTTTGACGGTACGTACCGTATTCATAAGCTGACTGATACCCTCAAGCGCATAATACTCACACTGAACGGGGATGAGCACGCTGTCAGCCGCCGACAGAGCATTGAGCGTTACAAGCCCGAGTGAGGGGGGACAGTCAATAAACACGTAATCATATTTTTCTTTACTTGCCGAAAGCGCGTCACGCAACACGTACTGCCTTGCATCTGCCGAAACAAGTTCAATTTCCGCCCCTGCAAGTGCCATACTTGAAGGAATTATCGAAACGTTTTTAAACTGTGTCTTTACAGTGTTTTCATCAAGTGTGCGTTCGCCCGTTAAAACGGCATAAAGCGACGATTCTTCAGGCCTTTTGAATACGCCGAAACCGCTTGAGGCGTTACCCTGCGGGTCAGCATCTATAAGAAGCACCTTTTTGCCTGCCGCACCTACGCCTGCTGCAAGATTTACGGCAGTCGTCGTCTTCCCGACACCGCCTTTTTGGTTTGCTATTGCAATAATTTTCATATATGCTACCTTTAACCGTTTGATTTCTGTATGTCTATATATTATAATATAGTAAGTAAATTTTTTCAATATCGGAGTTGAAAATGATATATCTTGATAATGCGGCAACGACCTTGCCGCTTGATAAGGCACTCGAAAAATATATTGACGTGAGTAAAAACGCCTTTGGCAACTCATCCTCCATGCACACGGCAGGTCTTGACGCCGTAAATGCGCTTGAGAATGCACGCACGTCCGTGGCATCGCTTCTCGCTTGCGACAAAAGTGAAGTGTATTTCACAAGCGGTGGTACGGAAAGTGACAATATTGCAATTTTCGGCACTGTACGTCGGCTTAACAGGCGTGGCAAAAAAATAATTACCTGTGCTTATGAACATGCCGCAGTTGAAAACTGTATGAAAGAACTTGAAAAACAGGGTTTTGAGGTCATCCGTATAGGCACGAAAGACGGTGCTTTTGATATTGATGCTTTTGAAAATGCTCTGTCTGAGGACGTTATTCTCATTTCGGTTATGTATGCCAACAACGAAACGGGGCTTATCAACCCGATTGAACGTATAAAACCGCTTCGTGACAGGCTTGCCCCTGCAGCATATATACACACGGATGCCGTTCAAGCCTTCGGCAAGTTGCCCTGCGACGTAGCACGGCTTGGCGTTGACCTGCTTTCCGTGTCGTCACACAAAATAGGCGGTGTCAAGGGAATTGGTGCTCTTTACATAAGAAAGGGCGTTACGATTTCATCCCCCGTCTTTGGCGGCGGTCACGAAAAGGGGATAAGAAGCGGTACGGTAAACGTGCCTGCTGCCGCAGCCTTCGGTGTGGCTTGTGAAAATGCAAACCCCGCTAAAAATTACACGGCAGTTTCCGCACTTCGCAAATACGCCTGTGAAAAACTTGATTTTGTTAAAACACACACTTTTTCTGCACAGTCACCCTACGTTTTAAGCGTTACGGCTGACGGATATAAGGGTGAAACGCTTCTCCACTATTTAAATTCAAAGGACATTCTGGTTGCGACGGCATCTGCCTGCTCGTCAAACGGTAAAAAGGACGGCAGGGTGCTTATGAGTCAGGGGTATGACGAAAACGAGGTTTCCTCCGTTCTTCGCATAAGTTTTTGCGCCGACAACACCAAAGAAGATATAGATGCGCTTGCAGCGGCACTTAAAGAGGGGCTTGGCACCCTTTCAAAAGGAGTAAAATAATGAAAGAAATAATTCTCGCCAAATTCGGCGAACTCGTATTAAAAGGGCTTAACCGCCGTTCATTCGAGGCGGTTATCGAAAGAAACACAATGCGTGCACTTGAACCTATAGGAAAATTTTCATTTTTCAACGTTCAGTCCACCATTTATATCGAATGCGAGGATGACGGCCCGTTTGCCGACGCCCTTATTGCAAGGGCAAAGGAAAGGGTGCGTGACATTTTTGGCTTCGTTTCCGTTTCAACGGCTGCAGCAACTGAAAAGGATATGGATGCCATTGCAAAAACCGCAAAAGAATATCTTGCACCAACACTTTCAGCGGTAAAAACCTTCAAGGTCGAGGCAAAGAGAAGTGATAAACGTTTCCCCCTCAAATCGCCCGAAATATGCAGGGAAATCGGGGGCGTGCTTTTATCCACCTTCCACCATCTTAAAGTTGATGTGCACAATCCCGACGTGACGGTATACGTTGAAATCCGTGACAGAGGTGCATATATCCACTGCGGTAGAGAACAGGGGGCAGGCGGTCTGCCCGTAGGAACAAGCGGTAAGGCAACACTTCTTTTGTCGGGCGGTATAGACTCGCCCGTAGCAGGCTATATGATGGCAAGAAGAGGCGTTTCTCTGTCGGCTGTTTATTTTTCCACACCGCCGTATACGAGTGAGCGTGCCACACAGAAGGTTATCGACCTCGCAAAGATTGTTTCACGCTATGCAGGTCCGTTTAAACTTTTCGTGGTGCCCTTTACGCATATTCAGGAGGAGATTGCAAAGCACTGCAGAAGCGAACTCTTTACCATAATTATGCGCCGTTTTATGTTCCGCTGTGCAGAAAAAATCTGTCTTTCACAAAAGGGTGGTGCACTTATAACGGGTGAGAGTCTCGGTCAGGTTGCAAGTCAGACGATACCTGCAATAAGCGTTACGGGTGAGGTTGTATCAATCCCCGTATTCCAGCCTCTTATAGGCATGGACAAAGAAGAAATAACTCGCATTTCACGCAAAATAGGTGCTTTTGAAACAAGTATTCTTCCTTATGAGGACTGTTGTGCACTCTTTTCACCCAAGCACCCCAAAACGCATCCCCGCTCGGATGAACTTGTAAAAGAAGAACGCCATTTTGACATAGACTCACTTGTTGACGAGGCACTCAGGGAGTCCCGTCTTATCCGTGTTGACTACGACGGTGAAACCGTTGAAGTTGAAAAGAGGTATGACTGATGAAGGCAGAGATAATTGCCGTCGGCACGGAACTGCTTTTGGGCAATACGGTTAATACAAATGCCACCTTTCTTGCACAAAGGCTTCAGGAGTGCGGTGTTGAAAGTTACCGTCAGGTTGTTGTCGGTGATAATATCACGAGAATTGCCGATGCAATAAAATCCGCACTGTCAAACGACATCATTCTTATATGCGGAGGTCTCGGACCGACGGGTGATGACGTTACGCGTGACGCCGTTGCACTTGCGGCAGGAAAAAAGTTGTACGAAGATCAAGTGTGCAGGCAAAAAGTTTCCGATTATATAAATAAAGCAGGAACGCCTCTTACCGAAAACAATTTCCGTCAGGCGTTACTTCCCGAAGGTGCCGTCGTTCTTCACAACGAAAACGGAAGTGCCGAAAGTTTCTACCTTGATATAAATAATACGAGAGTTTACGTTCTGCCCGGTCCGCCAAGAGAACTTAAACCGATTTTTGACAAATACATCGCTCCCGAAATATCGGGTGAGAGTGTGCTTGTAAAAAGGCAACTTCGCCTTTTCGGAATATGGGAGAGTGCGCTCGAAACGAAAATAGCACACTATACCCATGATCTTGCAAATCCCTCCGTCGGCATATACGCCTCACACGGCGGTGTTATGCTGCAGGTGACCGCAAGGGCAAAAACTTTAAACGAGGCTGAAAATATGCTTGTCCCCGTGGTTGATGACCTTTGTGACATTTTAGGGGATGACGTATACGGCATTGACGTTGACAATATCGAGCATGCCGTTGTAAATATGCTCACAGAACAGGGCAAAAAACTTGCCGTTGCAGAAAGTTGTACGGGCGGTCTTATCGCAAAACGAATCGTAGACAGACCGGGTGCTTCTGCTGTTTTTGACTGCGGTGTCGTTTCCTATTCAAATGAAATAAAGCATAAAGTGCTCGGTGTCAGCAAAGAAACGCTTGAAAAATACGGGGCGGTTTCATCGCAAACGGCGGCAGAAATGGCTCGTGGTGTGCTCAAACTGTCGGGTGCTGATATTGCAGTTTCGGTGACGGGTATTGCAGGGCCTGACGGCGGAACACCCGAAAAACCCGTCGGTACGGTATGGTACGGCATTGCCGACAAAAACGGTGTAAAAACTTTTAAAAACGTCGTCTCCCGTGACGGTGCCGACAGAAATTATATTCGCGAATATTCGGCGTCATACGCCTTGAATCTTGTCAGGAAGCACCTCTCTTGTGTCTGATTTGAGATTTGAACGCAATATAATGTGTTTAAAATTTATTAAAAAAATTTGGTTGACACGCAGCTGTATTTTATGTATAATTGTTGGTGCAGCTTTAAAAATATTATAATTATTATATAAAGAAGTCGAAAGGAGTGGCTACAATGTTAAGAACATACCAGCCCAAGAAGAGACATAGAAGCAAAGTTCATGGCTTCAGAAAAAGAATGTCAACAAGAAACGGCAGAAAAGTGCTTGCTCGCAGAAGAGCAAAGGGCAGAGCAAGACTCTCTTACTAAGTCTCATTAAGACCGACAAGCTCGGTCTTTTTGTTTATAACTGACGTTATGAAAAACACAATCAACAAAAATCACGAATTTCGTCGTGCATATTACAAGGGCAACTCTGCGCCCGGCTCCAAGGTGGTAGTTTACGTTGTGAAAAACCGCCTCGGGGTTAACCGGCTCGGCCTTACTGTGAGTAAGAAGAAAATACGACAATCCGTTCAGCGCAACAGATGTAAACGTCTGATGCGTGAGGCTTTTCGTACTCTTTCTCCGCAGGTTAAGGGCGGGCTTGATTTTGTTATAGCAGCAAAATCTGCCTGCATAACGGCAACCTGTGCAGAGGTGACTGCGGATATGCGCCGTCTTTTTGACAAACTCGGTGTGCTCAATGAAGAAACTACTGATTAAACTTATAACGTTTTACCAGAAACGTATATCACCGCACAAAAAGGCGTGTTGCAGGTATTATCCGACCTGTTCTCAATATGCAAAAGAAGCGATTGAAATTCACGGTGCAGCAAAAGGGTCTCTGCTCGCTATATGGCGTATCCTGCGTTGCAACCCCCTATTTAAAGGCGGTATAGACTTTGTTCCGCCGAGAAAGGACAAAAAGAAATGAGTATAATTTACGAGTTTTTCGGCACAATACTTAAATTTTTCTACGATTTGTGCAACAACTACGGTGTGGCTCTTATCCTCTTTACCCTTGCGGTGAAGGTGCTCCTTCTCCCGCTTGGTATCAAGCAGCAGAAAAACACCATCAAGCAGATTAAGCTTCAGCCTAAAGAAAGGCTTATCCGCAAAAAATTTGCATACGATAAAAACCTTGCACAGCAGAAGGTTATGGAGTTTTATCAGAAAGAAGGCTTCAACCCCATGGGCGGTTGTCTTCCCTTACTTATCCAGCTTCCCATTCTGTTTATTCTTTACAGGGTTATTCAGCAGCCTCTCACCTACATTTCAGGTTACTCGGCTGAGGCGATAACTGCCATTTCCACAAAGTTGCAGTCACTTTCGCTGACAGAGGCTGAACTTGCACTTATGGAAAAATTCACTGTAAACCCCCAGTACGGCGAAATTTCGCTTATGCAGGTGATGTCATCACACATAGCAGAACTCGGTGAACTTTTTAAAGGTGTTCCCGATTTTAATTTCCTTGGTATGGACCTTACCTTAACGCCGAGTCTTTCAAACTTCAATCTGCTTCTTCTGATTCCGCTGTTTTCTTTCCTTACTTCTGTTCTGCAGACGCTTGTTTCGCAGTCAACAACAAAGTACACATCCCAGAATCAGCAGCAAAACAACAGCCTCATGATGTTTATCATGGGCCCCGGTATCTCGCTTGTTTTCACCTTTATGTTCAACGCAGGTATCGGTCTTTACTGGATAATTTCAAACGTGTTTGGCGTTCTGCAGACACTTCTTTTAAATGCATTTATGTCACCCGCGCAGGCGGCTGCTGATGCTGAATATGAGTTAAAGCAGGCTGTTTTGGAGAGAAAACTCAAAAAATCAAGACTTGCAAAAGAACGTCAGGAACGTATTGAACAGGAAAAGCTTGATAAGAAAAATGCTGCGAGAAAGGCAGCAGGTCAGAAACCCCTCACGTCACTTGAGGAAAAATCGACAGAAGAAGAAAACGGAGAAGACGAAAATGATTAAAGAATATTTCTTTACCGGTAAAACCATTGACGAGGCTGTTGCAAACGGTGCAAAAGAACTTGGTCTTGACGTGGATGCCGGCATAAATTACGAGGTTGAGGAATTTCCTTCAAGCAAACTTCTCGGTCTTATAAAGACTGAGGCTAAGGTAAAAATTCTTGTGGAAGCACCCGACCCGAAGCCTGAAAAGAAATTCACCCTTGCAGACGAGAAAATCGCACCCAAAGGACAGAAAAAGGAAGAAAAGCCCGCAAAGGTGTCAAAACCCCTTCCCAAGCAGAATTTCACACTTGCGGATGAAAAAATTTCACAGAAGAAACCTGCTGCAAAGCCTGAAAAGATTAAGGAAGAGCCTGCACCGAAGCCCAAGCGCGAAAGCAAGCCCGTTTCTCCCGAAGCACTTGAAAAAGGTGCAGAGGTTGCAGTTAAATTCGTTAAAGAAGTGTTTGCCGTAATGGGCATTGAAGCAAACGTAACTTCCGACACGCAGGATAACGCCGTTAATCTCCTTCTTGAAGGTGAAGGTATGGGTCTTGTAATCGGCAGAAGAGGCGAAACACTCGATTCACTTCAGTATCTTACAAGCCTTGTAGTAAACAAGGGTAAGGGCGGTTACATAAAAGTGACGCTTGATACTGAAAACTACCGCAGCAAGCGTGAAAAAATACTCATCGACCTTGCTCACAATAAAGCTCAGCGAGTTCTTAAATCTCACAAGAGCATCACACTTGATGCAATGAATCCTTACGAGCGCAGAATAATCCACTCTGCACTTCAGAACACAGAAAATATAACGACGTCTTCTATTGGGGCTGAACCGAACAGAAGAGTCGTAATCAGATACGAAAGATAATTATTAACAGCCCCTTATCACAAGGGGCTGTATTTGTTTGGGAGGAAAAATGGCTGTAATTGCTGCAATTTCAACGGCATTATCAAATGCCGCAATAGGACTCGTGCGACTTTCGGGTGACGGGGCAGAAAAAATAGCGCAGAGCATTTTCTCCTCACCCCTCAAAGACCGTACAGCCGTATACGGCAGAATCGTCGGCAAAAACGGTGAAACTCTTGACACTGCACTCTGCACGTTTTTCAAGGGTCCTCATTCATATACCGGCGAGGATATGGCGGAATTTTCCTGCCACGGCGGTCTTGTCGTGCTCAGGGGTGTGCTTGAAGCCGTCCTTGACGCAGGTGCCGTCCCCGCACAGAGAGGTGAGTTTACAAAACGTGCCTTCTTAAACGGTAAAATGGATATGTCGCAGAGCGAGGCCGTAATAGATATTATCACGGCAAAAAGCACCCTTTCTGCAAAAGAGGCGTTTTTGCAGGCAGGCGGCTCACTTCGCCGTGTCATAAACGAGCTTCGTTCACAGCTTTTAGACATAGATTCGGAAATTATGGTGTATGCCGACTTTGCGGCTGAAGGTATTGAAGCACCCGATGCGACAAAACTCTGCCCGATGATAGAGGCGGCTATGAAGCGTACCGAAAAACTGCGTTCCTCTTACGGTACGGGTAAACTTCTTAAAGAGGGTTTTCCCGTATGTCTTTGCGGTAAGCCGAACGTTGGCAAATCATCACTTATGAACAGACTTATCGGGCGTGACCGCAGTATCGTAACCGAAATTGCAGGTACGACGAGAGATATTATAAGCGAAACCATTGAACTTGAAGGTCTTCCCATAATATTATCCGACACGGCAGGCATCCACGAAAGTGAGGATACCGTTGAAAAAATAGGTATTGACCGTGCAAAAGAAGAAATAAGAAACAGTGCGCTTGCCATTTTCCTATTTGATGCCTCAACTCCGTGTGACGACGACGATAAAGCACTTCTCACACTTGCAGGGGAGTGTGACAGTCTGATTGTTGCAAACAAAACGGATAAAAATACCGTATTTATACCCGACGGTGCAATTCTTATAAGTGCCGAAAACGGTGACGGAATGGAAAATCTTATTTCCGCAATTAAAGAAAAGGCACTTGGCTCAGCACCCATGGATATGGGTGAAACGATTACCAATTTAAGACACAGGCAGGCGCTCGATAAGGCGTATGAGGCACTTTCAAGGGCTAACGATGCCATTTCGCTCGGAATAGACCCCGAGGTTGCCGAGCTTGATATAAACGAAGCACTCTGTCAGCTTGGTCTTATTACGGGTGAAACGGTCAGCGATGACCTTATTGACAGAATTTACGAGAACTTTTGCGTAGGAAAGTAGGTGAGAATATGCATATAGCAGTTATTGGTGCAGGTCACGCAGGAATTGAGGCGGCACTCGCAGCGGCACGTCTCGGCGTACCTACGACACTTTTTACACTTTCACTTGACGGTGCCATTGCAAATCTCCCGTGTAATCCGTGTATAGGCGGCAGTGCAAAAGGGCATCTCGTTAAGGAAATAGACGCTCTCGGCGGCGAGATGGCAAAAGCATCGGATGCCACGTTTATACAGAGCCGTATGCTCAACAGAGGTAAGGGGCCTGCCATACACTCTCCCCGTGTGCAGATTGACCGCACCGCATATCACTTATATATGAAGCGTATTCTCGAAACGACGGATAACCTCTATCTCAAGCAGGCGGAAATAACCGATATATCCGTTAGTGACGGACACGTGACGGGTGTTACGACCGACCTTCACGAATTCTACGCCTGCGACGCCGTTATTATTGCAACGGGCACCTATCTTCATTCACAGACGATTGTGGGTGACGTTTTTACCCCTTCAGGCCCTGACGGTATACGCTCGGCTGACGCTTTGTCGGACTCGCTTAAAAAACTCGGCATCCCGATGATGCGCTTTAAAACGGGCACTCCGGCACGTATAAACCGCCGTTCAATCGATTTTTCCGAGCTTGAGGAGCAGGTTGGTGACGACCCCATAACACCGCTTTCGTTTGACAATGCCGATGAAACGGGTTACGAAAACAAGGTTATCTGTCACATAACGTACACGAATAAAAATACCCACGATATAATTTTAAAAAATCTTGACCGTTCACCTCTTTACAGCGGTCTGGTCAAGGGTGTCGGCCCACGATACTGTCCTTCAATAGAAGACAAGGTCGTGCGTTTTGCAGATAAGGAAAGACACCAGTTTTTCGTTGAGCCCGTGGCACTTGACAGTGAAGAAATGTATATTCAGGGCTTTTCTTCCTCAATGCCTATCGACGTTCAGCTTGATATGTACCACTCGGTCAAAGGTCTTGAAAATTGCGAATTTATGCGTCCTGCATACGCCATTGAATACGACCTCTGTGACCCGACGGCACTTTTAGCTACACTTGAATTTAAGAATATAAAAGGCCTCTACGGCGCAGGACAGTTTAACGGCACCTCCGGCTATGAGGAGGCGGCGGCACAGGGCCTTGTTGCAGGTATAAACGCCGCAAGGCAGGTTTGTGGCAAGGAGCAGATTGTTTTTGAGAGAAGCGGAAGTTATATCGGCACACTCATTGACGACCTTGTTACCAAAGGCACCTGCGAGCCCTACAGAATGATGACTTCAAGAAGTGAATACCGACTTCTTTTAAGGCAGGACAATGCAGATGCAAGACTTACGCCCCTCGGCTACGAGATAGGACTCGTTTCGGAGGAAAAATATCAGCGTTATCTTAAAAAGCAGGCGCTTATAGATGCTGAAATTGAACGTGTGCAGAACACCACGATACCGCCGAGCAAAGAACTGTCGGAATATCTCATTTCCTGCGGTACGGCAGAAACCGTAACGGGTGCAAAACTGTCCGCCCTTATAAAAAGACCGCAACTTTCATACAAGGGGCTTGCACCCTTTGACAAGGGCAGACCGACACTTCCCGAATACGTCTGCGAAGAGGTTGAAATAACCATAAAATACGAGGGTTATATCAGACGTCAGTTGTCCGAAGTCCGTGAAAATTCAAAACTCGAGAACAGAAGACTGCCCGATGATATAAACTATCTTGAAATTTCCGGCCTTCGCCTTGAAGCACGGCAAAAGCTTGAAGACTTCAAGCCCAAAACGCTCGGTCAGGCATCAAGAATTTCGGGCGTAAATCCTGCCGATATATCGGTACTTCTCATATATCTGGAGACACGAAGATGAAAAATTACGACGCTCTTGCAGACAGACTTATCGAAGCGAACAAAAGGCTTAATCTGACTGCAATTACACAAAAAGATGCCGTTATGGTGCTTCACATTGAGGACTCGTTGACACTGTGCGACTATATTCCGCAGGGGGCAAAGGTCATAGACGTGGGCACGGGCGGCGGTTTCCCCGCACTGCCCATTGCAATGGCAAGGGATGATATTTTTGTGACGGCACTTGATTCGACCGCAAAAAAACTTGCCTTCGTGCAACAGACGGCAGACGAATTTTCACTTCCGTTAAAAACGCTCTGTGCAAGGGCGGAGGAGGCGGCAGAACAACTGCGCGAAGCCTTTGATGTTGCCGTATCAAGAGGTGTGACCGCACTTCCCGCACTCTGTGAACTGTGCCTTCCTTTCGTCAAAATCGGCGGAAGATTTATTGCAATGAAGGCAAAAGACTGTGAGTCTGAAATTTCAAGTGCCAAAAACGCCTTGTCTGTTCTCGGCGGTGAAATCAAAGAGGTAATTTGCCCGACCCTTTCGGACGGTACCGTTCATACTCTCATAATTATAGAAAAAATTTCTGCAACACCTTTAAAGTATCCTCGCAGGTGGAGTGAAATAAAAAAGAAACCTTTGTAAACAGAAAGGTTTTTCTTTTTTATATATTGTATTTTAGAGTAAATAATAATAAAATATATATAACTATATTTGCAGGAGGTAAATATGACATATTCTCAAAGGCGTAAAGCCGCAAAGAAAAATGCCCGCCTTTCACTTAAAGGAAACTGGGGTAAAAGCATTGCGGTATGGTTTATATTGATTGCAATTATTCTCGGCATAGCCGCACTTATGGCAGGCACACTTTATGCTGCAAGTCCCGCAGACTACGATATTGCCGTTTCTCCGAGCGGTATCCACACGTCAACTATCGACCCTGTTTCACTCGAATCGGCGTTAAACCGTTTCACGTTTATTCTTGAGCACGAGGGCAGGCTTGCTTTTGAGGCGTTTGAAGACGTTGAATTTATCAACACCTCACCTCTGGGCACGGGTGTTATCGCAGGCTTTTGTCTGTTTATGGTACTTATTCTGCTTCCCCTGTCACTTGGAATATACAGGTTTTATCTCACGATGACAGACGGTGATAAGCCGACGATAAGCGATATGTTTTCTCTTTTCTCATCTGCTAAGAGATTTTTCGGTTCATTCGGCGTTTCACTTCTCGTATCGCTCTTTTCTTTCCTGTGGGGCACACTTTTTACAGTGGTGTGGGGCGTGATTATCGGCGTAACCGTTGCAATTCTCGTAATAAATGCAGTTTCGGCAGAGGTTGTGCTTATCACGGTTCTCGTGATGTACGTTCTCTTCCTTGTTACCGCAGTTTTGTTTGAGATATTCCTTATGAAGTACTATGCAACACCCGTAATCTTCGTGAGCGGTAACAGGGCATACGCTTCAGTAAAGCAGTCCGTTGCCGTGATGAAAAAGCACCGTTTTGAAGCCTTTTTGTTTGAACTTTCATTCATAGGCTGGCATATGCTGGGCACGCTTACATTTGGTCTTGTCTATATTTACGTTCTTCCTTATTACGTTGCGTCATACACCTCGTTTATCTCCGCATTGACGGACGGAGAAAAGGAAGAAGACGACTTCCCGACCTACGAAAGTACACCCGAAATACCCAATTTTACAGATTTTCTTCCCAAGGAGTAAAAATAAAATGTCAAAGAAACCTTATTACATTTCAACAGCAATAGCATACACGTCAAGAGTGCCTCATATAGGCAACACCTACGAGGCTGTCCTTGCAGACGCGATAGCACGTTTCAAGAGGCTTGAAGGTTACGACGTGTTCTTCCTCACGGGTACCGATGAACACGGTGAAAAAATTCAGCAGCAGGCTGAGGCTGAGGGAATTTCACCCCAGCAGCACGTTGATAACATCGCAGGCGAAATCCGTCGTATCTGGGACTTTATGAACGTAAGTTACGACAAGTTTATCAGAACGACCGACGATTATCATATGGATTCGGTTGCCGCCATATTTGAAAAACTTTTCAAGCAGGGCGATATATACAAGGGTTCCTACGAGGGTTATTACTGCACACCCTGTGAAAGTTTCTATACCGAAACACAGCTCGTTGACGGCAAGTGCCCCGACTGTGGCAGAGAAGTGCATAAGGCAAGCGAAGAAGCGTACTTCTTTAAAATGAGCAAGTATGCAAAGCGCCTTGAAGAGTATATTGAGCAGAATCCCGAATTCATTCAGCCTGAGAGCAGAAAGAACGAGATGCTTAACAACTTTATCCGTCCCGGTCTGCAGGACCTCTGTGTTTCAAGAACTTCGTTTAACTGGGGCGTTCCCGTTAAATTTGACTCAAAGCACGTTATCTACGTGTGGATAGACGCACTTTCAAACTATATCACGGCACTCGGCTATCATCCCGACGGCAACAAACTGCCCTTATTTGATAAGTACTGGCCTGCAGACGTTCACCTCATAGGTAAGGACATTCTGCGTTTCCACACGATTTACTGGCCCTGTATGCTTATGGCGCTTGATTTACCGCTTCCCAAGCAAGTATTCGGACACCCGTGGCTTCTCATGGGTGACGACAAGATGAGTAAGTCAAAGGGTAACGTCGTATATGCTGAACAGCTTGTGAAACTTTTCGGTGTTGATGCGGTTAGATATTATCTTCTCCACGAAATGCCCTTTGCAAGCGATGGTAATTTCACCTACGATCTTATTATGGCAAAGACGAATTCTGACCTTGCAAACATTCTGGGAAATCTCGTAAACAGAACGATTGCCATGGTAGGCAAGTATTTCGACGGTGTGATACCCGCCCCCGACAAGACGGACGCTCTTGATGACGAGCTTATTCTTGCGGCAAAAGATGCTGTTGAGGGTGCTGTTGAAAATATGGCAACTCTCCACGTTGCAGACGCTATGGACAGTGTATGGTCACTTCTCAGACGTTGCAACAAATACATCGACGAAACTACACCCTGGACGCTTGCAAAAAACGGTGAGACAGACAGACTTGCAACCGTTTTATACAATCTCTGCGAAGGAATACGTATTGCAGCGGTTATGATAAAGCCCTTCCTGCCCGAAACGGCAGAAAAAATGCTTTCACAGCTCGGTTGTGATATTGATTCATTTGAATCTGTTTCATTATTTGGTGCTCTCAAAGCAGGCACAAAGACGGGCGTTGCAACACCCCTCTTTGCAAGAATTGACGAAAATGAAAAACGCAAAGAAATCGAAGAAATGCTTGCAGAGGCTGAGGAGCCTGAGGAGGATAGCGGTCTTGCACTTATCGGCATAGACGATTTTGCAAAGGTTGAACTCGTAACGGCAAAAATACTTACCTGCGAAGAAATTAAAAAGAGTAAAAAACTTTATAAACTTACCGTTTCACTCGGCAAGGAAACAAGACAGGTGTGCAGCGGTATAAAGGCATACTACACACCTGAAGAACTTATCGGCAAAACCGTAGTTCTCGTTAAAAACTTAAAGCCCGTCAAACTCTGCGGTGAAGAAAGTTTCGGTATGATACTCGCCGCTGATGACGGTGACAGCGTTAAGGTGCTCTTCCTTGACGGTATAAATCCCGGTGCAGGTATTCACTGATGAAATTTTTTGATACACATTCTCACTACTGTGACGACAGATTTGACGAGGACAGGGACGCTCTTCTTGAAAAACTTCTGGCAGAGTCGAACTGCGGTATACTTACCTGCCCGTCAGACCTTGATGACGTTGCTTTTTCAAAAGAACTTGCTCACAGATACGAAAACGTATGGTATGCGGCAGGCATACATCCGCACGAATGCGAAAAATACGAAATTTCCGACCTTGACAAGCTTTTTCCCTACCTTGAGGATGAAAAATGCGTCGCCGTCGGCGAGTGCGGTCTTGATTATTATTACGATTTCGCATACCGTGACACACAGATTGCATTTTTCCGCGCTCAGTGTGACATTGCAAAGCAGGTGAAAAAGCCTATCATCGTGCACGACCGTGAAGCACACGCTGACACGATAAACGTGTTGTCCGACCTGCGTCCCGAGGCAATAATCCACTGTTACAGCGGTTCACTTGAATCGGCAAAAATACTCGTCGGTCTCGGCTGTTACATCAGTTTCGCAGGAACGCTCACTTTCAAAAACGCCTCGAAACTTCTTTCGGTGGCTCAGTGGGTACCTGAGGACCGTATACTTATAGAAACGGATGCGCCCTACCTTGCCCCCGAGCCGATGAGAGGTCGCAGAAACGACTCGTCACTCGTTATGCACACGGCGCAGAGGCTTGCAGACCTTCGTGGCTGCTCACTCGAGCACATTGCCGAAGTTACGGCAAATAACGCAAAAAAGGTGTTTGGAATATGACTGTTATAGTGACAGATACCGATTACAGAATGACACTTCCGCTTATACGTGACCTTGCGGATGCAGGGTATATGGTTGTGGCAACTTACAGAAACAACTGTGTCGGCGGTATGTCAAAAGGGGTAAGTGCTTGTTACAAATGCGACTCACCCTACGAAATATGCAAAAAATACGATATGCCGACCTTGCTGTGCGTTGGCAGGGAAACAATAGAAGAGGTTTCTTCAAGCAGGGAAAAATATGACGGTGTATGCCACGTTTTAGTGCCCGAAAGGGAGATTCTTGACAGAGCAAACGACAAGTCGTACGTGCTTTCTCTTGCACAAAGCATCGGCATTCCCACGCCGGGTGAGCCGACGGCTTATCCGTGTATCGCAAAATTTCCGTGCGGAGAAAAACTCGGCCTTAAGGCAAGCGAGCGTTATTTTGTAGTAAAAGACGAAACCGAGCATACCTCACTCAAAAACAAATACCCCGACCTCATTTTTCAGCAAATGATTGAGGGCGATGGCGTAGGCGTGTGTATGATAATGAAAGGCGGCAAATGCCTTGACTATATATCGCACCGCCGTATAAGAGAATGTCCCCTATCGGGCGGTCCTTCCTCCTGCTGTGTCACGCATTTTGACGAAAAACTTATCGCCTATTCCGAAAAACTGCTTGCCGCACTTTCCTTTGAAGGTATCGCAATGGTGGAATGGAAGGGTGGCGTGCTTATGGAAATAAACCCGCGTGTGTGGGGAAGTTATGCTTTGACGCGCATTTCAAAAAGCAAATTTTCACAAAACTGGGCACTTGCAAGTGCAGGTGAAAACACTCTTGAAGGGCATCCTCTGCCCGACTGTAAAATGTCGTTTTTTACAAGTGAAATAAAACTGATACTTGCATATATCAGAAAGAAAAACTTTAAAAAATTGCTTGAAATCATCAAAGATACGTTAAACCCCCGTGTTAAAGATGGTATAATTGACCTTCACGACCTTAAAGGGACGTTTTCATATATCAAATCTATAAGGAGCAAACAGTAATGAAAATTAAAGCCGACCTTCACGTTCATTCGCACAACTCGCACGACTGTCGTATGACGCTTGAAGAAATTGCAAAAGCGGCAAAAAAGAAGGGTATAGACTGTGTGTGCGTCTGTGACCATCATACGACAGACGGTTATTACGAAATCCTTGAAAAGTCCGATGAAAACGGCTTTATTGACGGCGTGTTATTCCTGCCTGCAATAGAGTATTCGACGGATGCAGGTCATATAATCGGTCTTTTTATGCAGTCTCCCATTACTGATACTCATAATTCCGCTTCGCTCATTAAAGACCTGTGCCGATTTTCTTTCCCCGTCCTTGCGCATCCTTATGCAAACGGGAAAGGCAATCCCATGATAAAGAAATATATTGAAATGGGCGTTGCCGTCGAGGTTGCAAATGCACGCAGGTCAAAAAAAGCAAACAGACTTGCCGCGGAAAATGCCGTAGGTCTGTTTACTGCAGGAAGTGATGCTCATCTTCCTGCCGAGATAGGAAACACATACGTCGAGCTTGACGTAAGAGAACTCACCGCAAACGGTGTATTTGAAGCGCTTCGCCATGCAAGAGGTGACGTTTATTATACGCCTTCAAGAAAGCTATACAACGGCATTTCACAGTTATACAAGCAGATAGATGCGGGCAGATGGTACAGAGTACCCGTTATTCTCGCAAAAATAGTTCTGTTTTTCATCAAAGATATAATTACTCCGAGAAAAACCGTAGTTATGGAGGGTAAACAGTGGCACTGATAGTCAGAATAGGTAAAAAAGTAAAAGCAATTATAAGAAAGCTGTTTCCGAAACAGCATTATATGGGGCTTGTCAGAAGGATTGAGCGTGTTAAAACGGCACAGCGTGTCGTGGCAATGACATTTGACGACGGTCCGTGTGCATTACCGCCGAGTCCCGATAAGGGGGATGACCTCTCCCTCACCGAAAAGATTCTTGAAATTATGCGTCGTTACGACGCAAGGGGCACGTTTGACGTTGTGGGCGACACAAGCGAAAACTATCCCGACGAAATAGGCGCAGAAGGCTCTGCCTCATGGGGCGGTATAAAATACGACCATTATCCCCAGTTTGAGTGTGACCGTTTCGGCGGTGCAAAGCACAAGCCCGAGCTTATACATCAGATTCTTTCGGAAGGACACGAGATATCCAACCATTCGTACAGACATCTTCTCTTCGGAAAGAAGAATATGATATACAACAAACGCAAGACGTTTGAATCGCTCACCGAAGTGCTTACGGATTTACGCCGTCTTGACGCTTTGCTTGAGGAGAGGGACGGTTACGATATAAAACTTTCCCGTCCGCCTCACTACGTGGACAAGATAAAGGGCGGTTTCACAAGCTACGATGCCTATGCACTTATGCAGTATCAGTATATGGCTGCTTCCTTTGACGGTGCAGGCTGGCTGCCCTGTGCAGACGGCTACGAGGCTGAAGTTGACGAAATGATAAATCCGCTTAAAGCGGCACTTGAAGCGGATGAAGACGCATTATGCGGACAGATAATCTTCCAGAAGGACGGTTACAATATGGCAAGCCGTTCGCCCGTGGCAGACGGTCTTGATTTACAGCTTAAACTGCTCTCCGAAAAGGGATACCGCGTAGTGCCCGTGAGCGAGCTTATGGAAATTTCACCTTTTGCCGATCTCGGCGAGGGGGACGACTGTTTCGAGGAAGCAAAGTGGCTTGCACAGCACGGCAGATGTGTCGCGTTTGACGATAATACGGTACGTACATCAAAGCCTCTTACGAGAGGGGAGGCGGCAATGCTTATAGCACCGCCCTCTGCAATAATTGCAAGAATTATTGAGCTTATGAAAAATCCAAAAGCACCCGATTTATTTAAAGACGTGAAAATGAGCGATCCGTATTCAACCGCTATCCGCTGGTGTGTTGAAAACGACATAATGCAGCCTAAGGGCAAGTATTTCCTGCCCGATAAGGTTATGACGGGCGAAGAGCTCGACAGCGTTATTGCCCGCTTCGGCGGTATGGCGAAGGCTCTGTCGCAGACAGCAACACATGCTGATCTTATAAAGGGCGTCTACCTTGCCCTGTGCAAATAACGGAGGCTTTTATGGAAGAAAAAGATATAATTCAGCCCGAAGAACTTGAAACAAAGCGATCCCCGATTGTACGGGTGCTTGCAATTTTAGGTGCAATCGCCGTCCCGATTATCGCCTATCTGCTTTTCCGCTACGGCTATTTAATGAAGATATAAAAAACACCGAGCTTTAGACGGGTGCTCGTAAGACAGTAATTCTAAAAGATTACTATTTTACGGCATCTGTCTGACCGGGTTGGAAAACAACTATGAAAAGAACGATGTCGAGTCGAAAGACTTAACATCGTTCTTTTTCTATCTCGAAATCATTGAAATTACGGAGATTGACCATGAAACGCCTATTATCTTGCGAGTTTAACATTGATACGGTCTGCGTGGAGCTGAAGTTTTCAGATGGCACTATGATTGCTATTGATACTATCGCCGTTGAAAATGAGGTGGCAGACAATATGTATCAGCGGTCAGAGCTTGACTATCTTATCTACAATGACCCGATTGCATACGCCGATTTGATACTCAACGGCAACCCCGAAGCCTATTTAAAGGCAGTAACAGAATACAAGCCACTTGATTGATGCTTTTTAGGAGTTGATGTAAGGATGCCTAAGTGCTACTTCCATCAACTCCTCCTCACTAAAGTCATGTTTAGTTTCAAAAAGTCACGAAAACATATTGACACAATAAGAAAAATGTGGTAACATATTAGCATCAAAGGAGGTTTTGATATGGATTACGATAAGATTATTCTTGATTTGCTAAATCGAATTGTTACATTAGAAGATAAGGTGACAAGACTGGAGAAGCTTGGTAGTGGTGTGCAATCCAATAGTTTAGATTTACCCGCCGGGAGCAAGAAGTATCGCTTCCTCTCTGACTATCTTCATCAAAGCAATTCGTCCAGGGTCAAACTCTCTTATAGCGAAATTGAGGATATATTAAAATTCAAGCTGCCTGACTCTGCCACTACACATCGTGCTTTTTGGGCAAATACAACCAGCCATTCCATTGCTCTTAGTTGGCTTAGCGTCAATTACTCGGTTGTAGAAGCCAATCTTGAAGAAAAGTATATTATTTTTGAGAAAAAGAGGGATTTTGAGAAAATGACCATTGATGAACAAATGCGAACTGTGGTTGCGGAAATTGTTTCTGAGTACGGCGTTCGTTACAAGATCAGTTTGAAAGAGCTTTACGAATTACTTGGTGCTCGTTTTCAAACCAACAGTGGCAGCATTATCCCCTCGGATTACTGCTACAACCGTGTCAACAAAGGCATCGAATTCCATAAGAAGCCTCGACTATTTAACTTCCTCGGTGACGGAATGTATGAATGCCTTGGCGAAAACTATCCCTACACCGGCGATGTAGAAAATGCGAGTGACGGAACTGTGGTTGGCTCTTGGGAAAACGGTGTTTTTGAGAAAAATGCTAATTGGGAGCTGCTCCACCTAAAATGATTGAGCATATCACCCGTCATTGTTGAAGCGAGGAAATACAAATGGGAATTATAGTTCCAATTCTTTGTGTCTTAGTTTTGTTTTATTGTATAGGGCGTGGTGTTCAAAGCGGCACTTTTCGCACTGGATATAAAGCAGGAACTATTTTGATGCTTGGTGATCAGACGGCAAGCGATAAACTTGATGAAATTGAACTTCGTAATGTTTCGATGAAACTAAGACCCGATGAAGCTTGTTACTTTGAGGGAGAAGGCTTTTCGTATCAATCTAAAGATGTTGTTTCTGGTTATAAGCGCAGCTCACACGGAAGCAGTATGTATATCATGAGAGGATACTCCATCCATAGGTCAAATGGTCAAAGTGATGTCATAAGAAAAACTGTCAAAACAGAATATCCGGGGCGGCTGTTCATAACCAATGAGAGAATTGTTTTTCTCGCTGAACGATATGGATTTGATATAGGTTTTGACAAGCTTTCAAATATCACAATGTACAACGAATACCTTGAAGTATTTGCAGGTAGCAAATTTTATCGGGTATTTACTCCCCACACAGTTTTTATTCGTGATTTGATTACATTGATGAATATCTGTCATGAAGATCAATATCCTGAAGATGATGAATGAGGGTAAATGTGAAGCACGATTAAGCGGCACAGGTGGTCAAAAAGATTTTCACGCTCTGCATGAACGGACGTGGACCGAGCCAAATTGCCGAACAGCTTGAACGGGAAAAGATACTCACGCCATACGCCCTCAGAGAACTTGTAAAGGCGGTTTATGTGGAGGCACCCGACAAATCCAGCGGTAAACGCAAGCAGAAGGTACATATCGAATATGACCTTGTTGGCTATATTCCCGTGGATGAACTGATAAAAGCGGAACAGGCATGATTTCGGTCATGCCTGTTCCAAGAAATTCGCATATTACTGTTTTACGACCACCGAGCTTTGCTCGGTGTTTTTTTATCCTCTGAAAAAGTATTTCTTTTCGGCGGTGCGGTAGGAGATTACTTCCGCTATTATTAGCTCGTCTATCTCGTCCTTGCCCTCAAGGTCGGCAACCGTCTGCGCCGTACGGAGAAGCCTGTCATAGCTTCGTGCCGTAAGCCCGTAAAAATCAAACGCCTTTGTAACTAAATCTTTAGCACTGTCTGTTAACACGCAGAGATTCGTTATCATATCGTGCGTCATCTGACTGTTGAGCTTTATGCCGTAGGGTGCAAGCCTTTCTCTCTGCCTCTCACGTGCAGAAAGTACACGTTTTAATATACTGCTGCTCGGCTCCTCCGCCATTTTGTTTTCAAGGTCACTCAGCGGAACGGGAGGTACCTCTATCATAAGGTCCATTCGGTCAAGAAGCGGTCCGCTTATATGCGACATATACATTTTTCGCTCTCTCGGTGAGCAGGAACATTTTCTTTCGCTGCCGAAATTTCCGCATTTGCACGGGTTTGCCGCCGTTACAAGTATAAAATCGGCAGGAAAAGTACTGCTCTGCGCCGCACGCGAGATAGTTATCTGCTTATCTTCAATAGGCTGTCTTAAAATTTCAAGTGACGTCTTTGAAAACTCGGGCCATTCGTCAAGAAAAAGTACGCCGTGATGAGCAAGCGATATTTCGCCCGGTCGCGGAATCGAGCCGCCGCCCGAAAGACCGACGGGGGAGACCGTGTGATGAGGGCTTCGAAAAGGCGGTGCCTGTATAAGCTTGCCCTGCGTTCTGCCTGCAACGGACCAAATTTTCGTAACTTCGACAACCTGTTCACGATCAAGCCGTGGCATTATTGACGGTAGCCTCTTTGCAAGCATACTTTTACCGCTTCCCGGAGGACCGATAAGGGCAATATTGTGTCCGCCAGCAGCCGCAATTTCAAGCGCACGCTTGGCGAAATAATGTCCTCTCACCTCAGCGAAATCGGGGAGGTCTTCACTTTCATACGCATTATCAAGGCTACTTTCCTGCGGTAAAACCGTTATTTCACCTTTTAAATATGAAATAAGTTCTTTTACGTCGGTTATTCCTATAACTTCAATTCCGGGAATCAGCGACGCCTCTTTTGCACAACATTTTGGCAAAACTATTCTTTTTATACCGTTTTCTGCGGCAAACGCCGTATATGCCAGCACACCGCCAACTTCACGAAGTTCACCCGAAAGTGAAAGTTCACCTATAAAAACCGTGTCCTGCAATACGTTTTCAAACAGACCAAACGCACCGCAAACCGCAATAAATATAGGCAAATCGAGGGCTGACGCCTCTTTTTCCGTGTCGGCGGGTGCAAGATTTACGGTGATACGCCCCTTTTGAAAATCGCCTACCGCATTTGAATAAGCGCTTCGTACACGGCGTGTCGCCTCTTTAACCGCCTGTCCCGCCATTCCGACAATGTCAAACGACGGTATTCCCTTCAAACAGTCAGCCTCAACGGTAATGAAATATCCGTCAATGCCCTTGAGACCAACAGATTTAACTGTAAATGTCATATTTATATTCCTTTATAAAGTTTTGCATACAGACCGTCCATGGCAACAAGTTCTTCCTGATTACCGCGCTCAACTATCTCACCACCGTCTATGACAAGTATCATATCACAGTCACGTATAGTTGACAGACGGTGCGCTATAAGAAATGCCGTTTTGCCCTTCATAAGCGTTTTCATGGCACTTTGTATCTGTAATTCAGTTCGGGTATCGACGTTTGATGTCGCCTCATCGAGAATAAGCATCGGCGGATCTATGAGAAACGCCCTTGCTATATTGAGAAGCTGTCTCTGTCCGCCCGAAAGCGTGCCTCCACCCTCCGAAAGAATTGTTTCGTAGCCGTTTTCAAGCTGTCTTATAAATCTGTCTGCACCTGCAAGTTTTGCCGCCGCAACAACTTCTTCCATAGTCGCCTCAGGCTTACCGAAGCGGATGTTATCCGCTACACTCATGGTAAACAGACTCGTATCCTGCAACACGATACCGAAGTTTCTGCGAAGAGTTTTTCTGTCTATGTTGGCAATATCGTTTCCGTCGATAGTTATCCTGCCACTGTCAAGCTCGTAAAAGCGCATGAGAAGATTAACTATCGTTGTCTTTCCCGCACCCGTCGGACCGACGAGGGCAATATGCTGACCCTGTTTTACGTCAACCGAGATATTTTTAAGTATCTTTCTTTCGGGCGTGTATGAAAAATCAACGTTTTGTATCGAAATGTCGCCCCTGAAGGTGTCAGGTTTGAGCACTTCGCTGTCACGGTACTCACTTTCGGTGTCAAGCGCCATAAACACACGCTCCGCACCTGCAACTGCCGCCTGTATTGCAATTATCTGATGTGAAATCTCGTTTATCGGATTTGCAAATTTCTTTGCATATTTCAAAAATGCACTGATACCGCCAAGGTCAAGCCCTCTCGTCAGGGCAAGAATACCTGCATACATAACGGTAAAACCGTAAAAAATGTTGCTTACGCCCTTTAAAGCAGGCATCGTTATGCTGGATATAAACTGCGCTTTTATGCCGTTTTTACGCAGAGTTTCCGCATAATCGGCAAATTCACCGCACACCTTTTCACCACGGTCAAAAGCGGTAACGACGTACTGACCGGATATACGCTCCTCCGCGTAGGAGTTGACGGTTGCAAGGTCTGCCTGATATCTGCGGTAATATTTTTTCGTGTGTTTGGTGATAAAGCCCGTAACCACGTATATGACGGGAATAGAGAAAAGTGATACAACCGTAAGTCTGGGTGATATCCAGAGCATAAGGCCTATTGTGCCCACGGTATTGAATACACACTGAAAAAGCTTTGCCAGCGTGTCTTTGAGCGCAAGTGCAACGTTCTCAAGGTCGTTTGTAAACCTGCTCATTATATCGCCGAAATGATTTCTGTCAAAATACGATACGGGCAGAGTCTGTAATTTCGTAAAAAGTTCACTTCTCATACTGTGAGTCGCCGTCTGCGATATTCGTATGAGCATTTTGTTTGAAATATACTGAAAAACACCGCTTATAACGTAGAGCAGGGCAAGCGTTACGCAGATTTTAACAAGGCCCTGATAATTTTTGGGGATTATGTAATCGTTTACTATGGGTTTGAGAAGATAGGTCGTAAGCAAATCAAGTCCCGTATGGACAAGTAGCAATATTATTGCCGTCGTCATACCCACCTTTGAGCCCTTGAGATAGGTGAATATTCTTTTTATCGTGCCCTTCATATCCTTGGGCTTTTCGGCAAGCAGATTGGCCGCTCGCTGACGTGCCATATTGCCGCCACCGCCCATCATACGCTGAGATAAATCGGGGGCATCCGTCTTTCTGTAATCGTTATTACTCATCGGCTACCTCCTTCTGAGAATCCATTATCTCTTTATATATCTCGTTGCTCTGCGACAGAGTTTTATGCGTGCCTTCAGCTACTATTTTTCCTCCGTCAATAACGTAAATTTTATCCGCATTCTTTACGGATTTTATACGCTGAGCAATTATAACCGTCGTCGTGTCGGGATAATTCTTTGCAAGTCTTTCGCGGATTAATGCATCCGTCTTAGTGTCAACCGCTGAAAGTGAGTCGTCAAGAAGTAGAATTTTAGGCTCTTTTATAAGCGCCCTGGCAATACAAAGCCTCTGCTTCTGTCCTCCCGACAGATTTTTACCGCCTCTCGCAAGAAACGTGTCTATTCCGTCGGACAAATTCTCAACAAATTCATCGGCACATGCAGTATGCAGTGCTTTTTTTATCTGTTCTTCATCTGCGTTTTCGTTGCCCCACAGCAGATTTGCCCTCACCGTTTCCGAAAACAGCGTCGAAAACTGCGGTACTACGGCAACCTCTTTACGAAGCACGGAAAGAGAAAGGTCTTTAACGTTTTCTCCGCCTACCGTAACTTCACCCTTTGTCACGTCATACATTCTCGGAATAAGGTGTAAAAGAGTGCTTTTTCCGCTTCCCGTACCGCCCAGAAAGGCTGTAACTTCACCCTCTTTTGCCGCAAATGACACGTTTAACAGAACGTCGTCCCCACCGTCCGTATAACCAAACGTTACGTTTTTAAACTCAACACTGCTGTCGGCAAGTTCCGTAACGGGATTTGTCTTTTCTTTTACTGCAGAATCGGTATCAATTATCTCATTTATTCTGTCTATGGACACCTTTGTCCTCGAATAGTTAACTATTACGTTACTCATCATTCGAAACGACATAAGTATCTGCGTTATGTACGTGATAAGTGCCGTTATGATACCTATCGTGACTTCATCGTGCATATAAAGATATCCGCCGTACCAGATAACACCAACCGTCGTAAAGCCCATAATAAGTTGCATAAGAGGCTGAATTATCGCAAGTTTTACGTTGGCATCTGCCGTAATATCCGCATAACTGCCGCTGATTTTGTCAAAAGCCTCTGTTTGAGCCTGCTCTTTGGTATAGTTTTTGACCACCCTGATGCCGAGCAGATTTTCTCTTACGAAATCGTTAAGTCCATCAAGCGCCTTCTGAACACGTTTGAAGACCGGAAGGGAGGTATTCATACGGTATACTATGGTAAATATCATCGGAATTATTGCATAAAGAAAAACAAGAGACAATTTTTTGTTAAGCGTCGATGCAATAATTATGCTGTTTATAAACATAAACGGTGCACGCAGACCCAGGCCGAGTATCTGCCTGAACAGATTCTGCACTGATGAAATATCGTTAGTCAGACGAACGACGAGTGATGTCGTTGTCAGCCTGTCAATATTTTTGAGGCCGAGCACCTGAATCTTGTCAAACGCCGCAATTCTCAGATTGTGCGCAAGACCGAAGGACGCCTTCTGCGAAGCATAATTCGCAACGAGATGCACCGTAACACCCACCAGAGCAAGAATTACCATAAGCGCACCCATTTTGTAAATGTAATTGAGTCCGTCTGCCATACTGCCACCCGTGTCGGTTATAGCCGTCACGTAGTCGATAATCTGCGCAAGAATTTTGGGTAAATGCGTTTCAACTAAAACCTCACCGCACATAAGTGCAACGGTGAGCAGCGCCATAAACCGTATTCCTTTTGAATACTTTACTATACTTTTCACTCTTTATCACCTGCCATATACGCTAATTTTAACACATCCGCCACCTTAAATAAATAAAAAAAGGAGAAATATATATATTTCTCCTTTAATTATTTTTTATCAGCATACACATAAGGTCATTTACGTTGGTGCCCGTCGGTCCCGTGAAAATAAGCGCATCTGCCTTTTTAAGTGCGTGATATGAATCGTTATTTTGCAAATATTGGTTTACATTACCGATTTTTTCGGCAGTCAGACCGTCTACCATACCGCCTGCCGCATCCGTCGGACCGTCCGTCCCGTCCGAGCCTACCGAGAAAAACAGCACGTTTTTCATTCCGTCCATCTCTTTTGCGGCGGCAAGCACAGCCTCCTGATTACGTCCGCCAAGGCCATTTCCCGTTACGTGCACAACCGTCTCTCCGCCGCCGATAAGTGCGACGTTTTTATCACATCCGAGGTACTTTTTTCCGAGTGAAACAAACATTTTACCTGCTTCTTTCGCCTCACAATCAATTGAGTCGGACACAATTACCGTTTCATAACCCTTTTCTTCAAGCACCCTTTGTGCAGCAAGGCAGAGTTGTTTTACAGAGCCCGTTATTTTTGCGCTTACGTTATAAAGCACCTTTGGCGTTTCCTCTTTAATAAGTGCTTTTGCCCTGTTGGAAAGTGGAAGATTATACTTTTCTGCGATATGCATTGCCTCATCCGCCGTCACTCTGTCGGGATAACTCGGTCCCGACGCTATCATATCAAGTGGATCGCCGATTATATCAGACAAAACTACCGAAAACACGTGGGAAGGTGAGCAAATTTTCGCAAATTTGCCGCCTTTCACGGCAGAAAACCGCTTTCGGATACTGTTTATCTCGGTTATCCCTGCACCACATTCAAGAAGTATTTTGGTGATGCTTTGCAATTCTTTCTCCTCAATCAGAGGCTTTTCAAACAATGCCGAGCCGCCACCCGATATCAAAAACAACACCATATCCTCTTTACCGAGGGGTTTTACCAAATCGATTGCTTCGGCGGTTGCACCGTACGTATATTCATCGGGGACGGGATGACCTGCTTCTCTTATTTTAAGCCTGCCGATTTCACCTTTTGAATGGCCGTGTTTGGTTATGACAATACCGTCATCTATTTTTCCCAAAAGTTCGTCATACGCCGCTTTTGCCATCTGCCACGCTGCTTTGCCGATTGCCACAAGAACGAGTTTTCCCGTATACGAAGGCATTTCTGCAAGGGCTTTTTTTACGGCAATATCGGGCTGTGCCGCCAAAAGAGCCGCATCTATTACTGCTTTTGCATCATCTCTTATAATTGCCGACACCCCCTTTTCGTACATTATATCACATTTTCTTTGATTTTGCCCTCTCCATACACAATGTTCTCACTTTTTTTCTGATGTCACGACCGCTACCCGTACCGCCGATAAGTTCTTTTATTTCATTTTCTGTGGGATTTATGCCCTGTTTTTCACACATAGAGTATGCTATCTGCCTTTTTTCCTCTTCTCCAAGCGGGCTGAACGTGATTATTTTGTCAAATCTGCCTCTTATTTCGGGGCGAAATACGTCTTTTAATTCCTTATCCGACATTCTGCCTCCGAAACCGCTGAGTGCCTTTGAATAGGTGTTTGACGTCAGAATTACGATACAATGCGAAAAATCCGCCTTGATACCGTGGGAATCCGTCAGCCGACCGTAATCAAGTATCTGTAAAAGAAGCGAAAGCACCTGCGGATGTGCCTTTTCCGCCTCGTCGAAAAGGAGCACGGTATGCGGATTTTTTCTTATACCCTCTATCAGAAGCCCGTTTTCCTCGTGTCCGACGTATCCCGGCGGTGAGCCGATAAGACGTGAAACGGAGTGTGCCTCGGAATACTCACTCATATCAAAGCGAATCGGTTCACGTGAAAAAAGTTCTCGGCACAAAGCACCTGCAAGTGCCGTTTTTCCAACACCCGTCGGTCCGCAGAACAAAAAGGAGGCAAGCGGTCTGTCTGCAGAATTTGCAAAAAAACCTGCTTTTACCTCATCGCACAGTTCTTTGACGGCATTATCCTGTCCGAACACCTCGTTTTTGAGCACACTTTCAAGAGTAAACAGTTTTTCGTTCTCTCTGCCTACGGGCAGACCCGTCTGCAAAGCCGCCGCATCAAGCAAATCCTCCTCACAGAGAGTATCGTCTGCTTTCTTTGCCGATAAAGCCGTATCAATTAAATCAAGCGCCTTATCAGGCAGGTTGCGCGAGGGAAGATACTTTACCGAAAGGTCTACTGCACGGTCACACATTTCATCCGATATTTCGCAGGAGAAAAACTTTTCATAAGCAAATTTTGCCCCGTGAAGCATAATTTTTGCCCTTTCAGGTGTTGGTTCATTGATATAAATAGGTATAAACCGTCGGGCAAGAGCTGCGTCCCTCTCTATGAAGCGAAGATACTCAGCATGCGTTGTTGCCCCCACAACCGAAATTTCACCTCTTGCAAGAAGCGGTTTTAGTATTCCTGCCGCATCTATGCTTCCTTCGGCACTTCCTGCACCGACAATCGAATGTATTTCGTCAATAAACACAATTGCATTTGCTTTTGACAACTCTTTTAAAATGTTTTTCAGGCGTTCTTCAAATTCACCTCTGTATTTTGCACCTGCAACCGTTAAAGCAAGGTCAAGAGAAAAAAGCGGTCGGCCGCAAAGCCTTGCAGGCACGTTTCCCTCGGTAATCCGCAGGGCAAGTGCCTCGGCAACCGCCGTTTTTCCCACGCCTGCCTCACCTACAAGACACGGATTTGCTTTCGTTTTACGACAAAGAGCACGGCAAAGCCTTTCCGTTTCTTCTTCACGGCAGAATATTTTATCTATTTTACCTCTTACCGCAAGTGCCGTTAAGTCAGCACCATATGATAAAAGGGAGGAGGGTATCTGCGAAGGCACCGCCGAGGGTTTTCTCAGGTCCTCAGGACGTGCACCCATTGACTTTACCGTTTTATATGCCGCACATTCGCAATCACTCATAAGTGAGGATAATAAATCGTTGCAGGAGATTATATGCTTTGTATGGAGTCTTTCAAGCGCACATTTGAGGGCAGGTGTCATATTCTGCGCAGTAAGCTGTGTAGGCTTTTTAGAACAGCAAAGCCTCGTCATAAGTGCCGTATAAGAAATGCCAACCTGAGCAAGAAGCGAGCGTAAAGGACTTGTTGGTAGAGTCAGTGCAAGAAGAAGGTGCTCCGTCCCCACGTATCTCGCCCCAAGATCGCCCGCAAGCGTGAGAGCGGCGCTAAGCGACTTTGCTGCCGCATTATCAAAAGTAGAAATTTTTATCACCTCAAAAAAATTATTTACCCCGCATTACCGCTTTAAACACGCGTTACTTAGATTTACATAATTCGACCTTGTAAAAAATTGCAGACAACTGTTTTCCCTTGAAAAATCAAGGGTTTTTAACATTTTCAACTGACTTATGAACAGTTTTGAACACTTTTTACAAGGTTATCAACAAGAATTATGTAAACCTGTTCATAACTTTTTCATTCTTTCGACAGGATTATACACAGGTCGGTGATATAATGTGGTAAATTTTGGTGATTGGAGAGATATTATGAAATGCAATGTAATGTGCGGTAAAAGTACGACGGGAATTGTCGGCCAGAATATACTTACTTTTATGCCTGACCTTGAAAACGTTTCCTACTTTAAAAATAAAATCGACGCCATTATAACCACAGATAAATGCGAGCTTTCACACAATTATATTTTTCTTAAATATATGAATACTACCGTAATTACGGGTGTTAAAGACCTTCATTACGGCGACAAAATTGAGATAGACACCGATGCATCAACCGTAACCGTGACCGGCAGAACCGATAATATATACAGACCTGCTATTTATTCGTCGGTTGTCACCGTTCCGTTTGCACACTCGGGTTATCCCGTTGGATTATGGCGTACCGAAGGAATGCTTTTAGGCGGTATACGTGACTTTGGAAAAGAATATTTTATGTTTTCAGACACAGAGCCTGACGGTGTTATCCGTCTTTTTGACTTTGAAGGTGACAAAGCATCCCTTGCCTGCGGAATGGAGGAACGTCTCAAAGAAAAACAGCTTTTTGATATTTCCTGCCTTGAGTCTGCAAATATTCTCATTCCGAACGTGCGAAACTCAGGCGACGTCCGCTACGTAAGAGGCAGATTGGCATCAATGTGCGGAGGTCACAAAGAATTTAAAATAGGTGCTATGATTGAAAATGTATCTGGTTATTGCTCTCTTGCACCCATAATTGCCGAATGTGACTTCGTTTCCATAGGTTTAAACGGGCTTTGCCGTGAGTTTATGTCAAAAGATAAAGCACTTTCTGCCGCAGTACGCACCGTTGACCTTGCCACAAAAGCAAGAAAAAACTGTACCGCATGCGGAGAATTGCTGACAGACCCCACGGTTTTCAAAACACTTACCGCATGCGGTATAAGCGGAGTATGTTTAGCCCCCGAAGATATTCATTTTGCCGAAGAAATGCTTTCCGTGACGAATATCCCCGAACAGCTTTGTTTTTTGTGATATTCTAATGTTTACAAATTGTTTACGAAAATTCTACTTTTTTTGCAAATTTGTATGATAGTATATAAGTGAACTAAAGATTACCCCTCTTTAGTTCAAACCCCACCCTTCTTATTTATATGTTGCAGAAAAAGAGTCCGCTTTTGCGGGCTCTTTTTCCGTTGGTTAATTGTTTCACGTGAAACATTCGACAAAAAAGTTTCACGTGAAACAATTGTTGAATAATTTGTGGTATGTGGTAAAATCAAAGAGAGGTGAATTATATGTCATTTGAAATGCTTGAAAGTAAAACGGTTTTTAAAGGGAAAATAATTACCGTGAACACGGATACTATACGTCTGCCCGACGGCAACGATGCTTATAGGGAAAAAATATGCACAACTGACGGTGTAGGTGTTATCGTCCTTAACGAAAATGATGAGATTCTGCTTGTAAGACAGCACAGATATGCAATGGACATCTATACTCTTGAAATACCTGCAGGTAAAACAGATAAAGGTGAGGACGTATATGAGGCTGCCCTTCGTGAATTAAGGGAGGAAACAGGCTATAAAGCAGAAAAATTGACAAAACTTTCTCCCGTTATAACCATGCCTGCCATTTGTACGGAAACGGTTCATCTTTTCTATGCGGATTATAAAGACCTTACCTTTGTCGGAACCGATTTTGACGAGGATGAATTCATAGAACTTATTGCCGTACCCTTTGAAAAAGCGGTAAAAATGTTGCTTGACGGTGAAATTTGTGATTCAAAAACGGTTTCAGCAATATTACAACTGTATGCAATAAGACATAATTAAAATAAGGGGTATTGTTTATGAAAAAAGGATTTTTCGTCTTAGTTGCTGTTTTGTTGGCCGTTTTTGGTATTTTGCACGTATATAGACCTGCAGAAATTACAGAACAGACAGCGATAGAAAACGTGACAAAGATGCTTGATGAGAAAAGCATTGAAACAATAATAAACCTTGATAGTCCAAAAATCGAAGAAATTGTATTTGATACGCAACCCTTTTTGCATTATTTTGAAGAAAAAACAGATATTACTGGAAAAGATTTATATAAAATTACTTTTAATACGACACAAGACGGATTATTAGGACCTTTTGTCTTTTATGTTGATAAATCAAACGGCAAAGTATTAGGAACTACTTACAGATATTAGAAAAACCGTAACACTGATGTGTTACGGTTTTTTATTAAAGATCGTCCACGTCCTGCACGGGAATTTCGTATTTGTCCTTACATACTCCCGTATAACTTCCGAAAGGGTCTGTTTTAAAATCAGCCATTACGGATTTCGTTTCTTTCGTGTTATCGTGTTCTATCTCAGGTTTTCTTTTCTTGTTCAAAAAATCACCCTATATTATTATCGGTTGTTTTATCGTCAATATTATGGTAAAATAAGTCTATAATATTATATAAGGAGAAAAATCATGGTAGTAATTGAAATGGACAGCGGCGAGCTTATTGAAATAGAGCTTTATCCTGAAATTGCCCCCAAAACAGTTGAAAATTTTGAAAAACTTGTAAATTCAGGCTTTTATGACGGACTTACTTTCCATCGTGTAATTCCCGGATTTATGATACAGGGCGGTTGCCCCAACGGAAACGGTATGGGCGGTCCCGGCTATTCCATAAAGGGTGAATTTGCTGCAAACGGCGTTAAAAACGATTTAAAGCATACACGTGGCGTTATATCTATGGCACGTGCAATGGACCCCGATTCTGCAGGAAGCCAGTTTTTCATAATGCATGAAGACGCACCTCACCTTGACGGACAGTATGCCGCATTCGGAAAAGTAGTGTCAGGTATGGATGCTGTTGACAGAATAGCTGCAGTTGATACCGACTGGGGCGACAAGCCTTTAACCCCCGTAGTAATGACAAAAGTAAGTATCAAATAATGCAAAAGAGTCATCCGTTTGGATGACTCTTTTATTTTATTTTTTGGAATGCGATACGCGGTGAACCGTCATCCATATAAACGATTCCGCAATACTCAAAATTTAACTTTTTAATTAAATTTTGCATAGGAATATTGTCTTTATGTGTGTCAATACGCAGATTTTTGCACCTTTCAAACGCCCAATTGATACAAAATTCACCACAGCCCTTTTTCTTTCTTGCAGATGCAATTCTGTGAACGACACCGTACGGCTTGTCATTTACCCACTTACCTTCTATATAAGCATACCACGGATCGTTTTCTGCAAAATATACAAAAACTGCAAGTATATCGTCATCTTCCGTACAAACGTAACTCTGCCCTTTTTCTATATCGTTTTTGACCATTTCTTCCGACGGATAGCCAACCCACTGTGTAGGATTTCCGTTTTCTGCCATGAATACAGCGGCTTTTCTGTATATATCCATTACTTCTTCAAAGTCTTCAAATTTCGTTTTTCTTATTTGCATATATTCACTCCGATTTTTTATAAAGACATTATACTATCCTCTTTATATTTTTTCAATAAATTTATCTTGTAATTATATATCTTATATTATATAATAATATATATTATAATTTAGTGAGGTTGCTTATGTTTTCTTTTGCAGATGTCTGGGCTAAAGCAAAGCGTGACTATATTTTTGGCGACAATTCAACCATAAGCGTTGCCGCAGCACAGTGGATTGACTGTGCAACTGCTCTTCGTCTTGAAGGTGATACGGCCTATTTTTCATGTCCCTCTTCTTTCCAGTGTGATATGTTTTTAAGATATAAAGAACAGGTTCTTTCAGGTCTTGAACGTGCACTTGGTTTCAGGGTTGATATAACCGTAACTTCTCCCGAAGAAGCACCGGTAAAATTATATAAAGAAAATTCCGTTTCTCCCGCACCTTTTACCGTTTCACTTCTTGATACTTATACTTTTTCAAATTTTGTAGTCGGTGAAGGTAACAGGGTTGCCCATGCAATCAGCGATGCCGTTTCAAAAGAACCGGGTACCGCTTATAACCCTCTTTTTATATACGGTGACTCAGGTCTTGGTAAAACGCATCTTATGTGTGCAATCGGTAACAGAATAAGAAAACATAATCCCGATGCAAATATCGTCTACGTAAAAGGTGAAGAATTTACAAACGAGCTTATTGAAGCTATCGGTAAAGAAAAAACGATAGAATTTCGAAATAAATACCGTCAGGCTGACGTATTTTTGGTTGATGACGTTCAGTTTATCGGCGGAAAGAGATCTACGGAAGAGGAAATGTTCCATACCTTCAACAGTCTTTATAATGCAAGAAAACAGATTGTTCTTACAAGTGACCGTCCTCCGAAAGAAATACCCACTCTTGAGGACAGGCTTCGTACAAGGTTTGAAAACGGTCCTATCATTGAAGTAACTAAACCTGACTATGAAACACGCTGTGCAATCATAAAACAGAAAGCGGCAGAAAATAATATTGAACTTCCTCAGGAGATTATAGACTGTCTTTCCAAAGCACTTAAAGACAACGTAAGACAGCTTGAGGGTGCAGTTAAAAAGATAAAAGCAGGTCACACTCTTATGGGCAAGCCTTTAAATCTTCAACTTGCTTCCGACGTTTTACACGATATCAGTTCTTCCATGGAACCCATCGAGAAGCGTGTTGAAAGAATTATTGCAAGATCTGCCGAAATACATCACGTTAAACCCGAAGATATCACAAGTCCTAAAAGAACGAATGAAATTTCAAAAGCAAGAAATGCTGCAATTTATGCTGTTAACGAGCTTACGAATCTTTCACTTCCCACAATAGGTTCATTTTTCAACAGAAATCACAGTACCGTTATAAATTCTTTAAAAAGTGTACGTGCCGATATGGAAAACGACAGTAATTACAAATTAAAAATATCATCTTTTATAAAAGACTGTCAGCAATAGACTTTATTTTACAAAAATCGTGATTTTTTAAAACATTTTTTGCTTAATTGCATTTTTAAGTTATTGTAGGAGTTACTGTTTACTAACATACGTGTTTTGAACATTATCAACATCAGGCAGAAAATAAGTCATTTTATCAACTTGTTATTTACCGGTCTATTGACAGTTTGAAATTTTTCAAAAAGCCTGTCCTTAAAGCTTTTTAGGAGTTTTAAACAGTTTAAACAGCCCCTACTAATACTACTATAATTTTTTAACGTTTGTTTTATAAAAAACAATTCTTCTCGTCGAAATAATTTATCAATAATTCATTCGGAGGTAAATATATGAAATTTACAGTTGAAAGAAGTATTTTAAGTGAAGCTGTTGCTACAGCAAGCGGTGCCGTTGCAAGTAAAGCAGCATCACAGATACTTGAAGGTCTGCTTATTGAGACAGACGGTAAGGGAAGTCTCAAAATAACAGGATTTGACTTAGAAATTGCCATCATTTGTACAATACCCTCAATAAATGATGAATTCGGAAGTGTTGTTATAAATGCAGGCACTTTCGGTGAAATCATAAGAAAACTTGCAGGAACGCAGGTAACTATATCAGTTGATGAAAATAACAAAGTTGATATAGACAGCGGTATGACGCATTTTTCAATAATGGCATCTTCTTATCTGGATTATCCCGAACTTCCGTCTGTAAATTACGAAAACAGTGTTGAAATAGAAGAAAATAAACTTGAATCTATGATAAAGCAGACTGTTTATGCCGTATCTACAAATGAAGCAAAACCCGTACATACAGGATGTCTGTTTGAAGTTAACGGCAGTAATATAAGAGTTGTCGGTGTTGACGGTTACAGACTTGCTATAAGAAACGAAGAACTTTCTTCACCTGCGGAAGAAGCACTGAAATTCAATATTCCCGGAAAGACGCTTCTTAAAGTTACAAGAATGCTTAAAGAAACCGATACGAAGGTCAAAATCAACGTATCCCGCAAGCATGCACAGTTTGAAATAGAAAATACCATTCTTATAACAAGACTTCTTGAGGGTGAATTTTTAAACTACAACAATGCAATGCCCAAAGAAAAGAGTATTGAAATAGTTTCGGACGTTAGGGCATTTGCAGACAGTGTTGAAAGGGCTTCACTTCTTATAAATGAAAGACAGCGCTCACCGATTCGTCTTAAGTTTACGGATGATCAGGTAAAACTATTCTGCTCGTCACCTCTCGGAAAAATTGAGGATATGTTTGACGTAAAGAGCAGCGGAGGAAATCTTGAAATAGGATTTAACAATAAATTTCTTATAGATGCACTCAGAAACTCAAGGGAAGAACAGGTTAAAATCGAACTCAATAACAGCCTTTCACCTATGGTGATAAAGCCTGTCGAGGGTGATTCGTTCATATTCCTTATACTTCCCGTAAGATTAAAGACAGAGGAATAAATGAATATTAAAATAAATACCGAATTTATAAAATTAAATCAGCTTTTAAAATTCAGCGGTGTCGCAGCAACCGGCGGTGAAGCGGACATTCTGATAAGAGAAGGGGAAGTTTCTGTAAACGGTGAAGTGTGTATCATGCGCGGTAAAAAGATAAGAAGCGGTGATACTGTCACGGTTGACGGTGAAACGATAGAGGTTATCTGATGAAGGTAGTAAGTCTCTATCTTGAAAACTTCAGAAATATAGAAAAGACAGGTTTTGACCTAAGCGGCGGCGTAAACGTTTTTTATGGAAGAAACGCTCAGGGAAAAACCAATCTTCTCGAAAGCATATACGTGTTCACGTCGGGAAAGAGTTTCAGACCTGCAAAGGATAAAGAGCTTATTATGCACGAAAAGGAAAAAGCAGTGCTTAATATGACTTTTTTTGCAGAGAACAGAAACAACGAGTATGATATTATCTTTTACTCGGATAAAAGACGGCGTGAGGCGAAAATAAACGGTGTACCCATAAAAAGAAATATGGATATGGCAGGCAATTTTTATACCGTTTTATTTGCACCTGAGCACTTGAATCTTATTAAAGAGGGTCCGGGTGAGAGAAGAAGGTTTCTTGACCAGGCAATTTCCGTGTTGAAACCGAAATATGCAAAGGCAACCGAGGATTATGAGAAAATAATCACACAAAAGAATGCTTTGCTGAAGGACATATACAAATATCCTCAGCTTGAAGCGACGCTTGACGTGTGGAATGAAAAGCAGGCAAACGTTGGTGCTTACCTTATGTTTATGAGGAATTCTTATATAAAAAAACTGGGTGAAATAGCACATAAAAATCATGCCGAACTGTCAAACGGTAAGGAAGATTTAAAAATATCCTACGTTCACAGCGGTCAGATACATGAAAATGAGTTTTATTCGCTTGAAGCGACGAGAAGTTTTCTTGCAAAAGAAATATCCGATATGAAAACTGAGGAGATTTCTGCAGGAATGTCACTTGTCGGTCCGCAGAGAGATGATATGGAAGTAACGGTCAACGGAATGTCGGCAAAAATGTTCTGTTCGCAGGGGCAGCAGAGAAGTGCGGTACTGTCAATCAAAATGGCTGAGGGTGACCTCGTTTATGAAACAACGGGTGAACAACCCGTAATGCTTCTTGACGATATGCTCAGCGAACTTGACCGTCCGAGGCAGACTTATATTCTAAAAAAAATAACGGACAGGCAGGTTATAATTACCGGATGTGACCGTACGCGATACAGAAATATAGATAACGTAAAATTCTTCAACATAAAGAACGGAACTATAACCGAGTGTTAGAAGAAAGTTTACATAAACACATAGAATTTTATTATATAGGAATAAGAAAAAATGTACATTCACATTGGTGGAGACAAGGTGATATCCGACAAAGACATAATAGGTATTTTTGATATGGATAACACGACAGTTTCCAAGAATACACGCAAAAATGCAACGTCATTGATGCTTGAAAAGGCACAGCGTGAAGGTATGGTTGAAACAGTAATGGACGACATACCAAAGAGTTTTGTGGTGACGGAAAATAAGGTTTACATAACCCAATTGTCCGTACAGACACTCATAAAGAGAATAAACAGTAAAGAATTAACATAGTAAGGAGAAAAATCGTGGAAGAATTGGAAAACAGCACAAAAGTTGACAAAGTCTACGATGACAGTCAGATTCAGGTACTTGAAGGTCTTGAAGCGGTAAGAAAAAGACCCGGTATGTATATCGGCTCAACTTCGGCGAGGGGTCTTCATCATCTCGTTTACGAGATTGTGGGCAACTCTATCGACGAGGCACTTGCGGGATACTGCAGCCATATTGAAGTGGATATCCTTGAAGGTGACATAATAAGAGTTACGGATAACGGTCGAGGAATACCTTCAGGTATGCATCCGAAAATGGGCATCAATACCATTGACGTCGTTTTCACGGTGCTTCATGCAGGCGGTAAGTTCGGCGGTGACGGATATAAAGTGTCGGGCGGTCTTCACGGCGTTGGTGCGTCGGTTGTTAACGCGCTGTCCGAATGGCTTACGGTTGAAGTAAAAAACGGCGGAAAGATACATACACAGTCTTATAAGAGAGGTATACCCGACGGTCAGGTAAAAGAATCGGGAAAATCCGATGAAACGGGAACGACAATTATGTTCAAGCCCGATGCACAGATATTTGACGAGGTTGTGTTTGAATATAACGTGCTTCTCAAGAGGCTTCGTGAACAGGCATTCTTGAACGGCGGTATAAAAATAACACTCCGTGATTTAAGGGGACCCGAAGAAGAGCATAAGGAAAAAACGATGCTCTATGAAGGCGGTATAAGAGAATTCGTAACCTACCTCAACAGGAATAAAGAGGCTATTCACGACGACGTTATTTACGTAAGCGGTTCAAAAAACGATTCGTTTGCGGAAGTGGCACTTCAGTGGAACGACAGTTATGAAGAAACGTCATTCTCCTTTGCCAACAACATAAATACCACCGAAGGCGGTATGCATGAAACGGGCTTTAGAAATGCACTTACGAGGGTGCTCAACGCCTATGCTAAGAAAAGGGGCTTCTTAAAGGAAAATGACAAGCCTCTCTCGGGTGAAGACGTGAGAGAAGGCCTTTGTTCAATTATCTCCGTAAAACTGCACGAGCCTCAGTTTGAAGGTCAGACAAAGACTAAACTCGGAAACTCTGAGATGAGAAGTCTTGTTGACTCGATGATAAATGAAAAACTGTCCGATTTTCTTGAAGAAAATCCGTCGGTCGGTAAAATAATCATTGATAAGGCACTTACTGCAAGCAGGGCGAGGGAAGCGGCGAGAAAAGCGCGTGAAACCACGAGAAAAAGTGCGCTTTCAGGCGGCGGTCTGCCGGGTAAACTTGCTGACTGTCATGAAAAAGATGCTGAATTTACCGAACTTTACATAGTCGAGGGTGATTCTGCAGGCGGTAGCGCAAAGCAGGGTAGAGATTCCGATTTCCAGGCAATTCTTCCTCTGTGGGGTAAGATGCTCAACGTGGAAAAGGCACGTGCCGATAAGGTTTACGGCAATGATAAACTCACCCCCGTTATAACTGCAATAGGTGCAGGTATAGGCAGTGAATTTGACATATCAAAAATCCGTTACGGCAAGGTCGTTATCATGGCCGATGCCGACGTTGACGGTGCCCATATCAGAACGCTTCTTTTGACGTTCTTCTTCCGCTTTATGCGTGAAATGATAGAAAAAGGACACATATACATCGCACAGCCTCCGCTTTACAAGCTTTCAAGAGGTAAGGAAGTGCGTCAGGCTTATTCTGATGAGCAGAGGGATGCTTTATCACTTGAACTTAAGGGTGGAGACCCGAATGCAAAGGTTGAAATTTCACGTTACAAAGGTCTCGGTGAAATGAATCCGCAGGAACTCTGGGACACAACCATGAATCCTGCAACGAGAACGCTTCTTAAAGTGACTATGGAAGATGCCGTTGAAGCCGATGAGATATTTACAATACTCATGGGTGAAAAGGTTGAACCGAGAAGGGCGTTCATTGAAGAAAATGCAAAATATGTTACAAATCTTGACGTATAAGGAGGTGCACTGACAATGAAACCGGAACAGATAGAAATATTAAAAAATCAACACATAGTTGACGTTGAACTCCGCTCCGAAATGGAAAAGAGTTTTATTGACTATGCGATGAGCGTTATTGTTGCCCGTGCACTGCCTGACGTAAGGGACGGTCTTAAACCCGTACACAGAAGAATTCTGTATACGATGTACGAGGACAAGCTTACAAGTGACAGACCTCACCGTAAGTCAGCGACAACCGTCGGTGACGTGCTCGGTAGATACCACCCCCACGGTGACGCATCCGTATACGATGCACTCGTACGTCTTGCACAGGACTTCTCACTTAGATATCCGCTTGTTGACGGTCACGGTAACTTCGGTTCAATCGACGGTGATCCGCCGGCTGCATACCGTTACACCGAGGCGAGAATGGCAAAAATTTCAAACGAAATGCTTGCCGATATCGACAAGGACACGGTTGATTTCATACCCAACTTTGACGAGCATCTGGAAGAGCCTACGGTGCTTCCCGCAAAAATCCCCTGCCTTCTCGTAAACGGAAGCTCGGGTATTGCGGTTGGTATGGCGACCAATATACCTCCCCATAATTTAACCGAGGTAATAAACGGCACAATTGCCCTGATTGATAATCCCGACATAGACACAGAGGGACTTATGGAGCACATAAAGGGTCCCGATTTCCCGACGGGTGCGACGATAATGGGCAGAAGCGGTATACGTGCCGCATATTCAACGGGACACGGTAAAATAACCGTTCGTGCCAAGGCCGAGATTATCGAAAAGAAGACCGGTTACGAAATAGAAGTGACCGAGATTCCATATATGGTAAACAAGGCTGAACTCGTAAAGAAAATTGCCGAGCTCGTAAAGGACAAGCGTGTCGAGGGAATTTCAAATATAAAGGACGTTTCGGGCAGAGACGGTCTAAAAATACAGATTTTCTTAAAGCGTGAAGCAAATCCGCAGGTTGTGCTCAATCAACTTTATAAATTCACGGCACTGCAGGATACGTGTGCGGTAAATATGCTTGCACTCGTTGACGGTCAGCCTAAGGTGCTCTCACTCAAGGATATTCTTAAAGAATACGTGATGCACCGTGAAAAAATCGTTGAACGCAGAACACGTTTTGATCTCAAAAAGGCTGAAGACAGGGCACACATTCTCGAAGGCCTTAGAATTGCGTGTGACAACATTGACGAAATTATCAAGATAATCCGTTCAAGTTACAACAACGCCAAAGAAAGACTTATGGAGAGATTCGGTCTTTCCGACATTCAGGCACAGTCAATCCTTGAAATGCAGCTTCGCAGACTTCAGGGTCTTGAACGTGAAAAGATTGAAGAAGAATATAACAAACTTCTCGAAGATATAAGATATTATAAGGAACTTCTTGCAGACGAGCAGAAGATACTCAGTGTTGTAAAGGACGAACTCATTGAAACGCGTGACAAGTTCGGCGACGAGAGAAGAACCGATATCGGCGATGCTGTTGACGGTATTGAAGATGAAGATCTTATAGAAAGAGAAGACGTCGTTATAACAAGATCTCACTTCGGCTACATCAAGCGCCTTCCCGTCAACACATACCGTGCACAGAAGAAGGGCGGCCGCGGTGTAACGGGTATGACCACCCGTGAAGAAGACTTCGTTGAAGAGATGTTTGTTGCAAATACACATTCGTATATTCTCTTCTTTACGTCAAAGGGCAGGGTGTTCAGACTTAAAGGTTACAACATTCCCGAAGCGAGCAGAACGGCAAAGGGTGTAAACCTTGCAAATCTGCTTCCCATTGAACAGGAAGAAAAGATAAACGCCGTAATTTCGATAGATTCCTTCGATCAGGAAGACAAGTATCTCACGATGATAACCAAGAAGGGTACGGTAAAACGTACTGCACTTTCGGAATACGACACGGCAAGAAAGGGCGGCCTTATCGCAATCCTGCTTGACGAAGATGATGAACTTGTTACAGTTGCGCTTACAGGCAATGAAGAAAGATTTATCATCGGTACACGTAAGGGTAAGGCGATTCGCTTTGAGGTTTCCGATATCAGACCGATGGGAAGACCTGCTCACGGCGTGAGAGGTATACTGCTTGCAGAGGATGACTACGTTGTCGGAATGGAAATTGCCGATGAAACGGGTAAACTTCTCACCGTTACAGAAAACGGCTTCGGTAAGAGAACGGAAATTTCCGAATATAAGGTTCAGGCAAGAGGCGGTAAGGGAATACTCAACTACAATCTTACCGACAAGACAGGTGACGTTGCAGGCATCAAGGTGGTAAAACCCGATGAAGATATTATTCTTATTTCATCCGACGGCGTTATCATCAGAATGGATGCAGACGACATTCAGGTTTATTCAAGAGTTACGCAGGGCGTCAAGGTTATGAAACTTGCGCAGGACGTAAGAGTTATAGCACTTTCAAAGACCGCAAAGGAAGAAGAATCCGATGAGGAAATTGAAGAAGTGACTGAAGAATAATAAAAGTCTTGCACTTTTTATATCAGTATGCTATTATAACAATGCTTATTAAAAATTATAATGTTAACGGAGGAATATAAAATGACTACAGTTTTCGGAGTAATCCTTATCGTTCTTTGCGTAGCGATAATCGGACTTGTTGTTTGTCAGGATTCAAAGTCAGAAGGCATTAACGGTGTAATTTCCGGCGGTGCAGAAAACAGCTTCTACGGCAGACAGAAGAACAAGCAGCTTCAGAGTATTCTTAATAAGGCAACAATCGTTTGCTCAATCCTTATGGCAATAGTTGTTATCCTTATGCTTGCACTCGCATTCTAAAAGCAGACAAAATAAAAGCGGTCTTCGTATGAAGACCGCTTTTTTCTATTCAATTGGTATGTTGTTTTCTGCAGCGTACGTAAATGCCGTGCTTTCAAACGGGGTAGACACGACCGCGTTTTTTGAATCGAGAAGAATGTTGTCTCCTATTTCGGTAACGCTGTCGGGTATTGAAATGTTTTTGAGTGAAACGCAGTCGGCAAAAGCATATTCACCTATCGACTGACATCCTGCAGGAATATCAACGTATTCAAGTTTATAACAACCGTAAAATGCAAACGGGCCGATAGACTTAATTGTCGTCGGGAGTGAGATATCGCAAAGTTCACTGCACGCTGAAAAAGCATCTGTTTCAAGTTTTGTAACCGTGTCGGGCAGGAAAATGCTTTTTAAAGTCGTGTTGCCGAAAAAGACGGTTCCTATATCCTTGACAGTGTCGGGCACTGAAAGATTCGTCCCCGTACCGTTGTATTTAATCAGAATTCCGTCCCCGACGGTTACAAAACCGTCTGCTTTTATGAGTTTCGTTCCTTCAAACGCACTTAAACCGACCTTCGTGACGGCGGGTGCCGTTACCGTTTCAAGATTTTCACAGTTTTTAAAACAGTTGTCAGGAATTTCCGTAATAGTGTCGGGCAGAGCAATACTTTTAAGAGGAAGACAGCCTTCAAAAACACCGTTTTCAAGGGCGGTTACCTTTTTGCCGTCAATTTCGTTAGGCACAGTCAGTTCACTGTCCGCTCCCGAATATGCCGTTACTGTTATGCCCGTCATATTTTCGGTATATGAGTAGGGTTCCTTCTCTTTACACGAGAATAGTGTAAGAACTAATACCGTTACGAGAATAAATAAAATGCTTTTTTTCATTACTGTCACCACCTCTGAAATGGTTTGGATTCCAATTAAATTTTATAATATGTAAAGTCAATAGTCAACAAATGAAATTATTTATATCCGCATACCGTGAGCAAAGGCTCGTCGGGGGATAGGGAAATGCCGTTTGTGAGCAAAGTTTCCTGGTCAAAAAAGAGCGGGATTACGGGCATATCCGCATCAAGTGCAGAAATCAGCCCCGCATCCGTAACTGAGGAGTATCCGGGTAAAAGTGCCGATACGTTCATATCGCTCGGCAGAAGCGTCTCACCGATGTATATATCGTAGGCACCTGCTGAAATTGCAGCCAGATAATCGTCCCACGCAAGAGAAGAAACGGTCGCCCTTGCACCGAGCTCGTCAAGTGTGTCGGCAAGACTTCTTGCTATCATAAGTCTGTTTACGTTTTCGCTGTTTACAACGATATTTACCGATGCGCCCGACAATCCTGCCGAGGAAAGCACCTGTTTTGCATCTGCAGTTGAATATTTTGAAGAAACGAGTGATGAATCAAATTTGTACCACGAAGGATTTATCACGGAAAATGATACGTAGCCGTTGCCCTGAGGGGCGAAGGAGGCAAGATAGGTTCTGTCAATAATCGCAGACAGAGCATGCCTGTATTCCGCTTTTGAAAATATTTTGCGGTATTTGTTTATTCCGAGAAAGGTAAGCTTGTTGGTTGATACCGTTTTTAAAGGAGTTGCCTTATCTATCTCGCCGTAAGAGAGGTCTCCGCTGTTATAGAGAAGCGTTATTTTTTTGTCGTTGAAAAGCTCCGTCTTGTTGCCTGTGACAAGCGATATTTCTGAAATGGTGCCCTTTACGCCGTAGTAACTCTCATTCGGGACAAGCGTGGTTTCATTTGCAAATTTGTAGGCACCTATGCCGTTAGAGTGTTCGTTGACTATCGGAAAAGTAAGCAGGTTTTCCACGTCAGAGGGAACGTAACTTAACGTAAACTGTACGCAATAGGGTGAAATAAGCGTTGTTTCGCTTATAATATCGTAAAACTTCTGATACTGTGTTCCGGAAAGCTTTGAAACGGCGTATATGAGCGAATTTCCGTCAAAAGAAGTTCCGTCAGAGAAAGTTACGTTTTCGCGAAGTGTGACCGTAAGTAAATTACCGCTCACAAAATAGCTTTCGGCAAGCAGGTTTTTTATGCTGAAATCGTTGTCTATCGCAACGAGCCCGTCGTATACAAGAGATACGATTATTTTATCGTCCTTACTCTGTGCCAAAAAGGGTGACGCCGCCCCATCCGTGTAGAGCGAAAGCGAAGGCGGGCTGTCGGGCAGATATACGGGTACACTTTCATCCTCTGCAGGTTTTGAGCAGGCGCTTAGCATAAGCAAAACAGCCGTTAATAACAAAATAAAACGTTTCATTTTCACCTCAAAGAAATAAATGCAACCTGCGTTCCTCTGGGAAGCCCCGTACGTCTGTGGGAGAAAAACATATCCTCTCTCTCAAAGGTACACAGATTTGAAATTTTTATGTTTTCGGGTTTTATACCGCAGGATATAAGCGTATCTGTGTTTGCACGCCTTAAATCGAGATGCGGTTTTTCAAAAGTCGAAATAACTGCAGACGGGTCAAATTGGCAGGCAACGTCCTCGCTGACCTCGTAAGCCTTGGCACTTATACACGGGCCGATTTCGACAAGAATGTCACTTTCCTTACAGCCGTATCTTTTCATGGCGTCAAGTGCCGCTTTCTGTGAGCCTGCCACCGTTCCGCGCCAGCCTGCGTGGGCGGTCGCAATGACCTTTTTTACGGGGTCAAGAAACAAAATCGGAACACAGTCGGCGGTAATGCAGGTAAGCGTGACACCTGTAAGTGCCGTAACAAAACAATCGGCATCACGTATATCGGCACACATTTTTGCGTTCGTCACGTCGATCACGTCTGCCCCGTGTACCTGATGATTGAATATAAGGCTTTCTCTGTCAACGCCAAGTTCACGGCATATAAGAGATAAGTTTTTTTCGATATTTTCTTTCGTGTCACCCGAAAAAATACCGGGGTTGAGTGAGGCAAAAGCCCCCTCCGACACACCACCGCACCTTGTTGAAAATGCGGCAGATACAAAGTCAAAGCCATCAAATGCTTTTATAAGTTTCTCAGACAGAAAATCACTTCCTTTTTATACATTATAACATAAAATAAACGGGTATGACAGATTTACAAAAAGATATTTATCGGTATATAATATAAAAGGAGGTATTGTATGGTAAGACTTATTCTTGAGGGCGGCGGTATGCGCGGCACGTATACGGCGGGTGTACTCGACTGCTTTTTGGACAACAATATAGAAATAGATGATATAGTGGGTGTATCGGCAGGCATATGTACGGGAATCAGCTACGTGTCAAAGCAAAAGTTCCGTTCGCTGAGCGTAAATACGAAATATCTTGACCACGGCAGGTACGTGGGTATAAGGAATTTTCTTTCCACGGGCAGTATATTCAATATGAATCTTCTGTTCAAAAGCATACCCGATGAGCTTGAACCCTTTGATTACAAAACCTATAATAACAGCGGAAAAAGGGTGACATCCGTCGCAACGAGTTGTGAAACGGGAAAGGCGGAGTATTTTGACGTGTCAAAATTAACGAGGGGGAATCTTGAAAAAATACAGGCGTCAGCATCCATTCCTCTTCTGGCAAAGCCGGTGGAGATTGACGGGAAGATGTACTGGGACGGCGGTGTTGCCGACAGTATACCGATAGAGTGGTCGATAAAAAACGGTGCAGATAAAAATATTATCGTTTTAACCCGTCCGCTCGGCTACAGAAAAGAGGTAAAACCTCATTCACCCGTTGCAGATAAAGTTTTGAGAAATTATCCCGAAATTGCAAAGACGTATGCAAAAAGGGACGAGGAGTATAACGCATCTCTCGAACTCTGTGAGGCGGAGGCTGCGGCAGGTAGGGCGATAATCATAGCGCCAAGTGATACCGAAGGTGTTTCGAGGCTGACAAAAGACAGAGTAAAACTTGTTAAACTCTATAAAAGAGGGTACAGTGACGCTGAAAAAATGATAGACAAAATAAAAGAATTTATATAAAAAACAAGGCATCTTCGGATGCCTTGTTTTTTATCTGGAAGATACGTAATTGAGCGGGTTTTTGGTGTTACCGTGCAGTCGCACTTCAAAGTGAAGATGGCTTCCCGTACTGTTACCGGTACTTCCTACCTTTCCTATTACGTCGCCCTTATTTACCTGTTGCCCCTTCTTGACACTTAGTGCCGAACAGTGAGCATAGTAGGTCGTATAGCCGTTTCCGTGATCTATCTTGATAAGCAGACCGTAGCCGCCGCTTCTTCCTGCAAAAGTAACCGTACCGCCGTCAGCCGCATATATCTTCGTGCCTGTGGGACGTGCGATATCGATACCCGTGTGGAAGCCTGAGCGTCTGTAACCGTAGTAAGAGGTTATCGAACCGCCGACTACGGGACGTTTGAATTTACCCGTTACGACAGACACCTTTGTTCCGTAATGAACAATCTGTTTTACAGGCTCACTCACGACGGTTTTTGAAATGGTTGCACGGCTGACTTCCTTGCCGTCTATGATATAAACTTCATCTACAACCTTCGTTACACCCTTAGAACCCTTCTGCACAACCTTCGTTGCACCTTTCGTAAGGGATGAATCGGGAATTCTTTCGGTTGAATATGACTGATAGGTTTTATATTCCTCGTTCTGCACTACCTTTACCGAGATAGGCATACCCATGGATTTGGCATTCGGATTTTCACCCAGTGCCTGATAAATTTTAGTCTCGTCAAAGTTTGACAGAAGTTCGTTTGTGATATTCTTATCCGAAGTCGAGGCGGCTATCGGAGAGACAATTTTTTGAATAAATTCATCTTCGGGCGGCGCCTCCTGCGCGGTTGCCGATACGTAGGTAGGTAAAACGGATACGTCCTGAATAAACGCAACGGTACGCTCATCACCGTCGGCTGCATTTTTACCCGTGCCCTCAAGATAAGCGTCCTTGAGGCTGTCAAGCATACCGTTGAGTGTGTCGGGTGAATGGTTGGTCATAACGAGATTGCCGTCAACGTAAAGACCGTAGCTTTGCACAATCTGCTCATCCGCCTCTTCGAGAAGGCGGTCACGAATAACCTCTTCCTCGTCCTTCAGAGAAGGACCGTACGCAACGGTTGCACGAAGCGACACGTTGTAATCGGGCTTGTATTTTTCACCCGTCAGCGACTGAACGTAGTTTGCCACGTAGGATTCAATGTCGTAAAAATCCTGAGGTTCTTCCACGGTTGCAATAACGTCACCGTTTATAACTACGTTAACAGCAGATATATAGTCCTGCAGGCGTATTACGAACACCGTTGCGGAACACATTATGACGACGGGTATAAGAAACGTCACAACACGTTTTACCGCAATGAAAGCATATTTCTTTTTTGCTTTCGGTGAAAGCGTATCCTCAAAAACGGATGCCGAGGCACCTGTAAGCACCGAAAGAATACGGTGACAAGTGCTTCTTACCGAGTGTGAAAAAAACTGGGGAAGATTGTCCTTGGGAAGAACAGGAGCGAGATATTTGAAGAGACTGCGAAGACCGGTTATTCTGTACAGTTTTTTCAGAATCAAAACCGTACCGTCATAGGTATAGCAGCCGAGCGTATATAGAAAAATCGCAATGCGGTTGATTATATTCAAAAACACGTTTGACTTACTATGTGTTTCCTGCATAAAAGACCTCCTCTTTACAAATTGTCGGTTGACTAATATATTTTACCTCAAATGTCGCTCCGTGTCAAATTAACAAAGAGTAAATAGAAATAATTAGCAAAGAGATAAGTATAATGTTGACTTTAAAATAAACGGGTGTTATCATTAACGCAATAATTGGTATGAGGTGCTATTTATGGACGTAAAGAAATTATCGCTTGAAGACAGGGCGAAGATGTGTAACGGTGTTGGCAGATGGTATACACAGGCAGTCGAAGGGCTCGACAGCATTATGGTGTCTGACGGTCCGCACGGACTTCGTAAGGAGAATCGTGACGAAGAAAAGGGTACTGTCGAAAGGGTGAAGGCCACGTGTTTTCCGTCTGCTGCAGGACTTGCATGCTCATGGAACGAAGAACTCATAGGCGAAGTCGGAAAGGCGCTTGCAAAAGAAACGAAGGCAGAGCAGGTAAGCGTACTTCTCGGACCGGGTGTTAATATGAAGCGCTCACCTCTTTGCGGAAGAAACTTTGAATATTTTTCAGAGGATCCGTATCTTGCGGGAAAACTTGCCACGTCTTACGTAAACGGCGTACAGGGCGAGGGTGTCGGCACAAGCCTTAAGCATTTTGCGGTAAATTCGCAGGAGACAAGAAGATTTACGATAGATGAAGTCGTGTCAGAGAGAGCACTTCGTGAGATATATCTTCCTGCATTTGAAATGGTTGTAAAAGAATCACAGCCCAAGACTATAATGGCAAGTTACAATAAAATCAACGGCGTGCATGCCTGTGAGAACAAGTGGCTGCTTACAGATCTTCTCCGTAAGGAGTGGGGATTTAAGGGGCTTGTTACGAGTGACTGGAATGCAGTTACCGATATAGCAAAAGCACTTGAAGCAGGCTGTGATATTACGATGCCTTCAACGAAGGGCGAGTTCCCCAAACGTATCGTACAGATGGTTAAAGAAGGTACTCTTGATGAAAAATACGTAAATGAATCAGCGCAGAGAGTTGCAGATCTTGCAGAGTGGGGACTTGCAAATATCGATAAAAACGCAACCTACGACAGAGATCAAGACCATGCAGTTGCGGCAAATATTGCAAGAGAATGTATGGTGCTTCTCAAGAATGAAGGTATGCTTCCCCTTAAAAAAGGTGAAAAAATTGCAATAATCGGCGGTTTTGCAAGAAAGCCCAGATTCCAGGGTGGCGGTTCAAGTCACGTTACAACGACAAAAGTTGATGACATATTTGAAAACTTTGAGCAGATAGGCGGCGGCGAGCTCGTTTATGCACAGGGCTATCCCGAAGAAAGCGATATTCCGGATGATGCACTCATAGCAGAGGCAGTTGCAGCGGCAAAGAAATGCGGTAAGGCAATTGTGTTTGCAGGTCTGCCCGACAGCTATGAAACGGAGAGCCGTGACAGAAGGCATATGAGAATGCCCGAAGCACACTGTAAACTCATTGAAGAGGTTGCAAAGGCTTGTCCCGATACGACGGTTGTCCTTTCAGCAGGCTCACCCGTTGAAATGCCGTGGATAGGAAGCGTAAATGCGATTCTTCACGCATATCTCGGCGGTCAGGCACTCGGCAAGGCGATAGCAGAGATAGTTTACGGTGACGTAAACCCCAGCGGTAAGCTTGCGGAAACGCACCCCGTAAAACTTGAGGACAATCCGACCTTCGGCTTCTATCCCGGTGATTTGGAAACAAGTGTACATTCTGAGGATATATATATCGGCTACCGTTGGTATGAAAAGAAGAAGATTCCCGTAAACTTCCCCTTCGGTTTCGGTCTGTCGTATACTAAGTATGAATATGAAAGCATTTCTCTCGACAAAACGGAAATGACCGATGACGATACGCTTACGGTAACCGTAAAAGTGAAAAACGTAGGCGAGCGTGACGGTAAGGAAGTAATTGAACTTTATACAGCAGCACCTGAAAATGCTGTTGAACTTCGTCCCGTAAAAGAACTCAAGGGCTTTAAAAAAGTGTTCATTAAAGCGGGCGAAAGTGCAGAGGTAACCTTCGAACTTTCAAAGCGTTCGTTTGCATACTGGGACGTAACTGAACACGCGTGGAGAGTTCCTACGGGCAAGTACAGAGTGTACGCAGGTTCATCGTCTGTTGACGTACCGCTCGTGGCAGAGGTAAATATTGAAGAAAAGAATCCGCCCTGCCATCCCATTACACTCGAAACAACGTATGGAAAACTTACAAAAAACAGTTCTTACAAAGACGTCGTTGAAGATGTTGTAGGTGCATTCGCTCCGCAAGATGCAATCGGCATACTGACGTCGGAAGAAGGAAAGGCCGATCCCGTATTCTCACCCTATCAGAATCATACGCCTAGAAGAGCGCTGTATACAGGACGCACGTATGAGTATATAGAAGACGTTATTGAAAAGGCAAATAAAAAATTAGGATTTTAAATAAAAACAGAGTCAAGTGTTTCTTGACTCTGTTTTTATTTCGATTTAAGGCAAAAAGATAAGATATCTAAAAAATAAAGTAAGAAAGTATAAAAAAAGTGGGAATAGGGAAGTTGATTTCCCTCTAAGGTATGATATCATATGTTATATACAGAATAAAAATGGGGTGTTATGTATGGACGTAAAGAAATTATCACTTGAAGACAGAGCGAGTCTGTGTAACGGTGCAACCACAAGACTTACTCATAAGGTTGAGGGGCTCGACAGCATACATATGTCTGACGGTCCTCACGGACTCCGTAAGGTTATTTATGACGGGGTTTCGGGAAATCCCAGAAAAGTTAAGACAACTTGTTTTCCCACCTCGGCGGGTCTTGCATGCTCGTGGAATGAAGAACTTATAGGCGAAGTAGGCAAAACAATTGCAAAAGAAGCAAAATCACAGCAGGTCAGCGTAATTCTCGGACCTGCAGTAAATATCAAGCGTTCACCTCTTTGTGGAAGAAACTTTGAGTATTTTTCGGAAGATCCGTATCTTGCGGGAAAGCTTGCAACGGCATACGTAAACGGTGTGCAGGGTGAAGGCGTCGGAACGAGTCTTAAGCACTTTGCAGTAAATTCACAGGAGACGAGAAGATTTACGATTAACGAAGTCGTGTCCGACCGCGCACTCCGTGAAATATATCTGTCAGTATTTGAAATGGTCGTAAAAGAATCACAGCCCAAGACCATAATGGCAAGTTACAATATGCTCAACGGTGAGCATACCTGCGAAAGCAAGTGGCTTCTTACAGACGTACTCCGTGACGAGTGGGGCTACAAAGGTCTTGTTGTGAGTGACTGGAAGGCAGTTACCAACATAGGCAAGGCAATCACGGCAGGTTGTGACCTTGCAATGCCCTCAACGAACGGCGAATGGCCCAAAAAGGCGGTTGCAATGGTAAAAGAGGGCACTCTTGACGAAAAATATTTAAACAGGGCGGCACAGAGGGTTGCTGACCTTGCAGAGTGGGGTCTTTCCAACATAGACAATGATGCAACGTTTGACGTTGATGAAGACCACAGTGTTGCGGCAGATATTGCAAGAGAATGTATGGTGCTTCTCAAGAATGACGGTATGCTTCCGCTTAAAAAAGGTGAAAAAATTGCAATAATCGGCGGTTTTGCGAGAAATCCCAGATTCCAGGGTGGCGGATCAAGCCACGTTGTAACCACGAAAGTGGACGATATATTTGAAAATCTTGAGCAGATAGGCGGCGGTGAACTCGTTTACGCACAGGGTTATCCCGAAGAAAGCGATATTGCAGATGATGCACTCATAGCAGAGGCAGTAGAGGCGGCAAAGAAATGCGGTAAGGCAATTGTGTTTGCAGGTCTGCCCGACAGCTATGAAACGGAGAGTCTGGACAGAAAGCATATGAGAATGCCCGAAGCACACTGCAAACTCATTGAAGAAGTTGCAAAGGCTTGTCCCGATACGACGGTTGTTCTTTCAGCAGGTTCACCCGTTGAAATGCCGTGGATAGGAAGTGTAAATGCAATCCTTCACGCATATCTTGGCGGTCAGGCACTCGGCAAGGCAATTGCAGAGATACTTTACGGTGATACAAACCCCAGCGGTAAACTTTCAGAAACACATCCCGTAAGACTTAAGGACAATCCGACCTACGGCTTCTATCCCGGCGACACGAAGAAGAGTATGCATGTAGAGGATATCTACGTCGGCTATCGCTGGTATGAAAAGAAGGAAATTCCCGTAAACTTCCCCTTCGGCTTTGGTCTTTCGTACACTAAGTACGAATATGAAAGCATTTCTCTCGACAAGACGGAAATGACCGACGAGGATACTCTTACGGTAACTGTAAAAGTTAAGAACGCAGGTGAGCGTGACGGTAAAGAGGTTGTTGAACTTTATACCGCTGCACCCGAAAAAACGGTAGAACTTCGTCCCGTAAAAGAACTCAAGGGCTTTAAAAAGGTATTCATTAAAGCAGGCGAGAGTGCAGAGGTAACCTTCAAACTTTCAAAGCGTTCGTTTGCATACTGGGATGAGGAAGAAAATAATTGGAGAGTGCCCACAGGCAAGTACAAAGTTCTCGTAGGAACTTCATCTGCAGAAATACCGCTTTGTGCAGAGATATACATAACGGAAAAGACACCCGTTTGTCATCCCATTACATTGGAAACGACGTATGGAGATCTTACCACAAGCCGTGCATACGACGGTGTTTTGGAAGATTTTGTAAAAGCAACGATAGCTGAAGAGTTTAAGGCTGACCAGTTGATGTCAGACGAGGCGAAGACTGACGCTACGGCTTATTACTGTCAGAACTATACCCCCAGAATGTCAGTATATGCACATTGGAACATACCTTTAGCCGACGTTGAAAAAGCAATTGATGAGGCAAATAAGAAACTTGGATATTAAAATGGGCTAAATTAAACAAAAGAAGCAGAGTCAACAGACTCTGCTTTTTTTGTTATAGCTTCAAAAAATGACCTGCACAGTGAATTGTACGTTTCGATGACAAGCACCGAATCTTCAAGTCTGTCAGATACCTCGGGGCAACCGAATACGCCGACAACTATCCGGCGTTCACCGTATTTGTAGGCTGACAGAAGGTTGCAACCTGCCGCACTCGTCCTGCCCGACTTCAGACCGCAGGCGTTTTCTACGTAATATTCCGAATTGGGATTTACGAGAAGATTTACGTTGTAAACGGTTATGCTGTTTCCGTCAGCAAATTTTATGAGTGCCCTGTGCTGTGAAACGGTATCGGCAATAACAGCGTTATTTAACGCAAGTTCTGCAATTTTTATATAACATTCAAGTGATATGTAGTGGTCGTCGTCGTGAAACCCGTCTACCGTGACAAAATGGGTGTTCTCAAGTTCAAGCGTCTGTGCAACCGAGTTCATTTCGTTTACAAACACCGCAAGAGCATCTTTTGGAGAAAGTGAGTAGTCATCGGCAATTTTCCGTCCCGCATTTATTGCCAGCGTGTACGCCGCATCTCCTCCGCTCGGAAGAAGCAGGCACTTTATAAGCATTTCAACCGTTAAGGTATTTCCTTTTTTAAGGCCTGCAACCGAGGCACCTCTCTCAACGAGGTCAAGCTCGTCGCCGACCGTTATATAGGTGTCGGAGTCAAGGTATGTGAGTGCAACGTATGCGGTGAAAAGCTTCGTTATGCTGGCAGGGTACACCCTCTCTTTAAGGTCGCCCTGCAGATAGACGTATCTCTCCGCCGTAAAATCATATACGAATGCCCGCTGTGCAGTCAGAATACTGCTCTCGGTTTGTATGATTGTCGGCTCTTCGGGCACAATCGGCTCCTCGGGCACAACCTCTGGTTTGCTGCATGAGCATAAAAGTATAGAAAAAATCAGAATTAAACATAAAATACGTCTCATAAGTCTTTTTTTGCCTCTTCTAAAAGTGTGTCTTTGTCATTTTTAAGTTTTCCGTCAACTACAAGCGATAAAAGCTTTGCAAGGATTTCGCCCGTTTTCTGTCCCGTAAAACCGAGTTTTATTATATCGTGACCGTTTACGGCAAGTTGTTTTAAAGAAAAACATTCGTTATCTTCAAAAATTTCGTTAAGAATTCTTTCTGTCTCGTCGTAAAATTTCTGTCTGTCAAATTCGGGCGACTGGGCAAGGTTGTCGGCACGTTTGATTGCCATTAAATCAAGCATCGTCTCTTTACCGAATTTTGAAAGACGGCGTCGCAGTATTTTTCTGTTATTTTCCAGAGGATAGTCGTGATATTTGACAAGCGTGACAATACGGTGCGAATCCTCGTTTGAAAGTTTTAAGTCCCTGCATACTCGTCTTGCAATCTTTTCCGACACGTCGGCATGTCCGTAAAAGTGATTCTGACCGTTTTCATCCGTACTCACGGTAAAGGGTTTTCCCGTATCGTGCAGAATAAGAGCAAGCCTTAAAATACTGTCGCAGGGGGCAACCTGTGCCGCACGTACGGAATGTTCCCACACGTTGTAAATATGATGTATATTGTTTTGATGGCAATTATTCATATCCTCGACTTCGGGGATTATCTGTGACAGAAGTGCGGTATGCTTCAAAAACAACCCGTCAAATTTGCCCGAAAGCGTCTTTAAAAGCTCGGTTGCAATGCGTTCTGCTGCAACGTTTTTTATGTGAGGGGCAAGTGCGATAATTGCCTTTTCGGTCTCTTGTTCTATTTCAAAACCTGTCACGGAGGCAAAACGAAGTGCTCTCATAAGACGAAGGGCGTCTTCTGAAAAACGTTTTTGCGGTTCACCCACGCAACGTATAACCCCGTTTTTTATATCTTCCTGTCCGCCGAAAAAATCACAGACGTTTTGATGCCTGTCCATCGCAATGGCATTTACGGTGAAATCCCTGCGGGCAAGGTCCTCTTTTAAAGATGAAACGAAGGTCACCTTGTCGGGACGGCGTGCGTCGCTGTATTTCCCGTCCTGTCGGAAGGTGGTTATTTCAAGCGGTAACGAGTCAAGCATAACCGTAACCGTGCCGTGTTTAAGCCCCGTTTCGATTATATGATAACCTTCAAATGCTTTCATCGTCTGCTCAGGCAGGGCAGAGGTGGTTATATCGTAGTCGTGAGGTGTCATACCACGCAGAAAATCACGTACACAACCGCCCACGAGGTAGGCTTCAAAGCCTGCATTTTCAATTGTTTCAAGTGCTTTTAATGCACGTGCATCAATTTCCATTTTAATATAAACAGGTCAGCATTTTTGCCGCCTCTCCTCTTGTGATGTTTCGTGTTGGCTTCAGCGTGCCGTCATCATAGCCTGAAATTACGGATAATCCCGTAAGTGTGGCAAGATAGGGTGATGCCCAGACGGGTAAATCGGCAATATCGGCAAATTCCGCCACGCCGTCTTTATAGTCCGTGTCTATCGTTCTTCCGATTATGGTTATAACCTCTGCCCTCGTAACAACGGAGGTCGGGTTGAACACAACGTTTCCCTCAAGTGAGGTACTTCCCGTCATTATACCAAGCGAATATGCCGCACGGATGTAGGGGAGTGCCCATTCTGCCGTAACGTCGGTATCCGAATAGGGTAAAACGGTATCGTTATACAGCGTGGTGTCCACACCGAGATAGGATATTATCATTTTTGCAAATTCCTGCCTCGTTATGCTGTTGCCAGGATAGAAATTGCGGGTATTGTCCGACATAAGTTCGCCGTTTGCCACACCTCTGTCAAACAGGTAGGTTGCAAAGGGGTCAGTCCACTGACCTGCGGTGTCGGCAAATACAGAGACCGCTTCGCCGACGGTGACGGTTTGTGTCGTGCGCAGAGTATATCCTCTCTGTGCGCCCACGTCTACAGATATTCTGTGCATACCGTCCGTGAGAGTATATTCGGTTGTATATAGACCGTTATCGCCCGTTAAAGAGGCTTCTTTTCCGTCAACATACAGTTTTGCAGAGGTGTAGATGCCGGTTATTTCAAGTTTTGCAGACACTTCGTCGGCAATAAGCGTCACTATCGGGTCAGCGGTGTATGCAACGGTAACGGGAAGTGTGGCGGAATGTTTTCCGCAGGTTACCGTGATAACGTCCTCTCCCTCCGTGTCGGGTGCAGTATACACACCGTCAACAACGTTTTCGGAAAAAGTGAAAATACCCTGGTCGTAATAATAACTGTTTATACCGCCCTCTGCGACACCCGTGATTTCAACGGACTGTCCCGGTTCAATGGTGAGAGCATCTGTTTTACTTCCGTTTACGGCAACTGCAACCGTGTAGGGTGCTTCAACTACCGCAACGGTCGTTTCGCCCGTAAGAGTGCCCGATTTTGCTGAAATTACAACGTTTCCTGCTGTGGTGGGAACAAAAACGTTATTTTCAATCGTACCGCCTTCGGAATAGAAGGTTACGTCACCGATTTCAGTAGGGGCATACGTTTCGTCGTAACCTGTAGCCGACAGCGTGACCTTAGTTCCCATAAGAACGGTCGGATGGTCTGTGTTTATTGCAATGCCCTGTGCCTTCCCGCTGCCCTCCTGTGAGGAAACGAGCAGGATATAGTTTGCGCAGGGTCTCGGTTTACCGTCGGACGGGGAGTTTATAAGAGTTGCTTTTTCGGCACCTGCATAGGATACGGATATTGCGGTTGAACCGCCACCGTCAAGATTTATGGCGTTGACACAACCGAGTTCACGCAGTCTCTGTGCAACTGTCGTCACCGACGCACCAACCGAGAAGGATGACTGTCTGCCGTCAAGCGTGTAGAGAAGCAGGGTACCGTCAGCCTTGATGCCAAGTGCGGTACGTGGTGCTTTTGCCGTGTCGGGACTTTCTATGATATTACCGTCTTTTATTATAATATCACCGCCGCCAACGGCATATTTTGCATTCATAAAGTTTTCGTCTGCGACGGTTGCGCTTATTTCAATGACGTCCCCCACGGCAAGTGAGGTAAGAAGGTCTTTGTACTTCTGGTCAGCATTGTTGTCAACCGTCAGTATCCAGCATCCCTCGGGAATGGCAATCGCACTTTCGCTGGGGAATACGTCTTCCACCGTCGCAAAAACGGTTTGTCCGAGTGAAAAAACACTCTCTTCGGACGGACGCAGTACAACGTCGTAGCCCGGCGTTGTCGTTCTTGTCGAAGCGGAAAACCTTTCTGTCAGCAGATAAATACCGTAGGGCTGACGGAGTTTGTTGACGTGGTCAATCTTATACGTGTTCTCGCCAACTGTCATCGAAGCGGAAAAGGCGGGTGAACCTATATAAGCCGTACCGTCTTCGTAAAAAGCAACTGCATTTTCCGTGGTGCAGGAGGCGTCGATTATACCGTCGTTTATGAGCATACCCAAAGGCAGACCCGTATTGTAAGAAAAAAAGTCTGCATTTATTGCCGCGTGTACCCTGTACCCCGCTTTTTCGAGATTTGCGGTAACGGTTTCTATCGTGGAACGGCCGTACAGCTTGTTACCGTAATACATAATGGGGTAAACGAGTGTGTTTGGCGTATACGTCACGTATTTTTCCGACTGCTTGTGTGAGCCGTTGTAAAAATTATTCTGTATAAGTGTGGTGCCTTCACCGATAAGAGCACTTCGCTGAATGTGTGCGTAGCCGAATTCCTCAAGCGCAAAGGCGTTTGCACTCAAGGTGAATACGAGTGTGACACATAACAGCAATGATAAAAGTCTTTTATTCAAAATTATATTCTCCCGAAAAATTTATGTTTACATTATAACAAAAACAGAGGTGTTTTAACACCCCTGTGTACCTATTTCCTTAATTTGCTTTTTAAGCTCCATTATCTCGTGTTCAAGACGGCATATTTCCTGTGCAACGGGGTCGGGAATGTTAACTTGGTCGATATCGTCAACACGCTGACCGCCGATTCTTACGATTTTTGCAGGAACGCCTACCGCCGTACAGTTGTCGGGCAGGTTGTGAAGCACAACCGCGTTTGCCGCAACCTTTACGTTGTTGCCCAGAGTACAGGGGCCGAGAACTTTTGCACCGCTTCCCACCATTACGTTGTTTCCGAGAGTGGGGTGACGTTTACCCACGTCTTTACCCGTACCGCCCAGCGTACAACCCTGATAGAGCATACAGTTGTCACCGATAATCGTAGTTTCACCTATAACTATACCGCTGCCGTGGTCGATAAAAAGCCCTTCTCCTATCTGTGCGGCAGGATGTATTTCAATATTGGTGAAAAACCTCGTTAACTGCGATATAAGGCGTGCTATAAAACGCAGGTGAATCTTCCACAGAAAATGCGACACCCTGTGCCACATAAGCGCGTGAACGCCCGGATATAAAAAGAAGATGCCCAGACTGCTCGGTGCAGCAGGGTCCTTCGCTTTGACAGCTTTTATGTCTTTGATAAGCCCCATATCTTACTCCTATGATTCATAATATAGAGATTATATAATTTGAGAGGCGGTCTGTCAAGACCGCCTCTCTTGTCGCTTTAGTTGCAGCGGCAGGACGATGAGTTACCGCATATACCGCAACCGCACACGTAAAGCAGGATTGCAGCAACGGCAACGAGAAGAAGTATGTTGTCGCAGTCGAAAAGATTACCTAAACAGCACATAGTAAGCCTCCTGAAAAAGATTTCAATACATACTATGCATTTATCTGAAATGGGTTACTGCTCTTCTTCTGTAAAAAATTTACGGCGTTTTCCTATCTGCGGTTCCTTATAGCCTGCAATACCGCTTCGGCAGAGTGCGCCGAAAAGTTTTGCCTTTATATCCTTGTTTTCTTTTCTGAGGTTGTTTATAAGCGTTGCAACCTCGGCACGCTTGGTCACACCGTCCGCCTTGCAGGGATTTTTGCAGACGGGCAGACTCATATGCGAGGCAAAGCCTTTTATATGGCTTTCGGGCACGTAAATAAGGGGCCGAATTACCGTTATATCCGACTTTGAAAGATAGGTCACGGGTGAAAAGCAGGAGAGATTACCCTCGTAGAGAAGTGACATCATAAACGTGTTTACCACGTCGTCAAAATGGTGACCAAGAGCAAGTTTGTTGCAACAGTTATCCTTTGCGGCGTTGCTTAAAGCGCCCCGTCGCATATTTGCACAGAGTGAGCAGGGATTTTTCTCCTTGCGTTCATCGAAAATTATCTGTGCAATATCAGTTTTGACAAGAATAAACTCTACGTCGATTTTCTTGCAGAATTCGGCAAGAGGCGAAAAATCCGCCTCGGGAAAGCCCATATCAAGCGTTATGGCGCAGACTTCGTATTTATAAGGATAAAATCTTCTCATCTCGGCAAGGACGGACAGCAGGGCAAGCGAATCCTTGCCACCCGAAAGACCGACGGCAATTCTGTCCCCCTGTGCTATCATTTCATAGTCCTCGACACAGCGTCTGAGAAGACTGAGCATTTTTCTCATATATATAATAAACCTTTCAACGTGGTGCTACTATTTTACTGCATATAAAGCAAAAATGCCAAAAGAGAAAACTAAAGATAAAACGAGAAAAACAAAGAAAAACAGAGCAATGCGAAACTATATTAAAAAATATTAAAATTTTTGTTGACTTAGTGAAAAAGTGTAGTTATAATATCACTTGCACTGAAAAAATCATTATTATTTTTAATATATGGAGGAAACATTATGTCAACATTCATGGCTAATCCGCAGAATATTGAGCGCAAGTGGTATCTTGTTGACGCTGAAGGCAAGACGATGGGTAGACTCGCAGCAGACGTTGCAACTCTTCTCAACGGCAAGCACAAGGTCACATATACTCCTCATCAGGACTGCGGCGATTTCGTAATCGTAACAAACGTTGAAAAGATGGTTCTTACTGGCAAGAAGCTTGACCAGAAGTTCTATCGCACACACTCGGGCTTCCCGGGCGGTCTTAAGGAAGTTAAGTACGACAGACTTATGGCTACAAAGCCTGAGCTCGCACTTCGTCTCGCAGTTCGCGGTATGCTTCCCAAGAACTCAATAGGCAGAGCAAGTCTTAACAGACTCAAACTTTTCCGTGGCGCTGAGCATACACATGCTGCACAGAAGCCCGAAGTTTTCACTAAGTAATTAAGGAGGAAGTTTAAAAATGGCAAACTATTTTTACGGCACCGGCAGAAGAAAGAGCTCAGTTGCACGTGTAAGACTTCTTCCCGGCACAGGTAACATCACAATCAATGGCAGAGACATTGATGATTATTTCGGTCTTGATACACTCAAGCTTATCGTTCGTCAGCCTATGGAGGCAACAAACCTCACAGGTAAGTACGATATCGTTGCTAAGGTTTCAGGCGGCGGCGTTTCAGGTCAGGCTGGTGCTATCCGTCACGGCGTAGCAAGAGCACTTCTCGAAGCAGATGCAGCTCTTCGTCCCGCACTCAAGGCAGCAGGCTTCCTTACAAGAGACCCCAGAATGAAGGAAAGAAAGAAGTACGGCTTAAAGGCTGCACGTCGCGCTCCCCAGTTCTCAAAGAGATAATTACAGCCTATTGGCTATTATCAAAAACCCGAAAGCAAACGCTTTCGGGTTTTTTATCAGTTCAAAAATTTGACGGAGATTTAATTGTGGATAGAAAAGCATTCATTAAATACATATCAGCATTATTACTGTTTGGTCTTAACGGGATAGTCGCAAGTCATATACCGCTGAACAGTTATGAGATTGTGTTTTTACGAACACTAATAGGTAGTATTCTGTTGGTTGTCTTGTTTTTACTTGGCAAAGGTAAGTTTCATATAAGGACCTACAAGAAAGATTCAATTTTTATAGTCCTGTCCGGTATCGCAATGGGTACAAGTTGGATGTTTCTTTATGAAGCATATCAACAAGTAGGTGTAAGTTTATCGTCATTGCTCTATTATTGCGGACCTGTAATTGTGATGATATTATCACCTATTATCTTTCGTGAAAAACTAACCGCCCCTAAACTGTTGGGGTTTGCAACGGTGCTTGTTGGCATTTTTCTTGTGAATGGCAATGCGGTTGGAAGCAACAACACTTGGGGCTTGTTCTGTGGGGCAATGTCGGCAGTAATGTATTTCTTTATGGTAACACTCAATAAGCAATCCAGGAACATCAGCGGAATGGAAAACTCCGTCATACAACTCGTGGTAAGTTTTCTGACCGTTGCGGTATTTACGGGCATAAAACAAGGTTTTGTCCTTGATGTTCCTGCAGGTGCTTGGGGTTGGATATTTGTGCTTGGTATTATTAACACAGGCATTGGTTGTTATCTGTATTTTTCACCGCTTGCAAAACTCCCTGTGCAAACAGTAGCGGTATGCGGTTATTTGGAACCGTTGTCAGCGGTTGTTTTTGCTGCTTTATTACTTGGTGAGAAAATGACAGCAGTTCAGATTGTTGGTGCAATTTGTATTATTGGTGGAGCAATGATAGGCGAATTGATAAAACTAAAAAAAGCATAACAAATTCCAATTTGACGGAGTGTATTATGGGAAAGAAATTATCAGAAATGAGTTTGGAAGAACTGTGGCAGTTGTTTCCTATCATTTTAACGAAACATCAAGACCATTGGAAGGAATGGTATTTTGAAGAAGAAAACCT
>JAZQAK010000004.1:0-1674 GCA_045545175.1 Feifaniaceae bacterium
TGAAACGGATGAAAATAAAACTTATAGGTGAAGTTAAAACGGTTATGTCAAACCCCGATTCCAAGCATAACTACTTCGGCTGGCCGACTGCCGTGCGGCTTCAGAACGGTAAAATTGCGGTGGTTGCCTCAGGCTTCAGGCTCGGTCATGTGTGTCCGTTTGGGAAAGCCGTAATATCTTACAGTGATGATGGGGGCGAGACCTTCACTTATCCCTGTCCCGTAATCGACACACCCCTCGATGACCGAGACGGCGGAATTTTGGCATACGGCAAGTCAAATGTTATTGTCACATCCTTTACCAACACACGAAAATTCCAGAGGGAATCCACCGACAACCCATATATTCACGCCTATCTCGATACCGTGACGGATGAAGAGGAAGAAAAGTATCTCGGTGTCACCTACAGGGTAAGTACAGACTTTGGTGTAACCTTCGGCAAAATCAAGAAAAGCCCCGTATCAAATCCCCACGGACCACTCGAACTGCCGTCGGGCGAGCTTTTGTGGGTGGGACGGCCCTTTGACAGAACAGACGGGGATATCATAAGGGCATATCTTCAGGATAAAAACGGCGAGTTTCACTATCTCGGCTGTATAGAAAACATAAAGAACCCAAAAGGGGAGACAGCCACCTCCTGCGAACCGCATACAATATTGCTGAAAGACGGCTCACTGCTTACCCATATGCGTGTGCAGAAGGCGGGCTACTATACAATCTTTCAGTCAAAATCAACCGACGGCGGAAAAACTTGGACAAAGCCCCGTCAGATACTTTCTGATATGGGAGGGGTGCCGCCACACCTGTTCAGACACTCGTCGGGACTTCTTCTTTGTACCTACGGCTATGTTGAAGAACCCTTCGGCGTGGGTGTCATGTTCAGCCGTGATGAGGGCGAAACTTGGGAGACTGGACACACACTTTATACAAATCCCGTAAGCAACGACTGCGGATATCCTTCGACGGTAGAGCTGTCTGACGGAAGCTTACTTACAGTATTTTACGGAACACCCAATGAGGGAGAACAATCAATAGTAATGAGTCAGAAATGGAGAATTGAAAATGATGAAATTTAAAGGTATAATGCCTGCACTTGTAACACCTCTCGATGAAAACGAAAGAGTAAAGGTTGACGTACTCCACTCGCTTCTCGGCTATCTTCTCGGCAAGGGAGCCGACGGCTTTTATGTGGGCGGAGCGACAGGCGAAGGTCTTGCTCTTAGAAAAGAGGAGAGAATGATTCTCGCCGAGGAAGCGGTAAAGACAGTTAATAAAAAGAAACCGGTAATCATTCAGGTGGCGTCAACTGTGTTTCCTCATGCAATTGAGCTGGCAAAGCATGCAGAAAATATAGGTGCAGATGCAATTTCAGCAACACCGCCTCTCTTTTTCGGTTATGATGAAGATGATGTTTATAACTATTATAAAAAGCTGGCTGAAAGCGTACATATTCCCGTGATGATTTACTACAACCCCGGTGCAGGCTTTAAGTTCAATGCAAAAATTGCGGCAAAAATGTTTGAGATTGACAATATCACGGCAATCAAGTGGACAAGCTCCGATTACTACGAAATGATACGCTTAAAGGACATAACCCACGGCGAAATGAACATAATCAACGGCCCCGATGAAATGCTTCTTATGGGACTTAATGCAGGGGCTGACGGCGGTATA
>JAZQAK010000005.1:0-15340 GCA_045545175.1 Feifaniaceae bacterium
TTCAAAACGCTTATCAGAGCATGGCTTTGATGTGCTTTACCACTCGGTCTGCGGTGATAATAAGACAAGGCTTGAAGAAACAATTAAGCACGCACTTACAAGGTGTGATTTGCTTGTCACAACAGGGGGACTTGGTCCTACTTATGACGATATTTCAATGGAGCTTTGTGCAAAGGCTCTGGGCCTTTCCATGTATACCGATGAAAGAGTTGTCGAACAGTTAAAAGGCTACTTTTCCAAAACGGGAAAGGTAATGACCGAGAATAATCTCAAGCAGGCACTTGTTCCTGAAGGTGCGGCAGTTCTCATGAACGACTTTGGCACAGCTCCCGGCATTGCCGTAGAAAAAGACGGCAAGGTGCTTATAATGCTGCCAGGGCCGCCAAGAGAAATGAAACCCATGCTTGATAATCAGGTTTTGCCTTTTCTTTCAAAGTATACAGACCATGTTCTCTTTTCATCCAATGTCAATATAATCGGTATGGGTGAATCGAGTGTTGAGGAAAAGCTGTATGACCTTATGACAACGTCAAAGAATCCGACACTTGCGCCCTATGTCAATGACGGTGAGGTAAGAGTCAGGGTCACAGGAAGCGGTAAAACCGAAAATGAAGCAAAGGAAATTGTTGCTAAAACCGTTGAGCTTGTTAAAAGCACGCTTGGCAAGGTCGTCTATGATGTTGACAGTAAATCCGTTGAACACAGCCTTGTAAAGCTTCTTATAGAGAAAAAGAAAACCATATCCACCTGCGAATCCTGTACCGGCGGACTTGTAAGTGCGGCAATTACTGAAGTTCCCGGATCCAGTGAAGTATTCGGATTTGGTATCTGCACCTACGCAAATGAAGCTAAAATGAAGCTTGTCGGCGTAAAGGAAGAAACGCTTGCGGCTTTCGGTGCTGTTTCGGAACAGACAGCAATTGAGATGGCAGAGGGCATAAGACGGCTTTCGGGTTCTGATATTGCTCTGTCCCTTACAGGTATTGCAGGTCCCAGCGGCGGAAGTGAAGAAAAGCCTGTGGGACTTGTCTATCTCGGCGTGTCTGTGGGACAAAAGAAGTATGCTAAGAAAATGCTTCTCGGTCAGCACGCAACAAGAGATAGGGAATATATAAGAAAACTTGCCGTCAAAAACGCACTCAAAACGGCAATAGAAGAGGTTATGGAGCTGTAATATGACAGATTTACAAAAGCTTGTCTCTGAAATTACACAACTTAATATTATTAAAGCAGTTTTTTCTGTTCCTTATAAAAAGGATGAGCTTGTCAAATGCACACTTCGCCCTATGGGTGAGAAGTACCAGTTCGAGTCATTTACCAAAACTCAGGCTTTTCATGAAAACGTGGAGAAAAACGGTCTTTGTAACAAAATAATATCACTTCTTACCGATTCCTTCAGACAGGCTGAAATCTTTACCGAAGAATATGTTTACGGAATTAAGATTTCCTCTAAGGGCAAGGTGCTTCATAACAGACGAAGGAATACCGATGTTAAGAAGGAAGATTCCAATCATAACAGAGAAAAGAATCATATAATCGACCTTGATAACGCTCCGCCTGTCCTTTGTGATATCGGCGTTATCGGTAAAGACGGTAAGATTATAAACTCCCGTTACGATAAGTATAAGCAGATTTGCCGCTTTGTCGAATTTATTGATGATGTTGTAAAAAAAGACCCGAGAGAAGAATATAATATCATTGATTTCGGCTGCGGTAAGAGCTATCTTACCTTTGTCTGTTATCACTATATGACACAGATTGCCCACAAAAGGGTAAATATCGTAGGACTTGACCTAAAGAAAAAGGTTATTGATGATTGCAACGTGCTTGCGAATAAGTACGGTTATGACAGTCTTAAATTTCTTTGTATGGACATAAAGGACTATAATCCCGAAGTCAGACCCGACATGGTAATTGCCCTTCATGCCTGCGATGTTGCAACCGACTATGCTCTGTATAACGCTTACAGATGGCAGGCTGACTATATCTTCTCTGTACCTTGCTGTCAGCATGAAATGAACGGCAAAGTAAAGTCCAATGACTTTTCGCTGCTCTGCGACTACGGACTTCTGAAGGAACGCTTTTCAGCCCTTGCAACCGATGCGCTAAGAGGTAAATATCTTGAATTTTGCGGATATAGTGTTGATGTTCTCGAATTTATAGATATAGAACACTCACCTAAGAATGTTCTTATCCGTGCAAAGCGTACAACCAAAATAAATGACAAAAAACGTAAGCTGATTAAGGATAGAATTGATAGCTTTACAAAGGAATTTAATGCAAATCTCTGCTTTGAGTCGCTGGTGCTTCAGTATTGTAAAGAGCTTGAAGCCGGCAACGAAAAATACAGCCTTGTTGTCGGAAAGTCGAGTATGCTTCTTAAGGATGCTCTGACTGTCAGAAATGCAGTTTTCTCAAATGAGCAAAACTATAAAGCAGGCTCATCACGTGATAAATATGACGACACAGCATGGTTTGCCGGTATCTACGATAAAGAGGGCAGAGCCGTTGCTACTTCCAGAATGATTTATCTTGAAGAAAAGAACGAAAGACTGCTTGGTAAAATCGCAGTTCTTTCGGAATACAGAAAATTCGGCTTTGGCTCGGTTATGCTTTCGGCTCTTGAGAACATTGCAAAGGAAGAAAAAGCAACAAAACTCTTTGTCAATGCACAAAAAGGTGCTCTCGGCTTTTATGAAAAGCTGGATTATGAAAAATGCGGAAATAGCTATACCGAAGAAGGTATAGAAATGATCCCTGTTTCAAAAGAACTATAAAATTAATGCCTCGGATTTTCCGAGGCATTTTTGTGTTATTAATTTGATGAAAGATAGCTTCCGAATATCGCCGCACATGATGCTGTCGGCAATGAATATCTTGCATTTTCGTTTGCATAGGGTATATGAACAACCTTGTCGGCATTTTCCATTATGGTTTTGGAAATACCTCTCTTTTCACCGCCGATGAAAAGAACAAACGGCTTTTGCGGTTTGAAATCAAATAGCGAAATCGATGTCCCGGACAGGGCGGAGCAGACAATATCAATATCGTTCTCCTTGAGCATCTTCACAAGAATGTCATCATCAGGTGCTACTGCCAACTCACAAAGCTCGCTTGCACCTGCCGATGATTTTGCTACGACATTCGCCGCACTCATCCAGTTTCTTTGTGGCATGATAAAGCCTTTACATCCAAAAGCAAATAAATTTCTTATTGAATAGCCGAAATTGAATGGGTCTTCAACACCGTCAAGCATTGTGATGTATTGACCGCACTGCAGATTTGACAATAAAACCGATAAATCTGTATATGTATAATCGCTAACTTTAGCAAGCACACCGCCATGAGAAGCACCGCAAGCTAATGAATCAATATATGCTCTTTCAACAAGTGTATACTGAATGTTATTATTCTTGAGCAGTGATATTAAATGAGTTATTTTTCTATCACGTTTCTCGTGTTTATATTTATCAATAAAAACGTTTTCGACGTGTCTCTTTTTTGCTGAGATAGCGGCGGATACTGAAATAATGCCTTCAAGATATATGTTTGTCGTCGTCTGATTATTCATTGTTATCGTTACTCTCGTTTTCGTCTGAATCATCAGCTATTTTTCCGTCGACAAACAATCCTGTATAGGATGGTGTTGTATCTCCCGCAAAATAGTATGATCCGTTACCGTCAAATTTTCCGTTCTTGAATTCGCCTTCATACCTTTCACCGCTGCTCCAGGTATATACACCGCTACCGGTTCTCTTGTCCTTGTTGAAGTCACCTACATATACTGAGCCTGAGCTGAAAACAAGTTTGTTTTTACCTTTATACTCGCTTCTGTCGTATAGTGTTATTGTACAAGTTTCTGTGCCGTGTTTTAAATCATTTTCAAAAGAGCCGTAGTAATACGAGCCGTCAGCATCATGATATTCACCAACGCCGTTTTTCAGACCTTTTTCAAAGTCGCCATAATACCAAGATGAATCAGAAAATGTGTAGATACCCTTTCCGTGGGGAAGGCCATCAACGACAGTTCCTATATACTTACTTCCGTCAGCATATGAGATCATGGCCTCTCCGGTTCTTATATCATCAACAAAATCACCGTCATATACGTCTCCGTTAGAATAGGTAAGAACTCCTACTCCGTTTCTGGTAATGCCTTTCAGGTCTCCTCTGTATTCATCGCCGGTTGTGTATTTTATATAAATATCACCGGTTTTCTTGTCAGTAACCAATTTGCCTGAAATGCCGTCGGAGTAATGAATGCTTCCGCTTGTCGGAATACCGTTTTTGGTCCAACCGTTAAATTTAGCATAATCAGTTTTAATATATCTGTATCCTAAACTGTATATCACAAGACCCGCTATCGCAAGAATACATAGAGTAGTAATGACAATTATAAGAATGGTTTTTGTTTTTTTTGATTCCGATGTGTGCATATTAACCTCCATATTGTTAAATGGGGATTCTGGGACCTTCTGATTCCTGAATAGCAGAATCGTTTCCTGGTATATCGGATGATTCATATGTGTAATCATCCGCAGATTCGTTTTCATTTGTGTCCTGCGGCAGTTGATCTTCTGATTCAATTTCCGTATCAGACTTTTCCTGCTTTGGTATGGTAACTGTGCTTATCAGCCAGCTGACAAACGCAGAAGTTGCAAAAACAATAACAGCAAGCGCTGCAATAAATAGCACAACAAGTTTTGTCGGCATAGTTTTAAAAGAATACTTCTTTTTTAGAAATTCTGTATTTGTTTCAACTAAGAAATACTTTGGTTCTGTTTTTTTCTCAAAGAAAGAATCTTCTGAATCTTTGTCAGCTTCAGATAATACAGAAATACACTTTTTTAAGCCATATTGGTGTTTGATAGCAGATGTAACAATTGCTTTTTGTATGCCTACAAGACCAATGTCACTAAGAGTAACAGCTGTATCATCGCTAAAACAGCCGGAATCTGCCAAGTAATTGATAAATACCGATAATGCAGTGCGCTGGATGTTGGTATATATTATTGCTGCAGCAAACCCGATGCCGGCCGCATATATAAGAAAATGAAGAACTGAAAAATCAGTAAACATTTTATTCTCCTTTATTTATCATCAAAAATATTGTTCCCGCAAAGCTGCTTAAGCAGTGTCTCAAGATCATCATCGTTATAGTATTCAATCTCTAGTCTTCCTTGGCCGGGTTTCTTTTTATTTGAAGATATGGCGATTTTTCTGCCAAGACTTGATGAGATTTTTTCCTCAAGTTTAGAAATATAAACTTTCATATCCCTTTGATCTTTTAGTTGAACGTCATCGGGAATTTCAACGGTTGCTGCCGGGGTTGCTTTTATAATGTTTTTAACGAGCTTTTCCGTTTCTCGTACCGACAATCCTTTAGCAACTACATCCTGCAGGGCAGAGTGAATAAGGTCGTGATTCCCGAGTGAAAGCAGTGCTCTTGCGTGACCTGCCGTGATGTCGCCGCTTGACAAAGAATCAAGAGCTTCGTCGGGCAGGGACAGAAGACGTAAAGAGTTTGTCAGTGCCGGTCTTGAAATGCCGACAACCGATGCAGCTTCTTCCTGTGTCAATCCAAATTCATCAATAAGTCTCTTAAGACCTTCTGCCAATTCAACCGGATTCAAATCCTCTCTCTGAAGATTTTCGACTAGCATGATTGCAGCAACATCCGAGTCGGATAATTCTTTGACAACAACGGGAACCTCTGTGAGACCTGCAAGTTTAGCGGCTCTCCAACGTCTTTCACCGGAAATTATGGTGTACTTGTCACCAAGAATCTTTGAGGCGGCACTGTCTTTATCAGCAGTTTTTACTTTTCTGACCACAAGCGGCTGAAGAATTCCGTGTCGTTCAATGCTTTCTGCAAGAGTAGAAAGAGCTTCTTCGTTGAATATTTTTCTTGGCTGATTTTTGTCTGGTTCAATATCTGACAGGCGCACTGTGCTGACAATGCTGTCGTTACTTTCAACTATATAATCTGCCTCGGTAAATAATGCCCCGAGACCCTTTCCTAAACCTTTGTTTTTAACCATTTCTAAACCTCACTATATTTAATGTAATCTGTTGTTAAAACATCAAAAAGCGTTATACAGGAAAGGATTGAAGCTGTTTCCTGTAAGATGAGCAGTGGAAAAAATTATTAAAATGAATATAAGAACTGTTCTGATAATGTTAAATGTGATAATAATTGCATACGGGCCGCGATTTGCTCTGACGTATAAGTCTTCTGCTTTTTTCATAAGCGGCGTGCAGAGCAGAATTGCAAGGAAAATCCAGAATATATTGTTGCTAATCATCATGTTAACATCAATACTGGTAAATGATTCACTATGACCGAATAACACCTTTATGTAATCGAAGGCGTTGGATAAGTCATTGAACTTGAAGAATACAAATCCTATATTTACAATCAACAGCAAGTATATGTGTCTGAAAACAGCGGGGACTTTTTCAAACCATGGTTTTGACACTCGTTCCAGCATAATAAATAAGCCGTTATACAATCCCCAAATAATGAAATTCCAGTCAGCACCATGCCAGAAACCCGTTAAAAACCAAACAATAAACAGGTTTCTGTAAACCAGTCTTTTGTTGCCTCCGAGTGGAATATACACATAATCTCTGAAGAATGAACCGAGTGTCATGTGCCACCTGCGCCAGAATTCGCTGACAGATTTTGATATATAAGGGTAGTTGAAGTTTTCGGGAAAGTCAAATCCAAACATTTTTCCAAGACCGATAGCCATATCCGAATATCCTGAAAAGTCGAAATACAGCTGAATGGTATACATTATAATACCGAGCCATGCACCGAGTGTTGTTAATCCTTCAACTGAGCCTGTCATGTATTTATCTACAAAAACACCAGCCGCGTTTGCAATAATTACTTTCTTGCCAAGACCGCAGGCAAATCTATAGATGCCATGCGAGAATCTAGGAATAGAGAGATTTCTGTGCTCAATTTCTTTTGCAACATCAGTGTATCGTACAATGGGCCCTGCAACCAATTGAAAGTAAAGAGAAAGATAGAGGAGGTATTTGGAAAATTTAGGTTGCGCACTGATTTTGCCACGGTACACATCAATAACATAAGTAAGTGTTTGGAATGTATAAAAAGATATGCCGACAGGCAACGTGAATTCGGGAACGGGAAGATTTATAAACGGTAATATATTTAAATTTGAAATAAAAAATCCCGAATACTTAAATACAGCAAAAATTCCGATATCAACTATAATTGTAAGCAACAAAAAGATGGTTGCTTTTTTTGTTCCGCGGTATTTTTCGATATATTTGGCGTTTGTGTAATCAAGAAATGCAGTTAGTACCAGCAGAATTACCCAGACAGGCTCGCCCCAAGCATAAAAGAGCAGTGAAAAGAAAATTAGTACTGCGTTTTTTACTTTAAGGTTCGGAATCGCAAAGTATAATATTAAATTCAGAGGCAAAAATATAAATAGAAATAATAGGGAAGCAAAAATCAATTTAATATTCCTCCGAGGTGTATGTAATGGATAAAAGAAAATTTAATGAGCGTGACAAAAAGAATTATAAAAAGTATGCCGAAAGGTTTGCACCAAAATCAAATCTGATTAAAGACTGCGTTTTTGCTTTTGTTATCGGCGGGATAATTTGTGTTATCGGGCAGGGAATAGGAGACATTGGTAAAATGCTCGGCGTCAATGAGGAAAATGTCAAAACCCTTATTCCGTGTTCCCTTATTGTACTTTCCTGTGTTCTTACGGGACTTGGCTTATACCAAAAAATTGCAAAGTATGCGGGTGCCGGGACTTTAGTTCCCATTACAGGCTTTGCAAATGCTATAAGCTCGATTTCAATCGACTCAAAGGCTGAAGGACTAATCCTCGGCGTTGGCGCAAATATATTTAAAATTGCAGGTCCTGTTATTGTTTATGGGACGCTTACGAGCGTAATAATCGGTGTGTATTATTGGATTTTATCTTTTATATAATAATTTCATCCAAATCAATCGCGGCATTTGCGTCGAATCTCGACCTTGCTGCGATTTCTTTTTTCTTTCCGCATACCTTGCAAGTCACAACTGCCTTGTCGTAGTCGATGAGAACCTTGACAGCGGAGCTTCCGCAACTGCATTTAATTTTCTTGTCTTCCTGAAGATTTCCGATTGCAAAGAGTACCTCTCTCATTACGCTCGTGTCTGCAACCATGACATTTGCATCCTTGGCGTTGGAGTCTTCTTCGTTTGTTTCTTCAATTATATCTGCAATTTCTCTGCCCGAACGGATAATTTCATCGTCTACATAGTCACTTTCACCGATAAAACAGATGTCAATGCCTGTAAATGAACAGGGGAAGCAGTATATTTCCTTTTCAAAGAACATCTCAGGGGAAATCTTGTACGGATGTGCATGGGGACACATAAGACAAGGAACAAGCAGGGATATTGAACCTGAGGGTTCTTTTATTATTTCAAGATGGCTTTTTCCGCACTGAATACAGGGCATACTCATTTTGCCCTTATCAAGTCTTTCACGTGTTACGTCAAAGGTGAGTATTGCACCGCAGTGGGGGCATCTGTATGCAACCGTTGTTTTTGTTCTTGTATCCATAATAATCTCCTAAAGATATACATTGTTTTTACATCTTTCGTAGTAGAAAAGATATTGCTGTGCGATGCCTGCGTGTTTTCCCGTAAAGTGTGGCGACATGCCGTCGGAATAGTAATTGTTGAGAATCTTTTTTACCCATACGTCAATTGGAAAGGCATCGTATTTTGAAAAACCGAAAAGAAGTACACAGCAGGCAACCTTGGGACCTACACCCTTTATTGTCATAAGAGCCTGCATTGCTTCATCAAGAGGCATATCAAAAATTGTGTTTAAGTCAAGCTCGCCGCTTACTACCTTTGAAGCAGCATCAAATATGTATTTTGCACGAAAGCCTGTTTTAAGTGCGAAAATCGCATCTGTTCCTGCTTCATACAGCGTCTTTGCTGTAGGAAAAGCGTATCTTTCAATACCGTCACCACACTCTATTTTCTCACCGTATGCCTTCGACATGTTTTCGATAATGCCTTTTATGCGCGGGATATTGTTATTCTGGCTTATTATAAATGAACATAGTGTTTCCCAAGGGTCCTGTCTGAGAATCCGGATACCCGAAGAAAACAGGGAAGCGGTGTAAAGTGTTTTGTCGTCTTTAAATGAGTCTATGTATAAAGAATAATCATTGTCAAGATTAAGAAAGCCGTGCCAAAGTGTGTCAAATGTCTCTTTGTCACAGTTAAAGTCTACGCTGTTTTCACTCTGCGTAATTTCCAGATATTTGCCAAATGCCACACCGCAGTAAGTGTTTTCTTTGCTCTCGTGCTTATTGAACCTGAAGCACTGACCGCAGTCAAAAATCTGGGCTATGTCAAAATTCTTTGGTCTTTCTATTGTATACATCATCGTATCACCGAAATTAAATTTACATGAAGGTGTTGATTTTATTCTCTTTGTGTGTTAGCATAAAAGGGATAAGGAGCTGATAAAAAATGGATGAAAAAATCTATACCATACCTGTCAACGAAGCCTTTGATGAATATGACGGCTGTCCCTTTTGCAGAATGAGAAGAACTCTTGAGGATAATGAACGTGAGCTTATAATGGGTGCTTCCATGATGGAGCCTGACATAAGAATCAAGACGAATAAGCTCGGATTTTGCAGAAAGCATTATGATAAAATGTTCCAGATGAATAACCGTCTCAGCCTTGCGCTCATGCTTGAAAGCCATCTTGCTGAGATTACCGATAAAACAGTTATATGGAAAAATTCTCTTCTCGGAAAAGATAATACAAAGAAGGCGGCTGAAAATATGAGAACTCTCAAAAAGAGCTGCTATGTCTGCGAAAGAACATACGAAAAGTTTGAAAAGATGCTGTTCTGTGCAGTAATTCTCTGGGCAAACGGTCCCGAGTTTAAGGAAAAGATGTCAAAACAGCCATACTTCTGTATTGAACACGCCGAAGAGTTTTTAGAGACTGCAAGAGTAAAGCTTGATAAAAAGTCATTTGCCGCATTTGCGGAACAGTTGTCGTCTGTTCAATCAAATTATCTTGAATCCCTTAAAGAAGATGTTTCCTGGTTCTGTAAGAAATTTGATTACAGATATGAAAACGAGCCGTGGGGTAATGCGAAAAACTCTGTTGAACGTGCAATCAAGTTCTTAGAGAGCGATTATTGATTGTTTTCCTTTTCAAGAGCTACTTCATAGCAAAGAGCCATGAGCGAGTCTCCGAGGTGAACATTTTCAATCTTGATGTTCTTGCCTTCGGGACATGAGATTTCTGCATTTGAGAAGTTCCAGATGCCTCTGATTTCTGTTTCTGCAAGTACTTCAAGTGTGTTCTTTGCGGCGGTCTTGGGAATTGTGAGAACTGCAATATCAATGCCGTTGTCCATGCAGAAGTTTGTCATGTCCTTTGCATCCATTACGGTGAGTTCTCCGAAAGAAGTACCGATTACATTTGGGTCTGTGTCAAACAGGCCCATTACTTTTATACCTCTCTTTTCAAAGAGGGGATTGTTTACAAGAGCCTTGCCCACGTTTCCGATACCTACAATAATCGCTGTAAGTCCGTTGTCAACGCCTAAAATATGGGAGATTTCGGAGTAGAGGAACTTTACGTTGTAGCCGTAGCCCTGCTGACCGAAACCGCCGAAGCAGTTGAGGTCCTGTCTTATCTGGGAGGCTGTAATGTTCATCTTTTCAGAAAGTTCACGTGAAGATATTCTCATGATGTCATTTCTGATAAGCTCACGTAAATATCTGAAGTATCTTGGAAGTCTTCTGATTACAGCATTGGAAATTTTCTTGTCGTTCTGTTTGTTGTTCATCGTTTTACACCTTCAAATAATTTATACTTCATCAACGCCCATTGTTGCATAGGCATTGAGTGTTGTGTCTGCTTTTTTATTGCCTTCGGTATATTCGTAATATCCTTGAGAGGCAATCATCACAGCATTGTCTCCACACAAAGAAAGCGGTGGAATGTAGAGCTTAACTCCATATTTTTCTGCAAGCTCGGTAATAGCCTGCCGAATATGGCTGTTTGCACTGACTCCTCCGGCAAGCACAAACTTCTTAGATTTAAATAAATCCATGTCATTGAAAAGAAGTTCAACTCTTTTGGCAATGGCTTTTACTACAGCACCGGTATATGATGCAGCAATATCAGCCTTATTGTATTCAGTTTTGTTCTGCTCTAACTTATGAATGAAGTTGATCGCGGCAGTTTTCAGACCCGAAAATGAGAAATCGTAAGGACTGTCTTTTACTGATGCCTGGGGAAACTCAATAAATGTTTTGTCGCCCTCATATGCAAGCTTGTCCATTTTTGCACCGCCGGGATAAGGGAGTGATAAAAGCCTTGCAACCTTGTCAAAGGCTTCACCTGCGGCATCATCTCGTGTAGCTCCGATGATTTCAAAGTCTGTATAGCTGTTGACACCGATAAGAGAGGTATGACCGCCAGACATAACAAGTGAGGTAAAAGGTGGCTCTAAATATTCTTTGCCGTCTTTTCCGTCAAAGTGACAGTAGTTTGCAGCAATGTGACCTCTTATGTGATGTACCGGAATTAGAGGTATGTCCAACTTAAATGCAAGCGATTTTGCAAAATTAACGCCAACAAGCAAAGCACCGATAAGCCCGGGACAGTTAGTTACTGCAATTGCATCAATGTCGGAAAGCGAAACACCGGCTTCCTCAAGAGCTTCGTTGGTGAGCCCTGAGATTGCCTCAGTATGAGCTCGGCTTGCGATTTCCGGAACCACACCGCCGTAAAGTGCATGTATTTCAATTTGTGAAGCTATTTTATTTGCAAGAACTTCTCGTCCGTCTTTGACTATTGCAACGGCTGTTTCGTCACACGAGGACTCAAATCCTAAAATAAGCATTTGCTGTTTCCTTTCATTAAAGATACAGATTCATAAGAATCGCATCTTCTGTAGGGGATTTATAGTAATTTTTACGTCTGCCTACTTCGCGGTATCCAAGCTGCGTATAAAGATTGATGGCAGGCAGATTTGATTCACGAACTTCAAGCGTGATAACGCTAATACCATTTGTTTTAGAATTAGCGTAGAGGCTTTTCAGAAGATTTTTTGCTATACCGCAGCGTCTGTTGTCAGGATGAACAGCTACATTTGCAATTTGAACCTCGTCAAGTACAACCGAATATGTTATATAGCCGAACACGCACTTGTCATAGCTGGCAACCAGTATTTTGCTTGTACTGCATTCTGAAAACTCGCATAGTGCCTTGAAAGACCATGGTGGATTTATTGAGAGTTGTTCGATTTTTGATATATCTTCTAAATCTTCTTTTTTATAATATCGGTATGTGGTGTTTCTAATATCTAATTTAGGCATTATATTCACTCGTTAATTCGTTTAATATTGCTTCAATGCAGTTTGAAATTTCGTCTCTACATTTTCTGTATACATTTACGTCACCGCCAAAGGGATCTGTTATATCTTTTGGCATTACAAATATTTTAGCACCATATTGGGGAAACATGGATAAAAGCGTTGAAGCGTGATTTTTTGTCATGCAGATTATCTTGTCAGCTTTTTCCATAATCTTCTCAGATATGGGAGTTGATACTGTGTTGAAAGTAATCCCCAACTCATTTAAAACAATCTTCGCATTATCGCTGATTGGTGTGACACCGTCAGCAAATATGCCGCAGGATGTAGCAAAAAAATGACCGTCCTCCCATGTCAAGCTGTTAAAAATTGCTTCCGCCATAGGGCTTCTGCAAGTGTTACCTGTGCAGACAAATAGAATATGTTTCATTTTAATAACCAAACTTACCTGTAAGACTGTCGTCGTCTTCAATCCAGTCCTTTACATTGTAAACAGAAAATTCAGTAGGCGTTTCACGTACTACAACCTTTTCGATACCGGCATTGATAACGTTACGCTTACACATCTGACAGCAGCAGGTGCCGCCCATAAGCTGTCCCGTAGGGGCATCAACGCAGGCAAGATAGAGGGTTGAACCCATCATCTGATGAGCTGCGGCGGCAATTATTGCATTCTGCTCAGCATGGATGCTTCTGCACATTTCGTATCTTTCACCTCTGGGAATACCAAGTTCTTCTCTCATGCAAGTGCCAAGATCCGAGCAGTTCTTTCTGCCTCTCGGCGCACCATTATAGCCTGTAGATACTATTGAGTCGTTTGATACAATAATTGCGCCGAATTTACGTCTTAAACATGTGCTTCTTGCGGCAACCGTCTGTGCGATATCAAGGTAGTAATTCTCTTTGCTTATGCGTTCCATATTGTGCGCCTCCTTGTTTTTGGGCATAATTATACATTTAACAACTTATTATATAATAAAAGAGTGTTTTCGTCAAGTTTTTTATCAATATTTTATTGTAAAAATGTGTTGAAAAATTGTGAAACCATGGTATAATATTTTTAAGGGCAATGAGCCTGATTTTGATTTGAGACGGTGCGGTATTATGAAGTTTATTTTCCCGATTGACGGAGATGTTTTATTTACAAATGCAGACGGAAAGCCTTTTGAGGACGGTATACTTATAAATGTTTCCGTATCCTGTGAAAGCGGAAGAAATATTGCGATAAACGGCGTTACTGCCTCCGAAAAAGACGGGGTATATGCAGCCGAAGTATATCTCGATGCGTACAGAAACGCTATTGAGGCAGTTGACACCGTTTCAAATGAAATTGTAACAACCTATGTGTACTGGTTCAAGAACGGCTATAAAACCTACAGATTCGGCGTAGACGACGTTATAAGATGTTTTCAGAACATATATGAGCATCAGGATGAGTATAAATCAATCTTTGATGACCCGTTTCTTGCCATTTATAAAGAGCTTCACGAAAAGTACGGTACGTATGTCCATATGCATATATACTATGAAACGGATGACAAGAAGTTCAATCTTTCCATGTTTCCCGATAAATATAAAGACGAGTTTATTGCCAACGGCGAATGGCTGAAGTTTACCTTCCACGCTAACGCCGACCACCCCGACAGTCCTTATAAAGATGCTACCTATGAACAGGTTATGCGTGAGGGCAGACTTGTCGAAAAAGAAATCTTGCGATTTGCCGGCAAGGAAGTGACTTCCAATATTACTTCTCAGCACTGGGCAAACTCAAATCTTTGGGCGACAAGAGCCTTCAGAAATCTCGGCTTCAGGTGCATTGACGGATATTTCACATTTGACGAAAACGGCGACCCGTATGTTTCGTATTATCTCGACAAGGAACAGACAAAGCATGTTTTTGACAGAGATTTCTGGGTGGACAATAAAGAGGACATAATTTTTGTTAAGGACGATATAGTAATTAATGAGGTTGACCTTGATAAAATTGACGGTTATATGGAAGATATAAGCAGCCGTCAGAACAATTGCTTCCACTATCTTTTGATACACGAGCAGTATTTCTATGAAGATTACTTCATGTATGAGCCTGATTATAAAGAAAGAATATTCAGAACGGTTGACTGGTGTCATAATCATGGCTATAAACCTGTTACCATCAGCTCAATAGCACTTGAAGAGAGAAGATAATTAAAAGGAGAGTTTATGATTACTTTTGACGAAATCAGAAAGAATGAGACTATAAACACATATATAAAAAAAGCCGATGCTTCACTTGAAGCTCTCGGCTATACAGAACATAACTTTGCCCACGTTACGAAAGTTGCGACCGATGCTGCATATATTCTCGAAACACTCGGCTTTTCCGAACACGATATAGAGCTTGCAAAAATCGCAGGCTATATGCACGATATAGGAAATCTCGTAAACAGGGTAGACCACTCACAAAGCGGAGCTATTATGGCATTTAAAATACTTACAGACCTCGGTTTTGAGCCTGAAGATGTTGCTACAATTACAACCGCAATCGGAAATCACGATGAAGGTGACGGAGTGCCTGTAAATCCTATTGCGGCAGCCCTCATTATTGCCGATAAGAGTGATGTAAGATATACAAGAGTAAGAAATACCGACCTTCCCAGCTTTGATATACACGATAGGGTAAACTACTCGGTAAAGAAGTCGTCAATCAAAATAAACGGCGAAAAAACACTTCTGAAACTTAAACTTGAAGTTGATACGAAGGTTAGCTCTGTTGTTAATTACTTTGAGATTTTTCTTAACCGCATGGTGCTTTGTAGAAAGGCTTGCGAAAAATTGGGACTTGAGTTTAAGCTGATAATTAATGAGCAGCAACTTATGTAAAATGAAAAGAGGAAGCTATGTGCCTCCTCTTTTTTTATGTTTTGTTAAGGTCTTTGAGCGACATCAACGCTTGGC
>JAZQAK010000006.1:0-94312 GCA_045545175.1 Feifaniaceae bacterium
CTTTTCCGTTAATACTTCATAAAAAAATTCCGTAATACACAAAGTATTGCGGAATTTTTATTATTTTGTCTAAACGAAAAATTTCTAACCCAAAACTGCTTTAGCACTACAAAAAGCATTATTTTGGATGAAGAACAAGGCAAAAGAGCTCCATAATCCTGACGGAAATGGAGGTCTTTTAACAAAGTTATACGCCAAAATTATGCTTTTTGAGCGAATAATCCCTAAGCGAACACGCCCTTGACCTCTCTTTTATTTTGCAATAAGTTTATCACCGTCGGAAGATACGATTTCAACCGTAAGTAAAGTGTTGCTTAAATCTTGGTCACAGCGGTATTCAACGGGGATATAATTGGGCGTATAACCGCTCCACACGCCGTCTTTCTGCGTTTCAAACAAAACACTTACCGTTTTGCCAATATAACTCTCAAGTATTTCTTTTCGTATACCGTCACAGAGTTTTGAAGCAGCTGCAGCACGCTCTGCCTTGACCGCCTTTGTGAGATGTCCGTCCATACGGCAGGCAGCCGTCCCCTCTCTTTTTGAATAGGGGAATACGTGTACCTTTAAAAACCGTATTTTCTTTAAAAATGCGAGCGTTTGTTCAAATTCTTCCTCGGTTTCCCCGGGGAAGCCTGCAATAAGGTCGGTCGTTATCTGCACGTCTTTAATATATTTGCGAAGCAGATTAACAGAATTTTCAAAAAGCGCCGTATCATATTTTCTGTTCATTCGCTTCAAAACTGTGTCGCAGCCGCTTTGCATTGAAAGGTGAAACTGAGGGCATATATGCGTAAGGGAAGAGATTTTTTTTGCAAAATCCTCGGTTATCAGCCTCGGCTCAAGTGAACCCAGACGGATTCTCGTATTATCATCGCAAAGGGAGTCAAATTTACACAGAAGTTTTGAAAGTGAATCGCCCGTATCCTCTCCGTAAGAGGCAATTTCGATGCCCGTCACGACAATTTCTTTGTAGCCCGATTTAACTAAACCTTCAAATTCCTTTACCGCAGTTTCAAGCGGTTTGGAACGCACCCTGCCTCTTGCAAATGGGATTTTGCAGTAAGAACAGAAGTTGTTGCACCCGTCCTCGATTTTAATAATTGCTCTCGTATGGGTGGAATTGCCAAGTACGGTATCTTCGGAATAGGGAATATACCGTGTTATATCGGGAATACTGAAAGTACGTGCTTTTGAAAGGGCAAGTTCGACAAGGTCGTACTTGTTTGCCGTGCCGACGATTATATCGACGTCATCAAGGCTTTTCACCTCATCTGCCGCCGCCTGCGGATAGCAACCTGCCGCAACGACAATGGCGGACGGGTTTCTTTTTCTTGCGTTTCGCAGAGCGGTTCTTGATTTTCTGTCGGATATTGCCGTCACCGTACAGGTGTTTACCACGTAAATGTCTGCAAGTTCCGAAAAAGGAACTATTTCACAGCCTTTTTCTATGAATTTTTCGGTAAGCACTTCGGTTTCATAGCCGTTGACCTTGCAACCGAGTGTATAAAAAGCAACTTTCATATTTTCCTCCGGTATGTTGAATTTTACCGTTAAATATGATAATATATGAAAAGCAATTTAATTGCAATATTTTTTGTCAGGAGGCACTACTTATGAAAACAACAACGATAAAGCTTACGTCTATAATGGACGTAAAGGAATTTGTCAATATTGTTACGAGATGTAATTATGACGTCGATATTGTCTCGGGGAGATACGTCGTGGATGCAAAATCCATAATGGGCCTTTTCGGTCTCGATTTATCCAAGGAACTTACGGTTCAGGCACATACCGACGATGCTGACGAACTCTTTGAACAACTTGAAAAGTTAAAATAAAAAATGCCCGAAAGGGCATTTTTTTATTTCTGCTTACATAAGTTTTAGCAGGAGTGATGCGTATGTCCAAAAGAATTTTTGTTTTAACACTTTGCGTAATTTTGTTAGTGACGCCTTTAAGTGCCTTTGCACAGGAGGATATTTCTTTAACGGCAAAAAGTGCGATACTCATTGAGAAATCGAGCGGTAACGTGCTTTTTGAAAAGAATGCCGACGAGGCGTTGCCGCCTGCAAGCGTAACCAAGATTATGACGCTTCTTCTCGTTTTTGAGGCGATAGATGCGGGCAGGCTGACCTACGAAGATATGGTGCCTGTAAGTGCCTACGCCGCAGGTATGGGCGGTTCTCAGGCGTATATGGAGGAGGGCGAGGAAATGAGTGTAGACGATATGCTCAAAGCGGTTTTCGTTTCCTCCTGCAACGATGCGGCTGTGGCACTTGGTGAAAAAATATCGGGCAGTATAGACGTGTTTGTTTCTTTGATGAACGAAAGGGCATCACAGCTTGGTATGAGTAATACCCATTTTGATAATTGTACGGGGCTTGACGATACAAACCGTACAAGTGCAAGGGATATTGCGATTATGGCACGTGAACTCATACGCTATCCCAAGGTGCGTGAATATGCAACGATCTGGATGGATACGATTAGAGACGGGCAGTTCGGACTGTCCAATACCAATAAACTTGTAAAGACGTATAACGGCATAACGGGGCTTAAAACGGGATTTACAAGTGAAGCGATGTACTGCCTTTGTGCAACTGCCGAGCGTGACGGTATGGAACTTGTTGCGGTAGTGCTCGGCTGCCCGACCTCGAAGGACCGTTTTAACGATGCCGCGGGGCTTCTCAATTACGGTTTTGCAAATTATGCGGTTGTGTCGTATGAACTTCCGCATATAGCAGATTTGAAGGTTAACAGGGGCAAAAAAGACCTTGTTAAAGTTGCGGCGGATATACCGTCCGTGACGTCACTTATCAAAAAGGGCGAGAACGCAGAGATAACGGCAAAAATAGATATGGAAAAAAGCATAAAGGCACCTGCGACAAGAGGTACGAAGGTGGGAAAAGTGTCGTATTATCTGGGTGAAAACCTGCTTTGCGAAAGTGATGTGCTGACAAGCGAGGATATAGAGGAAAAAAGCCTTGTGGATTGGATATGTTACTTGTGGCTTATTATAATGCGGTGATTGACTTTTCAATAAAAAGGTTTATAATGAAATTAGTAATCCATATTATCGGAGGTACAAATAATGGCTATTAAATTAAACGACAGCAGACTTGCTCCTTTTGTAGGAAAAAACGAAGTACAGGAAATGGCAGCACTTGTAAAGTGTGCACACGACCTTATTGAAAACAAAGAGGGTGCCGGCAACGATTTTACCGGCTTCATAAACCTTCCCAGAGATTATGACAGGGAAGAATTTGAAGATATAAAGAAGACGGCTGAAAAAATCCGTTCGGACAGTGACGTTCTCGTTGTTATCGGTATCGGCGGTTCATACCTCGGTGCGAGAAGTGCGATTGAATGCGTAAAGGGCATTTTCCACAACGAGCTTAATCTTGAAGATCCTCAGATTTACTACGTTGGAAACAATATGAGTGCCGATTACGTTAACGACATTCTTGCACTTTGCGAAGGTAAAGAGGTTTCGCTTAACGTTATCTCGAAGTCGGGAACTACGGCTGAACCTGCGATTGCTTTCAGAATTTTCCGCAAGATGCTTGAAGAAAAGTACGGTAAGGAAGAGGCTGCAAAGCGTATTTACTGTACAACGGATAAGTCAAGGGGTGCACTTCGTGCAACCTGCGAAAAGAACGGTTATAAGACCTTCGTTATCCCCGATGATATCGGCGGCAGATATTCTTCATTCACACCCGTAGGTCTTCTTCCTATGGCTGTTGCAGGCATGGATATTGACGCGGTTATGAGCGGTGCTTTCGACGCTATGAAGGATTTTTCAGTATGTGACCTTGAAAAGAATGCGGCATACAGATATGCGGCTATAAGAAACATACTCTACAACAAGGGTAAGACTATGGAAATATACACTTCCTACGACCCGAGATTTACCTCACTCAACGAGTGGTTAAAACAGCTCTACGGTGAAAGTGAAGGTAAGGATCAGAAGGGTATTTTCCCCGCATCAGTTGTCAATTCAACGGATCTGCACTCACTCGGTCAGTACATTCAGGAAGGCAGACGTGATATGTTTGAAAGCGTTATTCACGTTGCAAAGGTTCAGAATGATATTACAATTCCCGATGACGATGCTGAGAGTGGTGACGGAATGTTCTTCCTCGATTCAAGAAAACTCAGCTATGTAAACGAAAAGGCATATCAGGGCACTGTTCTTGCACATACGGACGGCGGTGTTCCCAGTCTTTCGTTTGAAATGCCCGAAATCAACGAGTATGAATACGGTTATCTTATCTACTTCTTTGAAAAGGCATGTGCAATATCAGGCTATCTTCTCGGCGTAAATCCGTTCAATCAGCCCGGTGTTGAAGGATATAAGAACAATATGTACGCACTTCTCGGCAAGCCCGGCTACGAAAATCTTGCTAAGGAACTTGAAGCGAGAATAGACAAATAAATTATAACAAATTGCTATTTTCTGGTTGAAATGTTGTGTATGTTATTGTATTATATACACAAGGGAAACCTTAATAAAATAGCAGGCCGTAGTATTTACGGCAGAATAGGAGATAAATATGGTTCAAGTTATTATCGGAAAAAAAGGCAGCGGCAAGACAAAAATGCTTATAGAAATGGTAAATAAGGCTGCTGCTGAAACTAAGGGAAATGTTGTCTGCATCGAGCAGGATATGATCCTTACATACGATATTTCTTCCTCCGTTAGACTTATAGAAGCAAGCTCATACAAAATAAACGGTTATGAAGCACTCTACGGATTCCTTGCAGGCGTTATGGCGAGGGATTATGATGCTACAGAGATATTCCTTGACGGTATTAAGAAAATCGGCGGTCCCGATATGGATGAAATGGCTGCTTTCCTTGCAAAAGCAGATGCGCTTACAACTGAAAACAACATCACACTCGTTGTGACGGTTTCTTACGATGAAAGCGAAGTACCTGAAGGTATCAAGAAGTACGTTGTAAATCACTAAAAACAAAAAACGTAAGAGCAGGACGGAAAGTCCTGCTCTTTTTATATTATTTATATATTATATATTTACATATAGAGTATTATTTGATAAAATATAATATCATTGATAAAATGCGAAAGGTGTAAAAAAGTGTACGGCGAATATATAAGTAAAGTTGCCGCTCTCGGCGGCGGAAAAGCAATGATAATAACCTTCGGCTGTCAACAGAATGAGGCGGACAGTGATAAACTTCGCGGTATGCTTGCATCTATGGGCTATATCCCGACGGAATGCAGGGAAGAGGCGGATATTATAGTCCTCAACACCTGTGCTGTGAGGGAGCATGCAGAACTTCGTGTTTTCGGAATACTCGGTGCGCTCAAAGCACTCAAAAGGAAAAATCCGTCACTCGTGATAGCAGTCTGCGGATGTATGGTACAGCAGGCGCATATTGCGGATGATATAAGCAGAAAATACGATCAGGTTGATATAATCTTCGGCACACATTCGAGAGAGAAGTTTCCCAAAATGCTCTACGAGGTGCTTTCGGGAAGAAGAGTGGAGAAAGACCTTTCTGAAAACGAAAACGATCTGGGTGAAAATATTCCCGTCGTCAGAAAGAATAAGTTTTCGGCACTCGTCACTATAATGTACGGCTGCAATAATTTCTGTACCTACTGTATCGTGCCTTACGTAAGGGGCAGAGAGAGGAGCAGGAAAAGCGATAACATCATTTCTGAAATAACGGCACTTGTCGCTGACGGCTGTAAAGAGATAATGCTTCTCGGGCAAAACGTAAATTCCTACGGTAAAGACATCGAGGGTGAATGTGATTTTGCAACGCTTTTACGAAGGGTAAACGCCATACCGGGTGATTTTCTTATACGCTTTATGTCAAGTCACCCGAAGGACATAACAAACGAAGTGATAGATGCTATGGCAGACTGTGAGAAGGTGGAAAGGCACCTGCATCTTCCCGTTCAGTGCGGAAGTGACAGGTTGCTTAAAATAATGAACCGCCGTTACACCTGCGATGCGTATGAAAAAATAATAGCGTATGCACGAGAAAAGATGCCCGACTTGTCGGTTACAAGTGATATTATAATCGGCTTCCCAGGTGAAACGGATGAGGATTTTGAGCAGACGGTTGATTTACTGAAAAGGGTGAAATTCGATTCGGCATACACCTTCATCTATTCACGCAGAAAGGGCACACCCGCATATTCAATGGATAATCAGGTTCCGCAGGCTGTCAAGGGTGAGAGGATGGACACTCTTATGCAGGTGCAGAATGAGATTTCAAAGGAAAAAAACAAGGCACTCGAGGGCACAGTTCAAAGGGTGCTTGTCGAAGGTGTCAGCAAGAATGACGATACGGTGATGTGTGCCCACACAAGCGGTGCAAAAACCGTCAACTTCAAGTGTGACAAATCACTTATCGGTCAGTTTGTCAATGTGAAAATAACAGAGGCGAAAACATTTTCACTTACAGGAGAAATTATTTAATTTTAAGGAGATATAACAATGGCAACAATTACAGAACTCGCACATCAGCTTGGTGCTGAACTCGCAAAGGATGAAAATGTAAAGAAATTACAGTCGGCTGCACAGAAGCAGGAAACTGATCTTGAACTTCAGAAGGCTCTTATGGAGTTTGAAAATTTAAGAAACGAACTTATCACAAAGAGTGGCGAAGGTGACAACGAAGCGGCAGAAAAACTTACGAATGAACTTACTGCAATGCAGACGAAAATACTTGAAATGGATTCCATGAAGGAATTTTACACGGCAAGAGACAGCGTTGACGCTCTTATGAACGAGATATACGGTATTCTCAATTTCTACATTACGGGGGAAGAACCTCATTCATGTGGCGGTAACTGCAGTTCATGCGGCGGTTGCCACTAAAAACAGACTAAAAAAACCAGAGGTGCAAAATGGCTGAACTTACGCCGATGATGAGACAGTATCTGTCCATAAAAGAAAAGAATCCCGATTCGATACTGTTTTTCCGTTTGGGCGATTTTTACGAAATGTTTTTTGACGATGCCAGAGTGGCGTCAAAAGAACTTGACCTTGTACTTACGGGTAAGGACTGCGGTCTTGAGGAACGTGCCCCCATGTGCGGTGTGCCGTTTCACAGTGCCGAGAATTACATAGCACGTCTTGTGGCAAAGGGCTACAAGGTGGCAATCTGTGAGCAGGTGCAGGATCCCAAAGAGGCGAAAGGTCTTGTTGAAAGGGACATCATAAGAATCGTAACACCGGGTACGGTGACGGAAGCATCAATGCTTGATGAGAGCAGGAACAATTACATAATGGCTCTGCGTATATTCAAAAAGACGGCGGTTATTGCCTTTGCCGACATTTCTACGGGTGAACTCAATGCCACGTCGGTTGACGTGTCGGAAAGTGTTACGGATGCGATTTTGAACGAAACGGGCAGGTATTCTCCAAAAGAGGCGCTTGTCTACGGTGAGGGTGATATTAAAAAAGTCATCACACTCCTGCGTGAAAAGTTTTCGTGTCCCGTGTGCACGTTCACGAGGGATGAACTTCCTGAAGAACGGGAAAATGCGCTTCTTGAAAAGTATTTTGACAAAAAGTATCTTAAAGATTGCGGTCTTTCGGGTATAGAGGGCGGTCACACGGTTGTTGCAATGCTTCTGCGCTATCTTGAAGATATGCAGAAGATGGAACTTGATAACATCCGTGAGATTAACGTCTATGACAGCGGCAGTTATATGCAGCTCGACCTTGGTTCAAGGCGTAATCTCGAACTCTGCGAAACTATGCGTCGGGGTGATAAGAAAGGCTCGCTTTTATGGGTGCTTGACAAGACGGTTACGCCAATGGGCGGCAGGCTTATCAGGCATTGGATAGAAAAACCGCTTTGCGATGCGGGTGCAATTACGGCACGTCACAATGCGGTGGCAACTCTTCTTTCCGAAAATAAGGACAGGGAGAGGATGATTGAATGTCTTAAAGACGTATGTGATATGGAGCGTATTATTTCACGTATCACGCTCAAAACAGCAAATGCACGTGACCTTAAAGCACTTCAGCGTGCGGCAGAAAAACTGCTTCTTCTCAAAAAAGAACTTGCACCTTACAATAACGGGCTTCTCGGAAAGATAAATGATGAGCTTGACCCGCTTGAAGATATAGCAGTTCTTCTTAACAGTGCGATTGACGATGAACCGCCTTATCTCGTACGTGAGGGCGGAATTATCAAAAACGGCTTTGATGCTGACGTTGATGAACTTCGTTCACTCGTAAAGGGAAGCAGGGAAGTGCTTCTTAAAATGGAGGCCGATGAAAAAGAACGTACGGGCATTAAAACGCTTAAAATAAGTTTCAATAAAGTTTTCGGCTACTACATTGAAGTGTCCAACTCGTATAAGGACAGCGTTCCGCCCGAATACATAAGAAAGCAGACGCTTACAAACGGTGAACGTTTTATTACGGAGGAACTTAAAATACTCGAAGATAAAATATTGTCCGCCAAGGAAAAGGTTGTGGCACTCGAGTATGATATTTTCTGCACTATAAGGGACACGGTGGAAAGTTGTGCGCAGAGGATAAAACTGACTGCATATGCCGTGGCAAGACTTGACGTGTTGTGCAGTTTTGCGACGGTTGCAAAACAGGGCAGGTACGTCCGCCCCGTATTATCGGTGGACGGTGCTCTTTCGATAAAGGACGGCAGACATCCCGTTGTTGAAAAGATGCTTAAAGACTCGCTGTTCGTGCCCAACGATACGGAACTTGATTGTAAGGATAACCGTCTTGCGATAATCACGGGTCCGAATATGGCAGGCAAGTCGACTTATATGCGACAGGTGGCGGTAATCTGCCTTATGTCGCAGGCAGGCTCTTTCGTACCGGCGGCGGATGCAAAATTGCCGATAGTGGACAAGATATTCACGAGGGTCGGTGCGGCTGATGACCTTGCGGCAGGTCAGTCGACCTTTATGGTCGAGATGACCGAGGTTGCATATATCCTCAAAAACGCTACGAAAAACAGCCTTCTCATTCTTGACGAGATAGGCAGGGGAACGAGCACCTTTGACGGTATGAGTATAGCAAGGGCGGTGATTGAATACGCCGCATCCGAAAAACTTTCCGCAAAGACGCTCTTTGCAACGCACTACCACGAACTTACCGCACTTGAGGGCAGGCTTGACGGTGTCAAGAACTACAATATTGCGGTAAAAAAACGTGGGGATGACATTATATTCCTGCGTCGAATAGTAAGGGGCGGTACTGATGACAGTTACGGTATCGAGGTTGCAAAACTTGCAGGCGTACCCCAGAAAGTGATTGACCGTGCAAAAGAAATTTTGCAGGAACTTGAAAGTGGCAGGGGTACACAGACGGAAGTCGTATACACACCTGCGGATGAAGAAGAAATAACCTTTACGGGCAGGGCGAAGGATGAGTTTGTCGAAATGATAAAACGTCTTGACTTGGATACGCTCACGCCTATTGAAAGTATGAATTTATTATATAAAATCAAAGAAGAAGCAAAGGGACTCTGATGGGAATTATAAGTGTGCTGTCAAAACAGCTTGCAAATTTAATAGCGGCAGGCGAGGTTGTTGAAAGACCTGCTTCGGTGGTTAAGGAACTCTGTGAAAATTCGCTTGATGCGGGTGCAGATACGGTGACTATCGAAATAAAGGGTGGCGGTGCACTTTTTATCAGGGTAACTGATAACGGTTGCGGTATGGCGGCAGACGATGCGGTGCTTGCATTTTCAAGACACGCCACCAGCAAACTCACGAAGGAAGAACAGTTGTCGGGCATTTCCACTATGGGCTTTCGCGGTGAAGCGCTTGCGGCAATATCCGCAGTTTCAAAGGTTGAACTGCTTACAAGACGCAAGTCGGATGAAGAGGGGGTACTCGTCACGGCTGAGGGCGGTGAGGTGTCGCAGCCCGAAGCGGTGGGCTGTCCCGTCGGTACGACTGTGATTATCAAGGATTTGTTTTTCAACACCCCGGCAAGACTTAAGTTTCTTAAAAAAGACAATACGGAAGCGGCGGCAATTGAAAGTTTTGTAGAGAAACTTGCGGTTGCACGAAGCGACGTGGCGTTTGAACTTATAAAGGACGGTAAAAGCGTATTGCTTACCGACGGCAGTGGTATGAAGTCTGCGGTGTATGACATTTTCGGTGATGCACTTGCAGATGATATGCTTCCCGTGGATTACGAATACGAGGGTGTTACGGTAAAAGGCTTTGTCGGCAGACCTGAGGCGTCACGCCCGTCGAGAAAAATGCAGTTTTTCTCTGTCAACGGCAGGGTTATACGATCACTCGTTTTTCAGAGGGCGGTTGAAGAAGCACTCAAAAACTCGCTTATGCAGGGCAAATATCCAATATGTGCGCTTGACGTTGCGGTTTCGTTTAACGGTGTCGACGTAAACGTTCACCCGTCAAAACTTGAAATCAAGTTTGCCGATGAGCGTAAAATGTACGATGCGGTATACTTTGCCGTAAAAAATACGTTTTTTGACGATAAGCAGAGGCCGACCTTCAAGTTGCCCGAAACAAAGGCGTATACCCGTTTTGACGGTGATTTTGAAGCACCCGTACAGACTGAACTTCACACCGAAACGCCTGACTATTCTGCATGGTCGTACACGAAAAGTGAGCCCGTCGTGGCAGCACCGAACGTGACGGACGAGTTTACAAAACAGATGGAAAAACTAAAGGCAGAGGTTGAAAAGATTAAAAATGAAACTCCTCAAAAACCTCAGCCTGTGGAAGAAAAGGTCATTGTTCAGGAAAAGAAGATACCCGATTTCCGTTTTGTCGGAGAGGTATTTAAAACCTACATAATTGCAGAACTTGAAGATGAAGTTCTTATAATAGACAAGCACGCAGCTAAAGAACGTATGCTTTTTGAAAAACTCAAAAGCGGTGAGAGGGAGCGCTTTACACAGACGCTTATCACACCCGTGGCGCTCTATCTCTCTAAAGAAGAAAAAAATGCGGTGACCGATAATCTTGATTTCTTCACGTCTATGGGCTTTGAACTTGAAGATTTCGGTGACGACAGCCTGCTTATGCGCGGTGTGCCGTCTGACATAAATGCACCCGATGCGGAGGCAATGGTGATTGAAGCGGCGGTAAAACTGCTTGAGGGCAGGCGTGATGCAACGCCCGACGTATATGACGATATTATGCATTCAATGGCGTGCAAGGCGGCACTCAAGGGCGGTCAGCATAATGCAGACGGTGATCTGTGTGCACTTGTGAAAGAGTTGTTGTCGCTGCCCGACATAAAACATTGTCCTCACGGAAGGCCTGTTGCTATGAGTATGACAAGGTCGTATTTTGAAAGCAGGTTTAAAAGATGAGCATAAAAACGGTAGTTATCTGCGGTCCTACGGCAAGCGGTAAAACGGCGTTGTCGGTAATGCTTGCAAAAAGTGCAGGCGGTGAGATAGTGTCGGCAGACTCTATGCAGATATACAAGGGTATGGATATCGGCACAGCAAAGGTTACCCTTGGTGAAATGCAGGGTGTGCCTCATCATATGATTGACATCGTGTCGCCGACCGAGAATTATTCGACGGGCAGGTACGTAGCAGAGGCGGCAGAGGTTATAGCAGACGTTCACGGCAGGGGTAAGATACCCTTTATCGTGGGCGGAACGGGGATGTATATAGATAATCTTATAGACGGTACGCGTTTCGGTGCACCTGCGGCAGACGAAGCAGTACGTGAAAAGTTTACGGCACTTTTCGATGAAAAGGGCGGTGAGGCGATGCTCACAGAACTTGCAAAGTTTGATGAAATTACCGCGAATCGACTTCATCCCAACGATAAAAAGCGAATCGTACGTGCTTTTGAAGTTTACGAGATGACGGGAAAACCGATATCCGTGTGGGACAGTGAGTCGAAACTCATAAAAAGTCCGTATGAGGCTGTATATATAGGTCTTAAAACGCAGGACAGAGAGGTATTGTATAACCGCATCAACGAGCGTGTTGACGAGATGTTTGACAACGGGCTTGTCGGTGAGGTTGAAAAACTACTTAAAGACGGCGTTCCGACGGATTGTACTGCAATGCAGGCAATAGGATATAAAGAAGTTGTGGCGGCTTTATCGGGTGAATGTTCGCTTGATGAGGCGAGGGATGCCATCAAACAGAATTCACGAAGATATGCAAAAAGACAGCTTACGTGGTTTCGCCGCAATCAGAAAATAAACTGGTTTGACACCGATGTAACGGATATCGACGAAATTTACAACATCTGTCAAAAGTTGGCAGGATTTGCCAAATAATTATGTTAGTATTCTCCTTGCCCGTACGGGTAAATAAAAAAACAAGGAGATACAAAAAAATGAAAACAGCACTCAATTTACAGGACACGTTTCTCAATCAGGCGAGGAAAGAAAGGGTACCGCTTACGGTATACTTAATGAACGGTGTAAAGATGTTCGGGACGGTGAAGGGCTTTGACAGTTTTCTCATCGTGCTTGAATCAAACGGGGTACAGAACGTGATATATAAGCATGCCGTATCCACCGTGATTCCTTCAAGAAGCATAAATCTTCTTGGCGGTGAACTGCAGCAGAGCGAGGAAGTGCAGGAGGCTAAAGAAGCCGTATAAAAAGAGGTGAAAGTCATAAGAAAGGGAGTAACAACGTTCTTTACGGTACTGATAGTGGCGGCGCTGAGTTTTTATTTCGGATATTATCTGATAAACTATGCGTCCGATTCGATGAACATTATCAAGGCTGAAAAGGTGACGGTATACAACAGCATAACGGCAAACGGATACGCCGTAAGAAACGAGCAGGTAATAAAATATACCGGTGACGGTGTGGTTGTCACGACGAAGGATGACGGTCAGCGCGTTTCTAAGGGCGGCGAAGTGGCAAAGATATATTCAAGCACGGGTGATGCTGAAAATCAGGCAACGATACAGAGGTTGACCAAAAAAATCGAAGCGCTCAACACGGCACTTGACGGTGTTACGTACGGTGCGTCGTCACTGTCTGAGCTTGAAGCGGGCATTTCTGCGGTCAGCATGAAAATACAGGAACTTTGTGCAATCGGAAACGGGACCGAACTTTCGGAACTTGTGGACGAGCTTAACGTTCTGCTTTCAAGAAAGAAACTGATACTTGCAGACGGTGCGGAGAGGGCAACGGCAACCTCCGTGCTTGAAAGTGAAGTAAGAAATTTAAAACAGATGTCGGGCAGCGCGGCAAGAACGCTGAGGGCTGCACATGCAGGCTATTTTGTCAGCATGACAGACGGGTATGAAGAATTACTTACAATGTCGGATATTGAAATGCTGACGCCTGACACGGTGAAAAATCTTGCCTCATCGGTAGCACCTGCGGAAGATGCGGTAGGAAAGATAATAACCGACTACGTATGGGCGTACGTTTTCACAACTCCCCACGAGCAGACGGAGGATATGAAGGTCGGCGACAGCGTTGAACTGGAATTTTCATTTACGGATGACAACACGTTGCCGGCAACGGTCAAATCAATAACCGACTGCGGTGACGGTAACGACCTTGTCGTTGTGGAATGTTCGCAGATGACGGAGGATATGCTTTATATCAGGCGACAGACGGCGAAAATCATCAAATCGTCGGTTGACGGCATTAAGGTTGATAAGATGGCAATACGTGTTGTAGACGGGGTGACGGGTGTATACGTAATGCGCGGTTCGCAGGTGAAATTCGTGCCCGTGGACGTTATACATATGGCTGAGGATTATTACATAGTCAAGCAGGGAAACGATGCAGATTCACTCATACCGTCAGACAAAGTGCTGACAGGCGGAAAAAACCTGTATGACGGAAAGCAAATAGGATGATAAAAGATAATTTAAAAGAGATAAAAGAAAAAATAAAAAAAGCCGCACAGAAAAGCGGCAGAAGCGAAAATGACGTAACGCTCGTTGCAGTTTCAAAGACGGTGGAGCCTTCGAGAATAAACGAGGCGATAGACTGCGGTGTTACGGATATAGGCGAAAATTACGTGCAGGAACTGCTGCAAAAATACGACGATATAAAAAGAGATAAAATAAATCTTCATTTTATTGGACATTTGCAAAGAAATAAGGTAAAATATATTGTTGATAAAGTAGATTCTATCGACAGTGTCGATTCTTATGAACTTGCGGCAGAGATTGACAAGCGTGCCAAAGCGAAAAATATCACTATGGACGTGCTCGTGCAGGTCAATATCGGCGATGAGCAGAGTAAAAGCGGTGTATCAGCACAGAGTGTCGGTGAACTGGTTGAAAGAATCAGGGCGTTTGAGAATCTGAATGTCAGGGGCCTTATGTGTATACCGCCCGTTTCATGTGATGAAGCACTTTTCGGTGAAATGAAAAGCATTGCAGATGATCTGGGGCTGGTGGTGCTTTCAATGGGTATGTCGGGCGATTTTGAAACGGCTATTGAATACGGTTCAACCTGCGTACGCATAGGAACGTCTTTATTTGGAGAAAGAAATTATAATAAATAAATCAAGAGGAAGCAAATATGGGACTTTTTGAAAAAATCAAAAAATACGTAACAGCAGAAGACGAGGATTATGATGACGAGCCGATAGAGGCGCCCGTTACCGAAATGAAAAAGAAGGTTGTAAAGACGGAAAGCAAGCCTTCCTACATTTCCGACAGAAACGAAAAAAGCAACAAGGTGCTCAACATTCACACTACGGCACAGCTTCAGGTCATTCTCGTAAAGCCCGAAAGATTTGACGATGCTGCAAACGTTGCAGATCATCTCAGGGAGAAGCACACCGTCGTGCTCAATCTTGAGTCTACCAACAAGGACGTAAGTCGCAGACTGGTTGACTTTTTAAGCGGTGTTGCGTATGCACTTGACGGACAGATAAAGAAGGTTGCAAACAGCACTTTTATCATCACACCTTACAACGTTGACATTATGGGCGACCTTATTGATGAGTTGTCCAGTACAGGAGTATTGTTTTAATGACGGCTGCTATAATTTTAAGAATTATAAGAAGTCTGGTGGAGGCAGTTGAACTGCTTGTTATAGTACGTGCCGTGGGTTCGTGGATACCTGCAAACGGCGGTACTTGGGGTAAAATATACGGGTATATATACGCTTTGACCGAGCCTGTTTTAGCACCCGTGAGAAAGCTTTTGTCAAAAATACCTTTCTTTGCGTCAATCCCGGTTGATTTTTCACCGATTGCGCTGTTTTTGATACTCGGTTTATTGCAAAATATTATAACGAATATATTTATATTTTTTATTTATTGATTTTTAGGAGAGATATTATGCTCAATCCAAAGGAGTTAAAGGGAGTAACCTTCAAAAAGAATCTCGGCGGAAGTTATAATGCTTCCGAGGTTGATGATTTTCTGGCAGGTCTCATAGACGATTACACAAAAATATACACGGATAATGCCGAACTTTCCATGAAGCTTGAACTTATGGCGGAAAGGCTTGCCGTATATAAGAGTGAGGAAAAGAAACTTAAAACCGCAGTGGCAAACGTCAAGTTGCTCTGTGACAACCTCATCAAAGACGCTAATGAGAAAAGTGAGAAAATTGTCAAAACTGCGATGGCGGAGCGAGACAGTATTGTTGCTGCTCTTGAAGATACCGTAAGGCAGAAACGCAGTGAGATAGATCTTATAAATACGTCTGTTGCAGAATATAAGGAAAATATGATTTTCAAGTATAAGATGCATATAGACGCGATAAATTCACTTCCGCTGTTTGATGATAAGGCGAGTGAAGAACTTATCGAAAAATCGCAGGAAAGGCTTGAAAAGCTCAAAATTCGTGAGCAGGAGATACCCGTTTTGCTGAACGAAAAGAAGGAGGAGCCTGAGGAGGTTGCCGAATTTATCGAGCCTACCGAGCCTAAAGAGGTGGTTTCTGCACCGACGGTTACGCAGGAACAACAGATAATAAAGGCAAAGGTTGTGGGTACACGTAAGATAGATTCGTCTACGACCGTGTTTGAAAGGCCCGTAGTTAAACCCGAAAAAGCAACGAGTGAGCCTACCGTCGTATTTGACAGCAAGGAAGTAATCAAGAAAGCCAAAGAAACGAAAAAGGCGTTTGTGGTTGCGAAAGAGGAGGCTGTCCCCGAGGAAAAACCCGTTGAAGGACAGACTACGTTTGACGAGGTTGAGCCTGAAATTAAAAATGAACCTGCGGCAGAATACGTAAAGCCCACAGAGGAGATTCTGCAGAAATTTGCACCCAGGGAAGAAACGGTTGAACCTGCAAAAGAGGTTGAAGAAGTTAAAGAAGAACCCAAGGTTGAAGACGATGATATAGACGTCCCCAAGTTTTTTGGAAACAGAAAAAAAGCCCGTTCTCCTGAGCAGGAAAAGAAAACACTTATTGAGAATATAAAGACTGCGCTTGCCGAAAAAGAAGCGGAGGAGCGTATTCGTATAGAACAGGAAGAAGCAGAAGAAAAAGAAATGGCGTCAATTGTCTCTTCTGCAGTTCCGATAGATGATGAGGAAGTCGAAGAAAAGATAGAGTCGAAATTCAAAAATGATATTCGATTCGGCTCTACGTTTGAATTCGGTGACGACGATGATGACGACGACGATGACGACGACGGATTTTTCTCGTTTTTTAAATCGAAATAATTACAGCGACATATAAGGAGTGTAAACAATGGATTACAATACAACACTTAATCTGCCGAGTAAAGAGGTTGACAAGGTATTTCCCATGAGGGCAAACCTCCCCGTGAGAGAGCCCGGTATGCTTGAAAAATGGCAGAATGAAGAACTTTATGCAGAACTTCGCAAGAAGAATTCGGGTAAGCCGAAATTCGTGCTTCACGACGGCCCTCCCTTCTCAAACGGTAACATACATATGGGCACGGCGATGAACAAGGTGCTCAAGGACATTATTAACCGTTACAGAATGATAAGCGGTTATGACGTGCCCTTCGTACCCGGTTGGGACAACCACGGTATGCCTATCGAAAGTGCGATAATCAAGAAGAATAAACTTGACCGCAAAAAGATGAGCATTCCCGAGTTCCGTAATGCCTGCAAGGATTTTGCACAGAGCTTCGTAAACAGTCAGATGGATCAGTTCAAGAGACTTGGTGTAGTTGCTGACTGGGAGCATCCTTATCTCACAATGACACCCTCTTTTGAGGCACGTGAGGTCAAAGTATTCGGTGAGATGTTCAAGAAGGGCTACATCTATAAGGGTCTTAAGCCTGTTTACTGGTGCCCGAGTGATGAAACGGCACTTGCAGAAGCAGAAATCGAATATGCAGACGATAAGTGTACGTCAATATACGTAAAATTTGCACTTAAGGACGATAAGGGCCTCGTTGCAGATACGTATGACGTTTCAAAGACCTATTTTATAATCTGGACGACAACGACGTGGACACTGCCCGGCAACCTTGCCATTGCGGTAAATCCTGCCGAGTCATACGCACTCATCAAGGCGGATAACGGCGAAGCGTATATCGTTGCAGAGGCGCTTGCTGAAAAGACGATGCAGGCAGGCGGCATCGAAAATTATGAAATTATAAAACTCTTCAAGGGTGCAGACCTTGAATTTATGACAGCACAGCATCCTTTCCTTGAGAGAGAGTCAAAGGTGCTTCTTGCAGACTACGTAACTATGGAAAGCGGTACGGGATGCGTTCATACCGCCCCCGGTTTCGGTGCTGACGACTATCAGACATGTCGCAGATACGGCCTTGATATGATAGTGCCTGTTGACGATAAGGGTTATCAGACCGAAGAAGCAGGCAAGTTTGCAGGTATGTTCTATGAAGAGTCGAATAAGGCAATTCTTGAAGATATGACGCAGAGCGGTGCCCTCTTTGCAAGCGAAGAAATCGTGCACCAGTATCCGCATTGCTGGCGTTGTAAGAAGCCTATAATCTTCAGGGCTACACCTCAGTGGTTCTGTTCTGTTGAATCCTTCAAGGATGAAGCGGTTAAGGCTTGTGAAGACGTAACCTGGATTCCCTCATGGGGTGCAGACCGTATGGTTTCAATGATTAAGGAACGTGCCGACTGGTGTATTTCACGTCAGCGTCATTGGGGTCTTCCCATTCCCGTATTCTACTGTGAAGATTGTAAAAAGCCTGTTTGCACGGATGAAACTATCGAAGCAGTATCAGAACTCTTTGCAAAAGAGGGTTCAAACGCATGGTACGAAAAGGACGTAAATGACATTCTTCCTGCGGGCTTTAAGTGTCCCCACTGTGGCGGCGTGCATTTCTTCAAAGAAACCGATACGCTTGACGGTTGGTTTGACTCAGGTTCAACACATTTCGGTGTTATTGAGAACAACCCCGATGCCAAGTGGCCGGCTGACCTCTATCTTGAGGGTGCAGACCAGTACAGAGGCTGGTTCCAGTCATCACTTCTTACTGCAGTAGGTGCAAAGGGTCAGGGTGCTCCCTATAAGACCGTTCTTACACACGGCTGGGTAGTTGACGGTGAAGGTAAGGCGATGCATAAGTCACTCGGAAACGGCGTTGCCCCCGAAGAAATAATCGATAAATACGGTGCAGACGTGCTTCGTCTGTGGGTTGCATCGTCAGACTATAAGGTTGACGTAAGAGTTTCAAAAGAAATTCTTGAACAGCTTTCACAGACATACAGAAAGATAAGAAATACGGCAAAATATATCCTCGGTAACCTCGGCGGTTTTGAGCCTGATAATAAGGTTTCACCTGCAGATATGCTTCCGATGGATAAGTGGATAATCACACGTCTTAATGCGCTTTCAAAGGCAGTTAAAAAGGCGTACGAGGATTATGAATATCATATCGTTTACCACGCCGTTTACAATTTCTGTGTAGTTGAACTTTCAAATATCTATCTTGACGTTATAAAAGACAGACTTTACTGCGATTCCGTAAACGGTCTTTCAAGAAAGAGTGCGCAGACGGCTATCTATATGATTCTTGATACGCTTACACGTCTGCTTGCACCGATACTTGCATTTACTGCTGATGAAATCTGGTCAGCAATGCCTCATGCGAAGGACGATGATACAAGAAACGTTCTTTTCAACGTTGCAAATGCAGAGTATACGGAGTATGAACTTGCTGCAGACGAAATGGCTGCATGGGATAAACTCGTTGCAGTTCGTGACGATATCAACCCCTTCCTTGAAGAAGCAAGGGCTGCAAAACTTATAGGTAAGCCTCTTGAAGCAAAGGTAGTCATCTCGTGTGACGATGCTGAATACGAATTCCTTGCAGATAAGGGTGAAGATCTTGAGGCACTGCTTATCGTTTCGGAAGTTGAAGTTAATAAGGGTACAGACGGCGGTAAGTGCGAACGCTATGAAGGCATCTTTGTAAAGGTTGAAAAGGCTGAAGGCGAAAAGTGTGAAAGATGCTGGAAGTACGGTCACGGAACGGGCTCACACGGCGAACACAGTACACTTTGCTCAAGATGTGCGGCAGTCGTAACGGAAGATTTTTAATATGCTTTGGTTGTTAATTGCTGTAATCGTGATTGCCGCAGACCAGATAACGAAGTTTGCGGCAGTCAGATACTTAAAGCCTGTCGGTGACATACCGATTCTTGACGGAATATTCCACTTGAATTTCACCACGAATAAAGGTGCAAGCTGGGGTATTCTTGAAGGCAGACGGTTGACGTTTGTAGTCATTACGGTGATAAGTTTTGTCGTGATACTTTATATGCTTTATAAGTCAAAATACAAAAACAGCAGACTTTTTAACTGGTCGATGGCACTTATTCTCGGCGGTGCGGCAGGCAATTTTGTTGACCGTGTACGCATAGGGGAAGTTGTGGATATGTTTTACGTAAAACTTATCGATTTTCCCGTATTCAACGTTGCAGATATTGCTTTGACAGCGGGTGCAATTTGTCTTATAATATATATGGTGTTTATCGAAGGCAAAGAGGATAAGAATGGAAAATGAATACAGTTTAATCTGTGATACTGACGGGGTCAGGCTTGATGCGTTTATTGCAGACGGTATTGATTCGATAACGAGAAGTGCCGCAGTAAAACTTATCGAGCAGGGTGACGTTACGGTAGACGGGGTATCGAGAAGTAAGAATTACAGACTTGCAGTAGGGCAGGCTGTAAAGGTAAACGTACCCCCACCCGTTGCACTTGAGGCGGTACCGCAGGAAATGTCACTTGACATTGTATATGAGGATGAGCATCTGCTTGTCGTCAATAAACCGCAGGGAATCGTGGTACATCCTGCCGCAGGCAATCCTGACGGGACGCTTGTGAATGGACTTCTGGCACATTGCGGTGACAGTCTGTCGGGTATAAACGGCGTCATAAGACCGGGTATAGTTCACAGAATTGACAAGGATACGAGCGGTCTGCTGATAGTGGCTAAGAATGATGAGGCACATAAAGGCCTTGCAGAGCAGATAAAGGTGCATAGCTTCAAAAGGCAGTATTTAGCGGTGCTTTGCGGAAATGTAAAGGAAGATAACTTTACAGTGGATAAACCGATTGCCCGCAGTAAAAAAGACCGTAAAAAGATGGCTGTTGACCCGAGTGGTCGCAATGCGGTAACTCATTTTGAGGTTGAAGAGCGTTTTGGCAGGTATACGCTTGTCAGGTGTACGCTTGAAACGGGCCGTACGCATCAGATAAGGGTACACAGTGCATACATACATCATCCGATAGCGGGGGATCCCGTGTACGGAAAGGCAGATAAAAGGCTTGCGGGACAGTGTCTGCATGCCACGTTGATAGGGTTTAATCACCCCATAAGCGGCGAATATATGGAATTTTGTACACCGCCGCCTGAATGGTTTAACGAATTTTTAAATTCAATATAAAATATGGAGGATTTTCACATGGATTGCAAAGAAAAAAGACAACTGCAAATCATTGCCAATGAGATTCGTCAGGGAGTAATCACGGGCGTTCACAGTGCAAAGTCGGGTCATCCGGGCGGTTCACTGTCAATAACCGATATTTTGACGTATCTCTATTTCAAGGAAATGAACGTAGACCCCACAAATCCCAAGATGGCAGACCGTGACAGATTTGTTCTTTCAAAGGGACATACTGCACCTGCACTCTACTCAACACTTGCTGAGAAGGGCTTTTTCTCAAAGGATTTACTTAAGACGCTCAGAAAGCCCGACAGTATTCTTCAGGGTCACCCCGATATGAAGAAGATTCCCGGTGTTGATATGACGACGGGTTCACTCGGTCTCGGTTTATCATCAGCCTGCGGTATGGCTATCGCCGGAAAGAAGAAGGGCGAATCATACAGAGTATACTGCGCAGTAGGTGACGGTGAAATCGAAGAAGGTCAGATTTGGGAAGCTGCTATGTTTGCGGCACACTATAATCTTACCAATCTCTGCGTTATCGTTGACTTAAACGGTCTTCAGATAGACGGTTCAACGGATGAAGTTATGTCCTCAAAGCCTGTTGACAAGAAGTTTGAAGCTTTCAATTTCAACGTAATTACTATTGACGGTCATGATTTTGACCAGATCGACGATGCATTTGCTAAGGCAAGAGCATGCACGGATAAACCCACAGCAATTCTTGCAAATACTGTAAAGGGTAAGGGCGTTTCGTATATGGAAAATAACGTAAGCTGGCACGGTAACCCGCCCAATGACGAACAGTATGAACAGGCTATGGCTGAACTCAAGGCACAGCGTGCAGAATTGGAGGCGTAATTATGGCAGATAAAATAGCAACAAGAGAGGCTTACGGTAAAGCCCTTTGTGACTTATCAACAGAAAGAGATTTCTACGTAATGGATGCTGACCTTGCGGCAGCAACAAAGACAGGCGTGTTCAAGAAGGCTTGTCCCGAAAGATTTATGGATTGCGGTATTGCAGAAGGCAATATGATGAGCGTTGCGGCAGGTATTGCAACGACGGGTACTCCCGTATTTGCAAGTACGTTTGCTATGTTTGCAGCAGGCAGAGCGTTTGATGCTGTAAGAAACTCTATCGGTTATCCCCACCTCAACGTAAAGATCGGTGCAACTCACGCAGGTATATCTGTTGGTGAAGACGGTGCTACACATCAGTGTAACGAAGATATCGCTCTTATGAGAACGATTCCCGGTATGACGGTAATCAACCCCTGTGATGCAGTAGAAGCTGCTGCTGCAACAAAGGCTGCACTTGATATTGACGGTCCCGTATATCTCCGTTTCGGCAGATATGCAGTTCCGGTAATCAATGACGAAGCAACGTATGAATTTGTTCCCGGTAAGGGTGTCGTTCTTGCAGACGGTAAGGACGTAACTATCGTTGCAACGGGTCTTCTCGTATGCGAAGCACTCAAGGCAAGAGAAGAACTTCTTAAGGAAGGCATTGATGCTGCAGTAATCAACATCCACACAATCAAGCCTATCGATAAGGAACTTCTCGTTGAATATGCCAAGAAGACGGGCGTTGTTGTAACGGCTGAAGAACATAACGTTATCGGCGGTCTCGGCGGTGCAGTATGTGAAGTTCTTGCTGAAGAATGTCCCGTAAAGGTTGTACGTCTCGGCGTAAACGACGAGTTTGGCAGAAGCGGAAATGCAGCAGCACTTCTTGATATGTTCAAGCTCAATGCAGAGGGTATTATCGAAAAGGTAAAACTTGCACTCGGCAAATAAATTTTAATTAAACAAAAACTCCTATGACTATTCATAGGAGTTTTTTTCATTCATATGTTGCATACCTGCATTGTCGATGGTGTAATTCTCTTTATATATCAGGTCGGTAATTTTTACAAACTCATAACCGTCGTTTTTAAGAGTTTCGATAATCGGTGCAAGTGAGGCAGGCGTGTTTTCGGCGGCATTGTGAAAGAGCACGATAGAACCGTTTTTGACTTTTGATGTCACCCTTTTCCATATTTCGTCTGCGGAAAGACCTTTCCAGTCAAGTGAGTCGACGTCCCACTGTATCGGGTACATATTTAGTTCTCGAACCGTATTTACCGTAAGGTCGTTGTAATCACCGTACGGCATTCTGAAAAGGGTGGGGCATTTTCCCGTTACCGATTCGATTTTGGAATTGCAGGTGTTTATTTCACTTTTCATCTGCTCAGCCGACAGTTTCGGCATATGCGGATGCGTGTCCGAATGATTCATTATGTCGTGACCGGCATCGTGAAGCGCCTTTACGCTTTCGGGATACTTATCAACCCATTCTCCGACAACGAAAAACGTTGCAGGGACGTTATGTTTCCCTAAAATTTCAATAAGAAGTTCTGTATCCTCGTTGCCCCAGGCGGCATCGAAGCTGAGTGCAACTTTTTTTTCGTCGGTAGCGACACAGTAAATGGGAAGTTCACGCTTTACCGCAGCCGTCTGTGCAGAGTGTGGGCTCATTTTTAAAACACAGACTATGCCTATTGCCAGAAAGATTCCGCATAGTGGAATCAAATGTTTCTTTTTTAGAACGAATAACCTCATATTTTTCACCTCTGTAAAAAATATATTCGGTACATCCGTAAAAAATGCAGTTTAAATAAAATTTCATATTTGCATACTTGTCCTCATATTATGTGTCAGGAGGGATAAGGATGCTTGAAAGACTTTTTGGTGAAGAAAGAGAACTATCACACGAACAAAGGCTGGCGGTGGCACTGCGTGACGTGCAGAGCAGACTGTCGGCGGCTCGCAGAGAATTTGAACTTGTTGATGAGCCTGAACTTATTGATGCGCTTACATATGAAATTCTGTCGCTTTCACACAGAGAAAATTCGCTTCTCAGAAAGATAAGGGGACTTACCGATGAGTAAGACGGTACTACTTGTTTTGTGTGTTGCGGGTGCATTTTTGGTGTTGTTTCTCTGTATGATTTCGCGCCATTTCCGCAGAATAGTGGGCACGCTTATGAATAGTCTGCTCGGTGTCGGTCTGCTGATGGCAAGCAATATGCTGGGGGCTTCTTTTGCGGTTGCGGTTAATCTGCCGACTATTCTCATATCCGTGATACTGGGACTTCCCGGAATTACGGCACTGTTTTTACTGAAACTCATATTGAACATATAAAAAGAGGGGATAACCCCTCTTTTTATATGTTTATAAGTTCGTAATCTGTCTTACCCAGACCAAGTTTTTCCGCAACGTTAACGGTGTGAATACCGTTTCGTGATTCTATACGCTCGATTAGTGCGGCTTTTCCTCTATCGTCGGAGGCGTATACCGCATCGACGGCAGCCTTGTCTACGGCAACGGGGTCAACGGATGCAAATATGCCGATGTCTGCCATTTCGGGCTCTTTCGGATGGCTGTTACAGTCACAGTCAACTGAAAGCCTGTTTGCTACGTTGATATAAACTATATTTTCACTGCCCATATGGTCTATAACTGCCTTGTCAGCCTCTGCCATACACTCGAGGAAGGAATCGTGGTCTGCAGTCCACAAATTCTCGGGAACACCCACACCGTGTATGTGTGCCTTACCGTGAGATGAGGCGATACCTATCGACATATTTTTGAGTGCACCCCCGAAACCGCCCATTTCATGTCCCTTGAAATGAGAGAGTATGAGCATGGAATCGTATTTGAGAAAGCCTTTTCCGACGAAGTTCTCGGTCAGATGCTTTCCGCCCGTAACGGGAAGTGAGGCTTCACCTTCAGCGTCCATTACCTCACAGGGTGCAATGGCGGAAAAACCGTGTTCTTCTATGGCTTTAAGATGCTCTTTAGTATCATAACGCCTGCCCTTGTAGGCGGTATTGCATTCAACTATCGTTCCCGAAAGTTTTGTAACGAGAGGCTCTATAAGTTCGGGCTTTAGGTAGTTGTGACCGCCGGGCTCACCCGTTGATATTTTAACTGCAACCTTTCCTTTGAGGTTGACGCCGAGTGCCTCGTATATTTTAACGAGTGAATCGGGTGTAATTTCCTTAGTAAAATAGACTTTTGACTTGCTCATAATGCTTCACTCCTTTATGAAAATATTATATCACACAAACGGGTATTTGCAAATTCGCTTTTTGAGTATATAATGTAGTTAAGTTTAACGGTTTTGGAGAATTTTATGAAACATCTTTTTCTTGTCAGCGAAGCAAATTCCGTGAAGAATAAAATCACCGAAATGATAGAGCGTGAATGTGACGGTCTTGACTATGAAATATTCGTATCTTCTTCAAGGGAGGATACGTTTAATAAAGCACGCAGCGAAGCGCAGACGGGGGAAGAACTGTGTGTATACGCCTGCGGAGGTGACGGGGCACTCAATCTTGCGGCAAATGCCGTATACGGTTATGACAACGTCACCCTCTCGGTAATACCCGTAGGCACGGGCAATGATTTCGTGCGACAGTTTGGCGGTAAAAAGGCGTTTCTTACTCTGTCGCATATAAAAGACGGCGTAACCAAAGAGATAGATATCCTGAAAGCCAATGATATGATGTGTATAAATATGCTCAATATCGGGTTTGACGAATCCGTTGCCCGTAAGGTCAACGAACTTCGAGGAAAGCCTTTTATGTCAAATTCCGGTGCATATACTATCGGCGTTGCAATGCAATTCTTGAGTTTTCCAAAGGAAAAACTTCGTATAGAGTATGATGACGGAAACGTTTATGACGGTGAGTTTACTCTGACCTATATTGCTAACGGCAGGTATTGCGGCGGCGGTTACAATGCGGCGTCCGTTGCAAAGGTTGACGACGGGCTTATGGACGTTATGACGGTGTACCCGCTGTCGAGATTTAAATTTATCGGAATAGTAGGGGATTATCGTAAGGGTAAAATTATAGGCAATAAAAAGCATGAGTCGCTTTATGAAATTCACAAGACAAAGAGAGTCGTTTTAAGCAAAGATACCCCGTTTTACGTATGTGTTGACGGTGAAACGGTACAGACCGACAGGCTCGAAGTAAGTGTTATTGAAAATGCGATAAAATTCAAATATCCGAGGATATAAAAAACATCCAACTGACTCAGTTGGATGTTTTTTCTTTCTTTATTTCGGAAAAATATGCGGTTAAATACATACTGTGTGAAACGGAAACTATAACGTTTCTGAAAAATTCCTTCGTATCCGTGTTGGTGACACCGAGATTCTTTTCAGGCTCATCCTTCAGACCAAAGACGTACTGAAGCATATTCTCAAGCTCACAGCAGAAGTAATCGTAAGCCATAGACAGCGTATACGTGCGCTTCTGCAAATCGAAAAGTTCTACGATGTTTTCGAGTGAAAGGACGTTTTTTGTGACGGTGATGAACATAAGATATGCAATCTGGTCAGCATAGTACTGCTTTTTCTGCGGAGAGGGGACAAAGCCTTTTTTTACGTAGTTGCTTATCATCGACGTCGTTATTTCCGCAAGGCCGACCTGATTTAAATAACCGTTTATGTACTTTGCCACCTGCTCAAGATAGAGGCCTACCGTGGGAAGCTCGTTGTATCTGGGCAAATGAAAGTTCATTACCGTGTTTTTCAAGCGATTTTTCATTTCAGTATTCATAACACTAATTATATTGAAAAGATATTTCTTTGTCAATAAGCCTACTTTTTGAGTTTTCTTGCACCGATTTTATCGAGGATTTCTCCGCAGATGTCGGGATGGTCACACGTAAAGCCGAGTGCACCTCGCTCATATGCCATACGGTAATGTTCTTCGTTTGTGTCCATTGAAAAATGTACGCAAGGCTTAATACCCATAAGTTCAAATTCTTTGAATCTTGCCTCGTCGGCTACGGGATTCGGATTTCTTGCAGGGAAGCCCTGAGCATCCTTTGCACCGCTGTTGAAGATACAAACTTCGTCATAATATTTGTACGGATCTATCTTTTCGTAACCTTTCATTTTCTGTTTGGGATAAAAACCGTGGAAGGAAAATTCGTCCTTGGTGTAGCGCGTGCGAAGCCATTCAGCAAGGCCTGCCGAGAAGGTTAGTACTGTAAGTCTTTCTTTGCCGTAAAGGCCATATTCTTTGCAGAGTGAAAGTGTCAGTCCTGCAGAAGCGTATGCAAAGTCACCAAGGTCTTCGGGATAATCCTTGAGTTCGAGAAGAACACGGATGTCGGGACGGGTCGCCATAAGCTCGAGAAATTCTTCAAAGGTGGGTATTTTTTCACCCTTGAATTCTTCACTGAAATGGCTTCCTACATCAGCCTGACGAACTTCTTCAAGTGTAAGACGGCAGATTTCGCCCGTTTTATCGGTGATGCGGTCAAGTTTTGCGTCGTGGAATACGACAATATGGTAGTCCTTGGTCATGTGGACGTCCATTTCTATGGAGTCAATGTCAAGTTCAAGAACCTTTCTAAAGCCAAGCATTGTGTTTTCGGGGTATTTACCTCTCCATCCTCTGTGACCTGTGAGTGTAACTTTTTTATCCATTTCTAAGATCCTTTCATATGAGAGTTTAATTTACTTTAATATATATGAATAGAAGCGCTTTTTCAATAATTTTTAAAAATTTTATGGAATATCTTTGAGTCAAGTGAAAAAAGAACAGATACACAAAGTGCTAAACCGAGTATGAACCCGCGAAGCAGACTAAGTGCATCTGTCAACAACAGTAAATCAGAAAAGAAGCCTGTTGTCAAGAATTGTCTTTCGGCTGATATATGTATGATAAAGAAAAAGATGCCTCGCAAAGAAGTTCGGGCAGCTCTGTGCCGTCGCTATTGAACGAAGCATCTTTTTACAAAGACAACTTATCATAAAGTAAAACTGTTGTCAATATATTTTCTTAACGCAAAATGCCCTCTCAGGTTTCGAATCTCTCTGATTTCATTAAAACAAAAAAGCACCCACAAGGGTGCTTTTTTGTTATGGCATATAACCCGATGAATGATACATTTCGCAAGTTTTGAAAAGAACGGTGCATTATGCTGCGACGCCTTTTTTTACCTGTTCGCGAACATTATTCGCATCTGCGATCATGCGGTCAACAGCCGGTGTGTTTACCCGCTCTATGGTAGTATCGTTCGGTGCATCCAGCACCAGCTGAACCGCACACATGCGATGGAGCAATTGTGCAAGTGCGATCGCATTCTTTACTGCCAGTTTCTCTGCCTTGGAGAATTTTTCCCAGTCGGTCTTTCTGGCAATGATTTTCTGTACTTTGTGAAGGTGCTTAAAGTACGGTTCCTTTACCTCCATGAATGTTTTATGGAAGCGTTTTGCCGTCTTATCCAGTTCCTTGTAATACACGAGGATGCTTTCTACATCGGCTTCAATCTTCTTTGCCAACTTTACTTTTTCTGCCGATCGGTGAAGCATCTTGGCACCCATGGCACAAAGAACGATACCGCCAAGAAGCGCGCCCGGTGCCAGTGCAAGTATTGATCCAGTGCCCATCGCAGCTACGCCTACTGCGCCACCGACTGCCATGCCACCGACGCCGCCTGCTGCAGCCTCAATCGCCATTGCTAGTTGCTTGAATTCTGCTGGCTTGAAGCTGGGTAACTCAATACCTTCGATGGACAATTCGTATTCGGGTCGCTGCTGGATGCTTTGTATTACATCGGCCAGTTCACCAAAGCTTCTGTATATTTCCATCTTGGTTTCGCCCAAATCGGCCAGCATAGCTTCTACTTTCACACGGCCTTCATCGTGCTTCTTCAGCGCAACGGCCTTGATGCGTTCTGCGCGCTTGTTTCTCTTATGGGCGACGGCTATTTCTACACCGGCTCCTGCTCCAGCAGCTAAGCCCACACCACCCATTACCTTGAGTGTGGTTTTACCTGCCTTCGATCCAAAAAACTTGGCAAGCCATTCGAATAGTTTTTTAAATATCCACATGTCTATATCTCCTTGCCAATGTTATTAACCGAATCTCAGCTTGTTATTGGGATTGCCCATAAATTCATCGAAATCACCGCTCCAAGGAGCAGGAATTGCAAGCACCTCAAATGCTGTAGTGAGGATACCGTCCAGTTCTTCGTCATCATTTGCCATGTATATTTCGTCAGCAATATTCTGGAAGCGCTCCGTGTCTTTGCGGAACTGCTCAACATCCACGGCCGCGATCTGTGCCGCATATGTCTCGAAATCGTATGCGATTTGACAGAAGCTCTGATCCTCTGTTAGATACATATTCAGCGCCGTTATGGCTTTGTTGATGAATTTGCTGCGGTCGAGTACCAGTAGCATCGTACACGAAATCAGTCCACTAACCAGCGTGGAACAGAAAATTCTAATAGGCGTTCCCACCGTGGGATCTGCGCCGATCGGTGTCTTTGCAATTATATCACCGACCTTTGTACCAACCAACACGCTTGCGCCTGTGCCGAGGATAACTGTTGCAGCCTCAATCCGATCACCAAGTAACAGGTCGTTTGGATTGAACAGGAGTACATTTGCCACCTGCACAACTGCCGCGTATACCTGTCGCAGGTTTCGGATTGTCTTTTCATCAATTTCGAAGAAAATGTTGCAAATTGTGGTAGTGAGACTTGCCAGCGAGCCAGCAATAAAGCCTAATCCGAAACTTTCCAAAAGCCCTTTGCGCTTTGCGATGATATTTTCTAAACTCTTTTTCACACCACGCTCCAGCGCAGCATAATAATCCTTGATTTCGCCATTGTCGGGGACGGTCAACATTTCCTCTTTGCAAGCAAACCATAACTCGACGAAAACAAAACCAAGTGCCTGTCTGGCACCCATCTCTATACCACGCGCTCCTGCGGCTGCAATTGCGTCACCCCAAAAATCGCCACTTGAGTAGTAGGCCTGCGCCAGCTTTGCTTCGTACTTTTCGCGTGATTCCCGATCGACAGCCCGCATTTGCTGCTGCACATCTTCTGGAATAGCATCACCTTTTTTGTCGAGAAATGCGTCGACGGTCATATCGCTTTTCTGCTTGTTTAGCGACTCATTTGTGAATTTGAGATTATCTGGTGAGTTTGCGAGATCTCTGCCGTCGAGCCCTGCAAGAACACGGCCGGGATCTTCATGAATTTCATGTGCAGAAATGACATGGTCAAGGTTTGCTCTGCGTTCTTTGCCTAACGCGCTGGCTCTACTGTATGCTACGGTGTTTCCGGGGACATACGCATCCTGCTGCATAGCACCAGTCTCATTAAATGTCCTTCTTGCTGACTGCGCAATTTCAAGATACTGCGGATGTGTATGATATGCCTTCGCATCATAACCACCACGAGCATCGTATGCAGCTCGATGCTCATCGCTCTTAAAACCGCTGCTTCTGACACTACGAATGCTGTCCACATCGCCGCCTTGCTGATCCTGCACAAGGAAGTCGAGGCCGAATGATGTTACCAAACTGTGGAGCACCACGTGCTCATATGACTGCCAGATGCCGTTAAACACATTGCCATTAGGGTCAGCGCATTTTGTGTCCGCTAATGTTGCTATATAATTCTTTGCTTCCATGCTGCCACCCTTCTTTTATATAAAACTGTTTTCACTGTTAATATGCACATAGCTATTCTTGAATTAACAGTAACCCTTTGTCAAATGATTCCTTTGTAAAAGTAGTAGAAATACCATTATCAAAAGTAATCCTCACTGTTGTATCAGTTTCGCTTTTAACAATACCAGGTCCAAATTTTGCGTTAGTGTGGAAGACTCGCTGTCCCACAAAGTGTTTTTTAGAAATCTCAGAAACGTTTATCTTTGGTGTTGTATTGGGAGTAATATCTATTTGAGGTTGTAAGCGTACAGGAGGTACGCTGGTGGAGGCAACCTTCTTACTTCCTGTACTTTTCAGTGCTACTCTTAGTTCTTCCGTGGACATTGTTTCTCCACCAGGGACTCTATGGATCATTGCATGGCAATTAGGACAAACAGGGATCAGGTCTTTCTTATAATCTACAACGTAATCTTTTTTGATGGTATGTAACGGACGCAGGTGGTGAATATGGATGAACCCTTCTCCTAAAGCTCCATATTTTTCTCCAAAATTCAGGCCGCAAATAACACAACTAGCCCCATGGTGTTCGATACATTTCCTGCGTGCGATAGAACTGCGTTCGTATCTGTCAACTTTCACGCTACGGATATGGCCTTCGTGGTATTGCTCCTGTTCGTTAATATCAGGAAAGAAACCATCTGAATAATAATCATTGAACTGGTTATTAATATATGCATGCAATTCAGGGGACACCTTCACTGGTCCTTGTGGTGCCGCGCTTAAGCCGTGGGCAACGAGAGATTCTAAGCTCAAACGGTTAGTATCTACCTGCTCCAGAAGTTTGAGACGCGCATATAACCCCGCCTTGGATTTTTCATATTCATTGTAGTCTATCCAGAACTGTGCGTCATCAATACACTCAGAAAAAGGCACGGAGTGTTTTACGACCTCACATTTATACATAACACGCTTGAAAGGTCTTGTGCAGTAGATATAAACGATTTCACCCACACTGTACTTGGCGCGCTGCCGCCAGTCGATAAAACCATTAGTGGCAAAAGAGCTCGCATGGTCATACATATTTCCGTTGGCTGATATCATCCATATCATATGTTTTCTCCTGTTCGTGTTTATTTATTAAACAAATCCTTCATAATGGCATCCAGGTCCGTTGCGCCAGAGTTTACTTCTGGTACCAGAAAACGCCGTACACCATCGTTACAAATCTGCTCTATTCCAGAAATGAAGAGCGTTTTCACTTCTTGGTTATCTCCAAAATAAGTATCAAGGTTGCCAGCGTGTGCCACCCATCTGCCGGTGGCGCTTTTCTTTTTGCCCCAAATATGAATACCTTTGATCAGATCTCTGTAAGAGATAAGGGAGTCGATAGCTGCTTGATACTTTTCTTCTTTAAACTTTAGTGTGTCAATCCCTTCGGCAGTAAGCAATTGCGGGAAATCCAAAACTATGCCCAAATTAAGATCGCATTGCCGTATAACCTCACAAAGTGCAGCAATTTCTTTTGCTTTTCCTACCAGAAACTTGCCGCCGTGATATACCGCACCGGATCTGTTTTCAATGACTATAGTAGTATCCGGATATACAGCGTGGATTTTTTGCTCAAAAATGCGATATCGTTCAGAAAACTCCTCTAGAGAGCAATAATCATTAAACGGAGGGTGAATCTCTATAATTGTGGGAGATTTATGGCCCTGTGTCAGCCTAATAATGAAGGTGGAGAATTCTTCAGCCCACTCATTGGATTTCCAAAGCTGCGGAACACCATCTTTATTTGCTTCGCAAAGAATTGAAAATGCAGCTATGAGCTCAGTATCAAACTTTCGCTTTCCATAACTGTATTCGGTATGAAGAGAATATGCTTCCGCGGCTTCGATATAAGTGATTATACTTGTAGAATCGAACGTGATCGTTTGATACATATTGAAAACAGACACGGTATAAGCGGGCAACACGACCAATCTTTAAGTGACCCCAAAGATATAGCGAGAATAGGATATATACTAAATAATTATGATACTATAGAGTGGGCTGTTGATAATCAGGGAAACAGAGTATTTGATAGACAATACAATGACAGGCATAATAAAACAGCTCCGGTATTCATTATGAAAAAGCGAATAGACGGAACTTATGTTGTAAGTCAGGTAGTGCCCGATAGTAAACGAAAAACACTATGGATAACGTCTGCAAGAATAGAAAAAGCAGACGTTGGTAGCCAAGTGCCGAATGCTGATATCAGCCTTCAGCATACGTCCGAAACGCCCCTTGTCTCATCGTCTGCTTTCAATAATAGTATAACGGAACAAGCAGGAAATGTCAATTTGGGGGGTGGATTAGGACTATCCAATAAAATTGAAAGCATAGAAGCGAAAGCAACAGAGGCGGCGTTTGAAGCAGGTAGACAGAACGTTCCGAGAGAAAAGGTTAATCTTGTAACACCTGCACAGGAAGAAGCCTACAATGCAGGAAGATTAGAGCATATCAAGAATATGCCTGCGGTAGTAAGTGAGAGAAGGACACCTAATACAGTTGTAGATAAACAAAAACAGTTGGATGTAGTATTAAACAGTAATCCTGCAACTGACGATTATCATACGCAGATTAGAAAAGTTGAAGATATAAAAACTTTTGAGGAAGCGATACAGGATTATGACTATACTAACGGTGATGATGTAACACCTGATTTTACCAGCGAAATGATAAAGAGAGCATTTGAAACAGGAAAAATCACGGTTTATAGCAGTAAACCTATTGAAAACGGAAGTTTTGTAACACCTTCTAAAATGGAAGCTCAAAGTTATGCCGGAAGCGGAAATATATATTCTGCTGAAGTAAATTTAACAGATGTGGCGTGGGTTAACGAACTTCAGGGACAATACGCAAATATCGGTAGTTTGATTGAGGTAAGTACAGAAGGATTGAGTGGAATTATTTCTGATAACATACTCGAAGAAGGTGTTTCAGAATATAACTTTGTTATCAGACCGATAAAAATGAAAGTTTTCCCTCCGTATAACCAAAGTAAAAGTGATGCTAATGAGAGAGCAACAAGGTGGGCGCATAAAGAGAATGTTAAAACCGGTGCACAAAAACTTGTTTCATATCACAATCGGTGGTATATTATAGAAAAGTTTGATTCAGCAGAACTGGGTTACCAAATTGTCGGTTCTGTGACAAAAAAACAGGTTGATAACTTTACAAATGAGGTGAAAAAACGTGAAAACGAGATTAAGCAAAGAAGACAGAGAGTTCTTGATGGACTTACTGGTAGTATTGAGAGCGGAAATACAAATGGATTACGAGGATCTGGCATTGATAACGATGCAAATCAATACGGAGGAGAAACTGGAACAGTTCAAGACGTGGCTGAGGACCAAACTCAAGGACGGAAAGTTTCAAACGACGCCGATAGAAGTGATGAACATGACCGCACAGATAGGAAGAATAACAATAACGGAATAGAGCAATCTTCTGACGATACAGAAAACAACGTTATTCCTGCTGAAGTGGAAAAGTATGATATTCCCGAAGACAGTGAAATTGTAAGTAATATTGTTGTTGATGAATATTCAAAGAGGTTGAAAAGAGAAAATCCGAGAGCATATAGCAATATTGTACGAATGGCGAAACGTTTGGGAATGACTGTGCGTTTTGTTAAGGATCTTATGGACGAGAACGGCAAAGTTCTTGAAGGACTTATAACAAGCAAAGGCATATTTATAAACGCCGATGCGAAAAATCCGTCACGTTTTGTTGCAACACACGAATTTGGACACAGAATGAAACAGGCGGCACCAGAGGTATGGGCGGCGTATCAGGAATATGTTATAAACAAACTGAAAAGGGAAAGTTTTGGCAGCGGAAGGACGGCGTATGATGTTCTTTACGAGGAAACAAAAAACGCATATGGAAAAGATGATACAGCTTACATCAATGAAGAAATAGCGGTAAATTATGCAGGCGAATTGTTCGACAGCGAGGAAATGCTTGAAAGCTTTATCAGAGAGGACAAGAGCCTTGCCCTCCGTGTGCGTGACTGGTGGTACAATGTGCTTGAAAGTATGGGACTTCTCAGCGAAAAGAAAAAAGCACAGCAACTGTGGCTGAGAGCCTACACTGCTGCGGCAAAGAATGTAAAAGAAGGTAAGGTTGGAGAGTACAATGAGAAGCGAGCTTCTCAAATGCGAAATGCACAAGGCGAAACGCAGAGTGAGGAAACGGACGAGCAAAGAAGAAAAAAAGGTTTCCAAAAAAATAGCCTAATAAAAAAAATACAAAGTAATCTTGAACAATTATCAAAGGAAGACGTCATATTATCTCTCAATACGGATATTTTCAATGACAGAAACATGAATATAGTTGAACAAGTAGGAAATTTTTTCAACTCCCTCGGCAATGAAGTATATAGGGCTGGTTTTGGCGAAGTAATTCTCGATAAGGACGGAATAAAAAGTGCTATAGGACATAAATTGGGAAGAGCTAAATGTATTGCGTTTCGAGCCGTTCCAGATATAATCAAATACGGAAAACAAATTGATTATCAGGAAAAATGGAAGGGCAAACCATACGACTCATATGTGTTTGCAGGAAAAGTAAAAATAGGCAAGGAAGACGCATTTGTAGGTGTGGTGGTTACTCGAAATAAAAATACAAGCGAATATTATCTACATGAAATTGTAGACAACGAGGGGAATTTTATTTCAATAAAAAATGATGAGGTTGTCCCTAACAAGACCGTGTCTAAAACTGATAACAGTTTACACGGAGGAACAACCTCACCTATTGACACTATATCACAAGATGATCATAGTGGCAATAGTCATTCTATGAAAAATACCGAAGAAAATGCACAAGAGGGTAAAAAAAGCATTGCAGGGACAAGACTTTCGGAACTTGTTGAGAAGTACGGAACTATTCCAAGTGGTGAGAAACCACACAGAAATGTACAAGTACCTCGAAAAACATCACAGGACAAAAAGGTATCGCAGACGGTCCGTACAATCCTTGAGGCAAAGGCCACTCCTGACGAAGCCGTACCGACTATTGAAAAACTGGTCGAGGACGGTACTTTCTCTTATGACGTTTACACGGACAAACAGGCGATAAACGATGCCGAGTCTTATATTAAAGAATACGGCTGGGATGAAAGCCTTAATGATTGGTTTCATGCGGTAGAAAAAGGCGAGGTATCCAAACAGGTTACAACTATGGGATGGGCATTATATAACAATGCCGCTAACCTTGTAGCAACCGCAACGTCGGAGACAGAAAGGTCCTCTGCGATAAAAACGTCGCTTAATATTCTTGACGCAATGGTAAGACATCAGCGCAGTGCCGCACAGGCATTACAGGCCACAAGGATATTGAAAAAACTTTCGCCTGAAACGCAGTTATATGGCATACAAAAGAGTGTGAGGGCTTTCCAAAACGAATTAATCAAAAAGTACGGAAAGAGAGCACCAAATCTTAAAATTGATGAAGGACTTGCGGGGCAATTCTTAAATGCCAAAACTGAAGAAGAAAGACATGATACGGAAATTGAAATCTTCAGAGATATAGGCAGACAAATACCAGCTTTTTTTAGCGACAAGTGGAATGGTTGGCGATATCTTGGAATGCTTTTCAATTTGCGTACTCACGGAAGAAACATCGGCGGTAATGCAGGATTTGCTCCCATTGTTCTTACAAAAAATTTAACTGCTACTGCAATAGAGTCTGCTGTTTATCATTTGGGTGGTAAAAAAATGCTGCGAGGAAAGGCTCTGGTTTGGGGTAGCAAGTCCGACAGAGTATTGTTAAAGGCGGCGTGGAATGACTATGCCAACGTTGCCGAGCTTATATCAAACGATGGTAAATATAACGATTTCGCAATGGCAAATCGGCATATAGAAGAGGGCAGACAAATATTTAAATTTAGACCTTTAGAGTGGTCAAGAAAGAAAAACAGTGATCTTCTTGAAAAGGAGGATATGTGGTTCTCGAAACCTCACTACGCTTATGCTTTGGCACAGTATTGTAAGGCAAACAACATTACAGCCGAACAGATAAAGAGGGGCAAAGCAATAGCACCGGCAAGGAATTATGCGATCAAAGAAGCTCAAAAGGCAACATATAGAGACACAAACGCATTTTCTCAAATGGTAAGCGAATGGGGAAGAAGCAACAAAAATGAAAAAAATGTTGTGAAGAAAGCGTTTAATACTGCTATTGAGGGTATATTGCCATTCCGTAAAACACCTGCCAACATCCTTGTAAGAGGCATCGAATACAGCCCTTTGGGACTTCTGAAAAGTTTGAGTTATGACCTTGTTCAAGTTAGTAAAGGGGAAATGATGGCAACCGAAGCCATTGACAACATTTCTGCCGGATTAACAGGCACGGGACTTTTGGCTCTTGGGGTATATCTTGCTGCGCAAGGTCTTGTCAGAGGACACGGCGAAGATGATGAGGAAAAGGAGTTTAAGGAGTTAATGGGGCATCAGTCTTATTCTCTTGAACTGCCCAACGGTCAATCAATTACATTAGACTGGCTTGCCCCGGAAGCACTACCTTTATTTGTAGGAGTTAATATTTGGGAAGCAACAAAAGGTTTTGATGAAGAAGTGAATTTTTCAACAATACTGAAAGTTGTAAGCAATATAACTGAGCCGATGCTTGAAATGTCTTGCTTGCAGAGTTTGAACGATTTGTTTGAGGGTATTGGATATGCAACTTCTAAGGGCACATCAGGGTTGATGGCTGTTTTATCAAGTGCGGCAACAAGTTATCTTACACAAGCTATTCCGACTTTTTGGGGACAAGTAGAACGCACGGGTGAAAAAAACAGAATGACAACCTACACTGAAAAGAATGATTTCTTGACAGGCGATATGCAATATACGCTTGGAAAGATAAGTTCTAAAATTCCGTTTTGGGATTATCAGCAAATTCCGTACATTGACGCGTGGGGAAGAAAAGAAGCATCCGGTAACGCTCTTAAGAGAGGATTTAACAACTTCCTTAATCCTGCTTATACATCTACCATTGAAACAAGTAAAATGGAAGAAGAACTCTTGCGTCTCTATGACAAAACAGGAGAAAGCGGAGTGTTTCCTTCAAGAGCAGGCAAGTATTTCACGGTTGATGGAGTACGTAAAGACCTGACGGCAGATGAGTATGTGAGATATGCGACACTGAAGGGCGAAAAATCTTATAAATTAGTATCTGAATTGGTGAAGAGTAAAACGTATAAAAAACTCTCTGACGAAGAGAAAGTAAAAGCCGTTAATGAAGCGTATGACTATGCGAACCAAAAAGCAAAGAAAGCCATCAGCAATTACAAACCTGATAGTTGGGTAGATAAAGCTGATGATTTCGGTAAGGATGCTGAAAATTATATTTCATTTAGGGCTGAAGTTAGTGGTGCTAAAGAAGACAATGACGGAAAGATTTCTAAGTCGGAAGTAGTAGATATAATACTTGATATGGCTAAAAACGATTCTGAGACTTGGAAAATGTATTTGTCAATGTATGACAGCAAGGCAGCAGTTGAAGCAGAAAAATACGGCATTGATGCTGAATTGTTTATGACGGCAGTGGTAGATATGAGTGGTATCAAACCCGACTACAAGAACGGAAAAGCAATCAACGGTAGCAGAAGAAAAAAGATTGAACGTTATCTCTATTCTGTTTGTGACAGCCACAAGGAATACTTATTCTTACTCGGCTCAGAATACGAAAGTGTAAAAGATGACTACGATTACGTTAAGTATTTCGGTAACTAAACATAAAAAAGGTCTCCACAAGGAGACCTTTTCTTATTGTATCAATATCGTTACTATATATCTATGAGCTGGCATAAAACAACTCCGAAGAAAAACATAATTTCTGATACTGACATAATTGGTGAGCAGTTCTCAAGACGTGCTGATGATAAGCAATGATGTAAATACTGCTTACCTCCATATTTTGATGTAGAAATCCTTGTCAGAAAGAAAAAACTAAATACAACTTGAAAAATGGTGGCATATATGGTACTATAAGAATAAATATAAAGAGGGAGGGTATTCATATTAATGGCACGAATTGAAAAACTGCTAAACAAGTTATATAGAAAACCAGTGCCAAATGATATGCGCATAGATGAGATAATTCGTATTGTTACTGCTTATGGTTGTATAACAGATAGCGGTGGTAAGCATCAATTAAAAATAATTCATCGTCCAACCGGGACAGTAATCCCTATACCTAAGCATGGAGATACTGTTGCTGAAGCATATATCAAAGAAATCAAAGCTCTTTTAGATGAGATTACTTCGGAGGAGGAAACAGAATGAAATATCCTTTTAATGTATATTTGACACAAGTAGAAGGACATCAGTTTTATATAGCTGAGTGTAAAATTTTAAAAGGTTGTGTCGGACAAGGCGATACGATTCAAGAAGCTATAGCAGAACTTAATTTAAATGAGGAAGAATGGTTAAAAACAGCAAAAGAATATGGGATATCCATTCCGGAAATCCCATTAGAAATGGATAGCGAATTTAGTGGTAAGTTTACTGTTAGAGTTTCACCTTATGTTCATAAAACTGCTACGGAATTGGCAAAAAAACAAGGAGTGAGTCTAAATCAATATATTAATGATGCTATTGTTTCACAGAACGCTGCAATAACGACAACAGATTATATTATTCCAAAAGTAAAAGAAGCTGTCAAAAAAATCAGTATGGTTATGGAAACATCTTTGACGACAAAAACAAATCAGAATTATAATGCGACAAATCAATATGCTATGAACAAAACAACACCATCTGAAATAATATATGTGATTTAGAATAGGAGAAAGTATTATGTTGACTTTACAATTACAAAAAGTGTTATATAAAAAAATAAATTCATTTTTTGAAATTAAAGAGAATATGCAATTAAAAGTCCAAAACCAATCTTCGTTAGGGGTCAATTATTCTGATGACAATAAAACCTGTTTTGCTACTTTGACTAATAAAACGTTTGCACCTGATCAACCTGATATATTTAACATAGAAATTGAACTCGTCGGGATATTTAGCTGTGAAGGAATAAAAATTGATGAAGATAAGAAAAAAGCTCATGTACGAGCATATGAGCTTCTTTTCCCTTACATTCAATTAATGGTAGCTGATTTGTCTCGCAAAGCCGGATTATCTCCTCTTATGATAGAAATGGCACAGATAGATTCTGATGCAGTTAACGATAATTAGTAAATATAAACTTGATGAAGAATATCCATACGATAGTCGTGTGGATATTTTTTTGAGTGGAAAAACTCTTGCTGGAACAAATTTAAATGTATCTTAACTTGGAACGTACAAGTCTTGAACGGCACAGAATGCCAAAGTGTAAAAGATGACTACAATTACGTGAAGTATTGTGGCAACTAAAAAGTGAAAAAAGGTCTCCGTTTGGAGACTTTTTTTGTTTGACCCTAATTTTGACCCTACTTTTTTGATTATTTGCGTAATTTTATGTATTTTTGTGCATTTCTTCATTTTGACAAAGTTGTGAATAGGAATAAAAAAATAACCCCGAAACCCTTATAAATAGGGGCTTAGAGGTTATTTTTTGGCGGAGATGGAGAGATTCGAACCCTCGAACCGCTTTTGACGGTTACACGATTTCCAATCGTGCGCGCTCGACCAACTACGCGACATCTCCGTATCGGACTATAGTATTTTATCAACTTTAGTATAATTTGTCAAGAGTCTGGATATTCTCTCTCTGAGGTGATTTTATGGGAAAGGGAAAAATTGTTCAACTCGGATGCAACGAATCGTCATACGAGGCGTTGCGTAAGCTTCAGAGTGACGGGTATGACGTCGTTGCTGCACTAGGCAGCAGAGATAAACTTGCCGAGATAAAAAAGAACGTGGATGACAGAGTTGAGGTTTGTGACGAGCATTTTCGTGACGTCGTTCTCGCTGTGACCAAGCCCGACGTATGCATCGTTGAAAACGGAAACTACGAAACGTTACTCTCCTGCACGAGAAACGGTGTTTCCACCGTATACGTGGGCAAAGGCTTATCTGACGAAGCCGTATATAAACTTGACGACCTTTGCAAAAAATACGGCTGTACGGCGGCGATTGTCGGAACGGGAAACGATATCACGAAGAGCGTTGAAAGCACGCTGGCATCGGCTTTCGGCTGTAAAGTTATGATGTGAGTTGCAAAAAAGAAGAAAATGTTATATAATCCTCCGTGTCAATGGAGGATTATATAATGAAACTTTTATTTTTTGATATAGACGGCACTCTTATGGCGGATGACGGAAGTCATTACATTCCGCAGAGTACGTATGATGCTATACTTAAGGCTCGTCAAAACGGGCACAAGGCGTTTATAAATACGGGTAGATGCAATGCTTTTGTCGAGGACGTGCACCGTGAAATCGGGTTTGACGGCTTTGTGTACGGCTGCGGTACGGAAGTTGTTATAGACGGAAATACTATTATACATAATCAACTTTCGCGTGAGGTCAGTCTGAATATAGCAAAAAAAGTTATAGATAGAAAACTGTTTAGTCTGATAGAGAGTTCACACCGTGTTATGATAAGTAAAGACGGTGTGGTGTTGGATCGTAATACCAAAGAAGAAGTTGACGTGTATGCCGATGATTTCGTGTTTGACAAGATTTCCGTGTTTAACATCGGCATGGATGATGAACTGGTCGGATATGTCAGTGATGCATTTGACGCTATTGACCGTGTGGGTGAAAACATAATCGAAATTGTTCCAAAAGGCTTTTCGAAAGCAACGGGTATGGAAGTTGTTGCAAAACACTACGGGCTGACTCTTGACGACTGTATAGTGTTTGGCGATTCTCCCAACGACCTTGCGATGATACATGCCGCAGGCTATGCCGTTACTATGGGCAAGTGCCCGAGTGTTGACAAGTATGCCGATTTTGTGACAAAAGGTGTCAAAGAAGACGGTATATATCTTGCGATGAAGCATCTTGAACTTATATAAAAAAAGGAGGAAAAATTCCTCCTTTTTATATTTTCTTTTCTGCTTCCGCGAGTTTTATTCTTGCCGTTTCAACCTTAAAACGTAAGGTTGATGCTTCTTCTTCAAGCTCGCTGAGTGCTTTGCGCAGTTCGTCATTTTCAGCCCTCAGAGATGAGATTTTTGCATTTAACGCCTCGGTATCCTGCTCGGCAAGAAGGTCATATTTTTCCTTTAACTGAGCATATTCGCCCGACAGACTTTCAAGGCGTTTGCTTAAAACGGCAATATACTCAACAACGTCTTTGCGGTTAAAGCCGCTGAGTGAACGGCGGAAAGCATTTGATGACATTTTGTTTTCTCCAATCGTATTTATATGTTTATTCTACCATAAAATAAAATTATTGCAATTACTCTTTTAATTTTGTATAAATTAGTTTATTATATAAAGGTACAATATGCGCCTGTAGCTCAGTTGGATAGAGCATTGGCCTCCGACGCCAAGTGTCGTGCGTTCGAATCGCATCAGGCGTGCCAAAAACATTCTGAAAGGGAAGAAAATGAAGTACATAGTAATGCTTGGTGACGGTATGGCGGATTATCCCGTACCCGAACTTGAAGGAAAAACTCCGCTTGAAGTTGCAAATAAACCGAATATGGATTATCTTGCCGCACACGGTGCCGTGGGAAAATGCAAAACTGTACCTGAAGGTATGCCTCCCGGCTCGGATACGGCAAATCTCTCGGTTATGGGGTATGACCCCGAGGTCTATTACACGGGCAGGTCACCTCTTGAAGCGGTGAGTATGGGAATCGACCTTAAAAGTGATGATATTGCACTTCGCTGTAATCTTGTAAGCCTCGGCGGTGAGGGGGATTACGAGAATCTCACGATGAAGGACTATTCGGCAGGTGAAATATCTACTGCCGAATCTACCGAACTTATAAACTATCTTGCAGAGCATCTGAATACGGAAAGTATACAGTTGTATCCGGGTATAAGTTACCGTCACTGTCTGGTTATGAATAAGGCGCAGACGGGGACGAGGCTTACACCTCCGCACGATATAACGGGAAAATCCGTAAAGGAATATCTTCCCGACGGCAGATACGGCGAAATACTGCTTGACCTTATGAAGCGGTCGAGGGAACTTTTGCGTGAGCATCCTGTAAATGTGAAACGCAGGGAAATGGGCAAAAATACGGCTGATTCCTGCTGGTTCTGGGGTGAGGGGACACGTCCTGCACTTGACAGTTTTGAAAAACTCTACGGTGTAAAGGGAAGTGCCATTTCAGCGGTTGACCTTATCAAAGGCATAGCAATTTGTGCAGGACTTAAGAGTGTGGACGTTCCGGGCACAACGGGGAACTACGACACCAACTTTGCGGGTAAAGCCGATGCGGCACTTAAATTGCTTCGTGAAGGATACGATATGGTGTATATCCACGTTGAAGCACCCGATGAATGCGGTCATCACGGCGATGTGAAGAACAAGATATATTCTATTGAAATGATAGATAAGGAAATTCTCGGCAGAGTTATCAAGGGGCTTGAGTCAGATGGAGAGGAATATTCGATTCTTCTTGCACCCGACCATCCGACCCCGATAACGAAGATGACACACGTGTCAGACCCTGTTCCGTTCGTGCTTTACAGAAGCGATAAGGAACTTTTGCCACATGCACCGTCTTACAACGAAAACGAAGCGAAAAAAACGGGACTTTATATTCCGAAAGGCTGCTTTATGATGAAGCATCTTATAAAAGGTGAAATATAAGGAAAAGAGGATGGAAACATCCTCTTTTGCAATTGTGCACAAAAAGCGCGAAAAACGTCGATAATTTTTGTTGTGTTTTACCATATGTTGTGGTATAATCAAATCAGGAAGGGCGAACAGTATAATGCCCGACTAAAAGGAGTGTTTAATATGACAACAAAGTACATCGGCAGAAAGACAACGGTAAGAGACAGTTTCAAGGAATATGCGGATAAAAAACTTGCAAAACTTGATAAATTCTTTGAAAACGATGCTGTTGCAACAGTTGTTGTAAGCAATAACACGCCTGACGAAACTGTTGAAGTCACAATAAAGTCGGCAGGTATGTTTTTCCGTGCGGAAAAAACAAGCCATGACAGAATTGTGTCGTTAGACATGGTTATGGATGTGCTTACCAGACAGATTGTAAAAAACAAACAGAAACTTGATAAGAAATTCAGAGTTCCCGTTCCGGAGGATTTCTTTGACCCCAAGGAAGAGGATACGAAAGTTCCCGAACTTGTTAAGAGAAAGTCCTTCTACGTAGGTGTTATGACACCTGACGAAGCAGTATTGCAGATGGAAATGATCGGGCACGAATTCTTTATGTTCAGGGACGCTGAAAGCGGGGAAATAAACGTCGTTTATAAGAGGAAAGACGGAAACTACGGTCTCCTGATTCCCGAAGAATAAAAATAATATCCCCCGTTTTAAACGGGGGTTTTATTAATTATTTAGCAAAGAAGGATAGTTATGCCATATAAAATATTTGAATACGATACATATCTTACGCCCTACGAGGCTGATATTGACCTAAGGGCAGCAAACTATAACAGAAAAAAGAGTGAACTTCTGGGTGACGGGTCGTCGCTTCTTGATTTTGCAAACGGGCACGAGTATTTTGGATTTCATAAGGTCGGCAAGGGGTGGTATTACCGTGAATGGGCACCCGGTGCGGACGCAGTTTATATCATGGGTGATATGAACGGATGGGATGCATTCTCTCTGCCTCTTAAAAATATAGGAAACGGTGTTTACGAAATATATCTGCAGGGTGAAAATAATCTTTATCACGGCTGTAAGGTAAAGACTGTAATTGAAAAAGACGGCAGAAGGCTTGAAAGAATACCGCTTTATGCACGTCGTGTCGTGCAGGACCCCGTTACTTATCAGTGGACGGCGGAAATTCTTGATGAAAAGCCGTATAAGTGGAAAAAGAGAAAGTTTACACCGCCTAAGAACCTCTTTATATACGAGTGTCATATCGGTATGGCACAGGAAAAAGAGGGTGTCGGCACGTATGATGAATTTACCGATAATATCTTACCCCGTATAAAAGAACTCGGTTACAACACCATACAGATAATGGCGATTATGGAGCATCCGTATTACGGCTCATTTGGCTATCAGGTGTCATCCTTTTTTGCCGCATCGTCGAGATACGGTATGCCAAACGATTTGAAGCGTCTTATTGACACGGCACATTCTATGGGAATTGCGGTGCTTCTTGACGTCGTACATTCACACGCCGTCAAGAACACGCTTGAAGGCATAAATGAATTTGACGGAACCGACTATCAGTTTTTCCATACGGGACCGAGGGGTGAGCATCCTGCATGGGACACCAAACTCTTTAACTACAATAAAAACGAAGTAATACATTTTCTGCTTTCGAATTTAAAATTCTGGTTGACCGAGTATCATTTTGACGGCTTCCGTTTTGACGGTGTAACGTCGATGATATATCACGATCACGGTCTCGGCTCGGCATTTACCGATTACGGCAAGTATTTTTCACTCAATACGGATACTGAGGCGATTACGTATCTTCAGCTTGCCAATGAACTTATCCGTGAGGTGAATCCTAAGGCAATAACGATTGCGGAGGATATGTCTGCAATGCCGGGTATGTGTCTGCCGATTGAAGACGGTGGAATCGGCTTTGATTACAGGCTTTCAATGGGTGTTCCTGATATGTGGATAAAACTTCTTAAAGAGGTCAGGGACGAAGACTGGAATATGTATTACGTGTGGCACGAGCTTACGAGCCGTCGTCCTATGGAAAAATACATAGGCTATGCAGAATCGCATGACCAGGCACTCGTAGGGGATAAAACCATAATGTTCAGGCTGTGTGACAGTGCTATGTATACCGAAATGTCGAAGGACTGTGCAAGTCTTGTCATAGACAGGGGTATAGCGCTTCATAAGATGATAAGGCTTGTGACACTTTCTCTTGCCGGTGAGGGATATTTGAACTTTATGGGTAATGAATTCGGTCATCCCGAATGGATAGATTTTCCGCGTGAAGGAAATAACTGGAGTTACTATTACTGTCGCAGACAGTGGCACCTTGCGGATGACAAGAATCTCAAATACGAATGGCTTCTGGAATTTGACAAGGCTATCGTGTCTCTTGCGCAGGATAAGAAAATTTTTGGAAAAGCACCACGCAGTCTTTATATTGACGATGAGGCGAAAATTCTCGTTTATGAACGTGGCGGTATAATTTTTGCACTCAATTTCAGTCCGACCGTTTCGCAGGAATCATATTTTGTAAAAACGGTCACGAAGGGTGAATACGTGCCTGTACTTTCGACGGATGACAGCCGTTTCGGAGGATGGGACCGTATAAGTATGGATGAAACGTATCTCTCAAAGAAAACGAAAGACGGTAACGGCTTTAACCTTTACTTACCCGCAAGAACGGCAGTTTGTCTTGTAAAAAAGAAATAAAATAAAAGTCACAATCTAAGGATTGTGACTTTTTTCTATTGTGCAATGCTTGCTTTGTATGCCGCGTATTCGGGGCTGCCCAGCAGATTTATTATGCCGTTTGAAATACCCTGTGCGGCAACCTGCTGCCACGACGTGTTTTTGAAGTTTTCATAGTCCGTCGGATTGGTTATAAAGCCTATTTCAAGCAGTATCGAGGGCATATTCGCTCTCGTATTAACGTAATAACCCGTAGCAGGCTTGTTCTTTTCAATGTTTGTGGTACGCTCGCCGATAGTGCCCGTCATACCGTTTAATATATACGTGCAAAAAGCCTCCATAGTCGCATCGTCGGGCGACGACTTCGTGGTGTATGCCGCAAGCAGATAGTTGGTCGAGGGGTCGTCCTCATACGAATTTATATGAATGGAAAGGAAGAAATCCGCACCCCAGTCGTTTGCCATTTTAGTACGGTCTTCCGGCTGAACTTTGTACATATCCTTTTCCTGCCTGATGTCGTAATCGGCTTCACGGCACATCATAACCTCATACCCTTGAGAAACGAGGACGGAAAGTATCTTTTTTGACAGTTCAAAAACGAGAAACGATTCACATACACCGTCTTCCTCGTAATTGGGGCCAAGTACACCGGGGTCGGAAAAACCGTGTCCCGGGTCAAGAAAGATTTTGCCCTTTACGTCACTCTCGGGGATGTATATTATGCTGTTGTCGGATATTATATGCTCAAGTGTAGGGTCTGCTATCTGCGTATAGGTCAGATCCTGCGGAATTGCAAGAGAACAACCGCTAAATATAAGCACAATTGAAAGCACTACAAGTATAAGTCTTGATATATTTTTCAATGTTTTACTCCCGTTAATTTATTTATAAAAACATTATAAATTAAAATTTATCTTTTAACAAGTCAAATAACGTCTGTTTTACGGAAATGCTGTCGAGAAATTCTCCCGTTTCCCTGAAAAGCTTCGTATCCGTATCTTTTTTTGTTTTCACCGCACGTATGAGAATGTTTTTGGGTGAGTGTGATATGTCGATAAATTCAAGCATATCAACGCTGTAACCGCAGGCGGTGAGAAGACGTGCACGGATATTGTCCGTAATGAGTGCGGCAAAGCGCTCTCTCGTTATGCCGTAGTCGGTGATAACGGGCAGGGTGTTCTTTTTAATCTGTAAATTTATTTCGTGCTGACAGCAGGGGACAAAGAAGCAGTATTTTGCATCCCAGTTAAGTGCATTGTATATGGCGTGGTCGGTTGCCGTATCGCAGGCGTGAAGTGAAATGACCATATCAGGCTTAAACGGTGCCTTGAAACCGTTTATATCGCCGATTTCGAAGGTAAGCCTGTCATAGCCGTATTTTTTTGAGATTTCGTTACAATCCTCAATGACCTTTTCTTTTAAATCAAGTCCGATTATTTGAGGGTGCATACCCTTGATTTCGGTCAGGTAGTAATACAAAATAAAGGTGAGATAACTTTTCCCGCAACCGAAGTCAATAATTTTTATATCGTCAAGCCCCGTCTTACCGATTACGTCGTCGATTATCTCGACGAAGCGGTTTATCTGGCGAAATTTGTCTGATTTTGCCTTGACTATTCTGCCGTCAGCCGTCATAACACCGAGGTCGACAAGCGGGGGAATTATATTTCCCTCTTTGAGAATATAATTCTTCTCACGGTTGTGTGCTGTATCGGCTTTTACGTTGCCCGATGCCTTTCTCGATGAGGTTAGGATTTTGCCCTTCTTTGTAATTTTGAGTGAGAATTCACGTTCGCTGCAAAAGGCATCAAGCTGACGGAAAGAGTCCATTTTCTTTATCACAGTTTCTGCAAGTGCCTGCGTTTCTACGTTTTCGTGGAAGACCTGTGTTTTGGTGAAATTTTCAAATTGCCACACCTCTTTACCACCGATTACGGCAGGGCGGACGGACACCTTTTTTATATCACCGCAGGTGGGGTTACTTATCACTATTTTGAGCGGTTTGTTGTTTACTATTTTTTCTAAAAATGTTATCATATAATCACCAAGGATAACTTAACACATTTTTAGTCTCAGGTCAATGTGAAAGGGGGAGAAAACGACTATGAAAAGAATACTGTCAGTAATTATTGTGCTTCTTTTACTGCTGTCGGGCTGTGTGCAGCAAAAGCCTCCCGAAACGGTCTTCTGGCTTGATAAAGTTGAGAATGTGGGCACTTTTGAGGGACTCGAAAAGTTTGAAAGATATTATGACGGATATACGGATGAACTTATCCCGTCGGATAAATATGGTGAACTTATTCCGTTTGTAGGCAAAATACTTACCGCGTCGGGCGACTGGCCTATGACGTCGGAAAGGTATGGGCTTTGTCCGACTGACGGTAAAATTGTCGTTGACCCCGTGTTTGAGAATTGTTCTCTGATGCAGGCGGGAGATGTGAGTTACTATAATCTTACATATGCCAAAACAATCCAAGAAATCGAAACTGCACAGGAAAATGAAGACTATGATATGATGGATTTTCCCAGAAGTGTTCTGATACGTACGGACGGCAGTTTTTGTATGGAACTCGATGAAGTAACCTGGGCAAAGGCCTATACTCTCGAGAACGGCGAGGGCAGGATCACAGTTTTTAAGTATAGTTCGGGAATATACGATGGAGGACTCAATTTTAAAGTGTATGATGAAGAAATGGAACTTCTGTACACACTTGAAAATTTGTACGACCATCCTGATTTCTCAAATGAACTCGTTGCAGTTATGCATCCGTGTGAGGATTATACTGCACCTAGTGAAATGTATTACATAGATAAAGACGGTAATAAAGTTATAGACGGCTCGAAGTTTTTACAGATAAAATCTTTCAGTAACGGCCTTGCTGAAGTGCAGGACAAGGAGAACGGACTTTTTGGTTATATCGATACGAGCGGCGAATATGTCATCCGACCGCAGTTTAAATGGACCTATCCATTCGGCAAACTCGGATATGCGAATGTCCGAACTAATAAAGGTTCCTTTGTAATAGATGCTCATGGCAACAGGCCGCTGGGTGATAGGATATATGAGGGGGGTTCTTTGCTTGAAGACGGTAGGGTTTACAATGCAGGTTCATCGGTCAATAATTTGATTGATGTTATAAGCGGAGACTATCTGAAGTGTCCCATATGCGGCAAGAACTCGAATGAAAGCAAAATGGATATGGATTTTCTCACTGAGGATGAGGGTATCATATATATTTATATTCATACGAATTGTGACGGGAAAACAGGCGTGTTCACTTCTGACGGCACGATCAAAGAACACGTGGATTATACAAATATATCGGGAGACATCGGCATAGAGGGATTGGATGAACGTTATATGTTTCTCCGTGATACATCAAATGATATGGGTTGCATAATGTATGACAGAGAAAAGAAAGAGATAGTGTACACGTTTGAAAATATGTATTATAATGCTGTACTTTCGGGAGGAAATTATGTGATAAAGTACTATCCGGATCCGGAAAACGTGTCAATGGAAGGTCAGATACCCGCATATCGTATCTATGTGCCCGGTGAGGGACTGGACGATGAAATATACAGTTTTTTTAACATAACCAAAACGGCTGACGGCGAATATTACAGTGTGATTACGGATGATTATTCTGCCGTTCTTGATGAAGATTTTAATACCGTAATCAAGCTCTCTGTTACGGATAACGATTAGGAGGGACTGCGATGAAAAGAATTATTGCAATAATACTTGCTACAGCACTACTGCTTCTGCTGTCGGGATGTGCGCAGAAAAAGCCTCCCGAAACGGTCTTCTGGCTTGATAAAGTTGAGGACGTGGGCGCTTTTGAGGGGCTCGGAAAGTTTGAAAGATATTATGACGGTTATACGGATGAACTTATCCCGTCGGATAAATACGGTGAACTTATTCCGTTTGTTGGCAAAATACTTACCGCGTCGGGCGACTGGCCTATGACGTCGGAAAGGTACGGCCTTTGCACGACTGACGGTAAAATTGTCGTTGACCCCGTGTTTGAATACTGTTATATGATGCAGGCGGGGGGCGTCACGTATTACAATCTTGCGTATGCAAGGACGATAGAGGAAATTGAAACCGCGCAGGAAAATGAAGATTTTGACGCTATGTATTCAAACAGAAATCTTCTTATCCGTACGGACGGCAGTTTTTGCAAAGAACTCGGTGAGGCTACGGCAAACGCATGGACACTTGACAACGGTGAGGGTAGAATCGCCGTATCCAAGTACGGACACGAAATGGATTCAAGCGGTATGCATTTTGAAGTATACGATGAAAATATGAATCTTCTGTATACTCTCGAAAAAATCTATAATTATCCGACTTTTTCAAACGAACTTATCGACGTTATGATAGCCGGTGAAAACTGGCAGCCGTCTGCAATGTACTACATAGACAAAAACGGAAATAAGGTTATAGACGGTTCTGCATTTTCTCAGATAAGTCCTTTCTATAACGGGCTTGCCTCCGTGCAGGATAAGGAAAGCGGGCTTTACGGGTACATTGACACAAACGGCGATTACGTTATAGCACCGCAATTCAAATATGCAAGTCAGTTCGGTAAACTCGGCTATGCAAACGTTGAAACTGACGAGGGATATTTCCTTATAGACGTTCACGGTAACAGAGTTCTTGGTGACAACGTCTACGAAGGTGCTTATCTTATGGAGGACGGAAGAGTATACAATGCAGGCACCCGTGTAAGAAAGTTTATCGACGTAACGACTAAAGATTATCTCAAGTGTCCCATATGCGGTAAAAACTCGGATGAAAGCAAAATGAATATGAGTTATCTTAATAACGGCATTGCTTACATTCATACAAACTGTGACGGTAAAACGGGTCTATTCAATGCAGAGGGCACGCTTAAAGAGCATATTGATTATACAAATATATCGGGTGAGTTTTATATCGAGTATATGGATGACAGTTATATATTCATCCGTGACACAACGGCAGATACGGGTATTATAATGTACGACCGAGGTAGCAGAGAGGTAAAGTTTACACCTGAAAACGACACGTATTTTCACACCGCACTCGGTGAGGGCAGATACGTTATGATGTCCTACGAAGAAACGATGTATGAAGCCAAAACTACCTATCATATTTATGAAAACGGTCAGAAAACCGACGGAAGAGAGTATGAGCATTTCGGTGTGTCAAAAACGGCAGACGGCACCTATTTTAATGCCGTATCGAACGGATTTTCATACGTCTACGATGAAGATTTCAAAGTGATAATGAAAATATCAATATCGGATAACGATTAGGAGGATTTATAATGAAAAGAATAATTTCCGTAATACTTGCTTTGACAATGGTATTTGCACTATGCGGTTGTAAAGGGGATTCGCAGCAGGGCAGTTTTGTGTTCACGAAAGAAAACTATCCCAAAATGGGCGGCTCACTTGCGGCATTACCGCTCGGCGAAGCGCTTACCGCAAATGCACTCGGCATAGAACGTGACGAAGCATCTTCAATGCTTGTTTTTGAGGGCTCGACAACTGATAACTATGAGGCACTCGTTGACGACACGTTTGATATAATTCTCGCGTACGAGCCGTCGGGTGAGGCGCTTGCGTATGCAGAGGAAAAGGGTGTAAAACTCGAATTTGAAACGATAGGTCTTGATGCACTCGTATTCATAACGGGTAAGGAAAATCCTGTCGAAAATCTCACGACGCAGGAAATTAAAGATATATACACGGGTAAGACGACAAGGTGGAGTGAAGTTGGCGGTAACGACCAGAAAATACTTGCATTCCAGCGTAATAAGGACAGCGGAAGTCAGACGCTTTTTGATAAGCTTATAAATCTCGGAGATGAACTTATGGAGCCTCAATCTGATTATATCGTAGGCTCGATGATAGGTCTTCTGGAGGCGATTTCAGGCTATAACGGCACGGATGAAGCACTCGGCTATACGGTTTATTACTATCTCACCAATATGGAGGCGTCAACCCTTGCAACGAGTAAACTCATATCGGTTGACGGTGTAATGCCTTCCAATGAAACGATAGCAAACGGCGATTATAAACTTGTAAATGAGTTTTACGTGGTAATGCGTGCAGATGAAGCGCAGGACAGCCCGACGAGAATACTCTTTGACTGGATATGCTCATCGCAGGGCAGGGAAATAGCGGAAAACGAAAACTACGTAGTCCCGAATAAATAAGAGAAAGGCTTGGGTAACCAAGCCTTTTTTGTTATGAAAATACGGTTTCTACAATTTTTTCACACAGATCGGGGGAATATTGCCAGCGGTCGATAACTCCGTCCGTGACGTAATAATTCATGGGCACGGGTGAGGTGTCACGGTCAAAGCAGTCCACGATAATGAGTTTTATCTTCATCTTTTCGGGGATTATGTTTTTTATGTAAACGCAGGCGGTCTGCCCCTCGTATACACCGTCCCTGTACTCTGCGAGTCCCGTCAGATTGGGCGCAAGTTCGATGAAAATACCGTAATCCTCTATACCTCGCACAGTGCCTGCAGCCGTCTGTCCGGCACAGAATAAACTTGCGTTTTCCTCCCACGTGCCGAGAAGTTCGCGGTGTGTTACGTATATGCGGTAAGCGGTGCCGTCTATGCAGGTTACGGCGCAGAAAATTTCATCTCCTACGTAAAAACGCTGACTCGGATGGCTTATTCGTGAAACGGAGATGTTTTCTATCGAAATCATCGAAACTATACCGCAACCGACGTCGACGAAAGCACCAAAAGGTTCAAGGTGCGTAACCTTTGCGGGAATGACTTTGCCGGGAGAATAATTTTCTACTATGTGTTCAAAGCATTCCTTCTGGGCGTCCTTACGGCTTAGTATTGCGTAGGGGGTGCCGTTTTCGTCACGGCGTATTTCTTTGACCTTGAAACATATATCTTTGCCTACACGGGTTATAACGGCAATGTTTTTTACGTCGCCGACGGGGGAATAAAGCGCCTCTTCCTTTGGGATTATGCCTTTCATAGTACCGAGTGAAACCGTCAGATTCTGCATACTGTCACAAAGTATGGCGGTTGCTTCGAGAATGGTGCGGTCATTTGCGGCACGCTCCAATTCTGCAAGTGTGAAGGGTGCTCTCGGAAAAGCAGAGCGAGAGTGGCCTTCGGGATAATATATCATTTGTGTTCTACCTCCTTTTTTATAAATTTATGTTGAAGGTTTTATATAAATGATATAAAATAACAATATTGCACATAACGGAGGTAAGGGAATGTATAAAGCAGCAATTTTTGACCTTGACGGTACACTCGTCGATTCGATATACGATATAGCACATTGTATGAATCATATTTTTGCAAAGTTCGGCTATCCGACATATTCGGTTGATGAATATAAATATCTTGTCGGCAGCGGTATCAGGACGATTGCGGAAAAACAGCTTGTCGGTGAGTCAGCAGAAAATATAAATAAAATCGTAGATGCATACGAGCCGTATTATATAGAGCACTGTACGGATCATACGGTGATTTATGACGGCATTAACGAAATGCTTGAAACTCTTTCAAAAAACGGTGTGAAAATGGCGGTTTTGTCAAATAAACCTCACAATCAGGCGGTTGCAGTCGTTGAAAAACTGTTTGGCAAAGGAATGTTTGAGAGCATATGGGGCAGGAAAGAGGATTTTCCCATGAAGCCCGACCCTGCTTCCGTCAACGAAATACTTAAAGAGATAGGTGTAAGCCGTGAAGAGTGCGTCTACGTCGGAGATATGGAGGGGGATATCCTCGTCGCAAGAAATGCAGGTATGGACGGTATAGGTGTTATGTGGGGTATACGCGGTGAAAACTCGTTTGTGGACGTAATTCCCGACATAAAGGCAAACACCGTTAAAGAACTTACAGACCTTATTTTAAAAAACGCTTGACAAAATGGTATAATAATATATAATATTATTTTGTATCCTTGCCGGAGGAACCGTACCCATACGGAAATGTCCGGCCAAAGTCCACAAGGAGGTGTTTTAAATGGAAATGAAAATGGGAAACTATGAGACAATCTTTGTTATCAATCCTTCATTGACAGATGAAGAAGTCGCAGCTGTATCTGAGAAATTCCAGAAGATTATTTCAAAGAACGGCGAGATCGTTAAGGTCGACGACTGGGGTCTTCGTAAGCTCGCTTATGAGATCGACGATAAGACAGAGGGCCACTATGTTCTTGTAGAGTTCAAAGCTCCCGGTGATTTCATCAAGGAACTTGAACGTAGATACAGAATCACAGATGCCATCATGCGTTCCATCGTTATCAGAAAGTAGGGGTAAAAATGCTGAATAAGGTTATGCTCATGGGTCGCTTAACAGCGGATCCGGTGCTCAGACAGACACAGAGTAATCTGTCAGTTACAACATTTACACTTGCAGTTAACAGAAACTATGCGAAGAAAGACGGGTCGAGAGACGTGGATTTCATTGACATAGTATGCTGGAGAAACACAGCAGATTTCGTTGCCAAGTACTTTAAGAAAGGTCAGCAGGTTGTAGTCAGCGGCTCACTGCAGACACGTACGTGGCAGGATAACAACGGAAACAACAGGAAGGCCGTTGAAGTCGTGGCGGATGAAGTTTTCTTTGCGGAAGGTAAGCGTGATTCAGGCGCACCCGTTGCAAGAAACGATGCTCCGACTGAAAGTGCGGCGCCCGCTTTTGTCAGCGACGATACGGACGATTTTCTTGAACTGTCAGGACAAGATGATCTGCCCTTCTAAGTAAGGGAACGTCGCAAAAAATTTTACAGGAGGATTAACCAAGATGGAAAGAGATAAAGTAGTAGCTCACGGCCGTCGTATGAAGAGAAAGACTTGTCAGTTCTGTGCTGAAAAAGTTGAAGCGATAGACTACAAGGACGTTGCAAAGCTCAGAAGATTCATTTCAGAGCGTGCAAAGATTCTTCCCAGACGTGTTACAGGCACATGCGCTAAGCATCAGAGAGAGCTTACAACAGCTATCAAGCGTGCAAGACACATTGCACTGATGCCGTTCAGCGATGATTAAAATTAGGTATTGCATTATTATAAATAATGTGTTATACTTTACAAAGCAGAGTACAGAGAGTGGGCAAAGCCCACTCTCTGTTTTTTAAAAAAACGGAGGTAAACTATGGCATCGGTAGCTAAAACTGTGGAAAAAATAGTATCACCCGAAGCGGAAAAACTTGGTATTGAAATATGGGATACCGAGTATAAAAAAGAGGGTGGCACTTACGTTCTGCGCATATATATAGATAAAAAGGAAGGTATCACGATTGAAGATTGTGAAAACTTCTCAAGGGCGATAGATCCTATACTTGATGAGACAGACCCTGTGCCCGACAGTTACGTGCTTGAAGTTTCTTCGGCGGGGCTTGACAGAATGCTGACTAAGGCAGAGCATTTTGAAAAATATATCGGCACGTCGGTTGACGTTACGCTTTACAAAGCGGAAGATGGGAAAAAGACGGTTACGGGCATACTCGTGTCGAGAGATGATGAGAAACTGACCGTATCCGAAGATAATAAAGAAATAATATTTGACAACAAAAACGTTGCGTCGGTAAGACTGACGGTGATTTTTTAAGGAGGAACAAATGCAGAACAAAGAACTTTTCGCAGCAATAGCTGAACTCAGCAAAGAGAAGGGTATTCCCAAGGAAATACTTATAGATAAACTCCAGGCTGCGCTTGTAACGGCTTATAAGAAGGAACTTGGCACAGGTGACAATCTTGTTGTGGAACTCAACGAAGAAAAGAACTCAGTTAAGGCGTACGTTGAAATGCAGGTAGTTGAAACTGTTGAGAATCCGCTTCTTGAGATGGATCTTGAAGAGGCGCACACATATGCAAAGAAGTATAATATCGGCGACGTTGTGAAAATCGAAAAGAAGGTAAAGGAATTTTCGAGAATTGCGGCTCATGCGGCAAAGAATGTTATAACTCAGGGCATACGTGAGGCAGAAAGAGGTATAATATACCAGGAATTCCAGAGCAGAGAAAATGAAATTCTCTCAGGCGTTGTCTCAAGGGTTGAACCTAACAATATCTGCATAGAAATAAATAAGACTCCCGTTTATCTTATGGCGAGTGAGATGATACCGGGTGAACGCTTCAAGGTGGGCGATCATGTGAAGGTATACGTTGTAGAAGTAAGAGAGACGACGAGAGGTCCTCTTGTAAAAATATCAAGAACGCATCCGGGTCTTGTAAAGAGGCTTTTTGAAATAGAAGTTCCCGAAATTCAGGACGGTTCGGTTATCATCAAGTCAATTGCGAGAGAAGCGGGCAGCAGAACAAAGATTGCAGTTTACACAGAGGATGAAAACATCGATCCTATCGGTTCATGTATCGGTCCCAAGGGTTCGAGAGTTGCTTCAATAGTGGGCGAACTCAAGGGCGAAAAGATAGATATAGTTCGTTATTACGACGATCCGGGCGATTATATTGCACAGTCACTTTCACCTGCAAACGTTGTAAACGTGTTTGTTACAGAGGGTGAGAAGAATTGCAGGGCAGTCGTTCCCGACAATCAGCTTTCACTTGCTATCGGTAAAGAAGGCCAGAATGCGCGTCTTGCTGCAAAGCTGACGGGCTGGAAGATTGATATCAAGCCTGAATCGGAAGCATACACTAATTTATAGTAGGTGATTTTTATCAAAAACAGAAAAGAACCTATGAGAACGTGCCTCGGTTGCGGTGAAGTAAAACCCAAGAGGGAACTTGTTAGAATCGTGAGAAATGCGGATAACAGCGTTTCACTCGACAGAACGGGCAAAGCACCGGGTAGAGGGGCGTATATATGCGACAGCAAGAGTTGTGCTGAAAAACTGAAAAAGAACAAACGGCTTTCAAGACAGTTTGAAACTGCCGTTTCGGATGAACTGTATGACGAATTAATACGGGGGTGCATAAATGAGTAGCGCAGTTGTAAAATATAAACTCGGTGAACTTGCCAAGGATCTGGCAGTTTCGAGTAAGGAAATTATAGCATTGCTTCAGGACGCTTACGGCGGTGAAGCCAAGAAAACACAGACGTCACTTACTGAAAATGAACTTGACTACGTGTTTGAGCATTATACGAAAAATTCAAATAACGATTTTGCAAAATTCTTCCAGCTTGGCGATCAGGAAAAGGCGGAGAGGGAAAATCCGAAGCCTGCACCTGTAAAGGAAGAACCTAAGCCCAAGGCAAAGCCCGAGGTGAAGGAAAAGAAGCCTGAACCCAAAAAGGCAGAGGAAAAGAAGCCGGAAGTAAAGAAAGAGCCTGTTAAAAAAGCAGAAGAAAAGCCGGTCAAGAAAGAGGCGCCTGTATCACAGCAGGGTAAGCCTTTCCAGAAGAATAAGAAGGAAAACGTCGTTCATACGCGTACTGAAAAGGTTGTCCGTATCGTTGATACGAGAACGAGCAACGTTGATATGTCCAAGTATGATGACAGAATAGACTCACTTATTCCGCAGAACGTTAAGGATTACCGTGCGAGAAAGCAGAAAATCGGCGGTAAGAAGAAGCAGAACGGTAAATTTACGCCTAAAGTGGAAACAGAGGCAGAAAAGCTGCAGAGGCTTGCTCTTGAAAAGGCAAGAAAGGCTCAGCTTAAGATAACTATTCCCGATGAAATAGTTGTATCTGAACTTGCTTCAAGAATGAAGAAGACGTCGTCCGAAGTCGTTAAAAAACTTATGCTGATGGGTATGATGGTAAATCAGAATGAGGTTATTGACTTTGATACGGCAGGTCTTGTCTGTGAAGAATTCAATATAAAGTATGAAAAAGAGATAACTGTTACCATTGAAGAACAGCTTATTGACGATAGCGTGGATGCTGAGGAAAATCTTGAACTCCGTGACCCCGTCGTTACGGTTATGGGTCACGTTGACCACGGTAAGACTTCACTTCTCGATGCTATAAGACATGCACACGTTACGTCGGGTGAAGCAGGCGGTATCACACAGCATATCGGTGCTTATAAGGTGAAAATAAACGACAGCAATATCACGTTTATTGATACTCCCGGTCATGCGGCGTTTACCGAAATGCGTGCAAGAGGTGCCAATATCACGGATATCGTTGTCCTCGTCGTTGCGGCTGATGACGGTATAATGCCTCAGACTATTGAAGCAATCCATCATGCGCAGGCTGCAAACGTTGCTATCATCGTTGCAATCAACAAGATGGATAAACCCACCGCTAATCCCGACCGTGTTAAGCAGGAACTTACCGAACATGGCATCGTTCCTGAAGAATGGGGCGGTGACGTACCTTGTGTACCCGTATCGGCACTTACAAATCAGGGTATTACGGACCTTCTTGAAATGATTACGCTTACTGCAGAAATGCTTGAACTCAAGGCTAATCCCAACAGACATGCGAAGGGTACTGTTATTGAGGCAAAGCTTGACAAGGGCAGGGGCCCTGTTGCAACGCTTCTCGTACAGAACGGTACGCTTAACAGCGGTGACGTTATTATTGCAGGTACGTCAGTTGGTCGTGTTCGTGCCATGACTGATGAAAATGCAAGAAAACTTGCTACGGCAGGCCCGTCAACACCGGTTGAGATAATCGGTCTTGCAGAAGTTCCTGCGGCGGGTGACGTGTTCTATGCCGTTGAAAACGAAAAAATGGCGAGGGAACTTGCTGACCAGCGTCGTGAAAAAGAGCGTGAGGAAGCAAATAAATCCAAGTATGCCGTTTCGCTTGACGGTCTGTTTGCACAGATTGAGCAGGGCAATATGAAGGAACTCAATATCATTATCAAGGCTGACGTTCAGGGTACTGCGGAAGCGCTTAAAGCATCACTGCAGAAACTTTCAAATGAGGAAGTTGCAGTTAAAGTCATTCATCAGGGTGTCGGTGCTATCAATGACAGTGATATTATGCTTGCATCGGCTTCAGGTGCGATAATCGTAGGCTTTAACGTAAGACCTGACGTTATAACGGCAACGAATGCAAAGAATGCAGGCGTTGATATAAGAACGTACTCTATCATCTACGAGTGTATCGAAGAGATGGAGCAGGCTATGAAGGGTATGCTTGCACCCAAGTACCGTGAGGTTGTTACGGGCTTTGCAGAAGTTCGTATGGTATACAAAATTTCAAGTGTCGGCACCGTTGCAGGCTGTATGGTTAAAGACGGTAAGATTACGAGAAATTCAAACGTAAGAGTGCTTCGTGACAGTATCGTTATTGCGGATACCAAGATAGAAGGTCTTCGCAGATTCAAGGATGACGTGAAGGAAGTTGCTGAAGGCTACGAATGTGGTATCAGCATTGAAAAGTTCAACGACATCAAGGAAGGCGACATTTTCGAAGCCTACATCATGGAAGAATACAGAGATTAATATCAAAAAACACCAACTTCTAAAGTTGGTGTTTTTTATTGGAATAGAAAAAAGCCGTTAATCTACTACAAGAACCTGGGCTCCAATTGCCCAACCTCTTGCCTCGAGACGGCTTCAACCACAGTATACGCGAAGAACTGCAAAAAATCAATAAATAAAGAAAAACGTAACAAAACTGAAATAAAAGGAGTGCAGTCAGGTGTGGGTCAAAGCACATAGATAATAATCTGTAGCAGCCACAAGTCCTTACTACACTTAAATAACCGAGTTATTGCAGCGCAATTTGCTTCAAATGAAGCCATTGCTAAATACTCTGCATTCTCCTCGGTTAACAACAACTTATCACGAAATAAACCTGTTGTCAAGAAAGTATATTTGATAAGAATTATCAATAAAAATGATGAGGTTGTCCCTAACAAGACCGTGTCTAAAACTGATAACAGTTTACACGGAGGAACATCCTCATCTATTGGCGTCACTATATCACAAAATAAATCTGTTGTCAAGAAATGGAAAAGGACCTGCCCCACAGACTTTACTTGCTGTGGTTAGTGACGAGACGTCACCAACAGTTCCTTCTGAAAACAGTATATCAAGATATATTCCCACTGTCAACATATGTGGAATAAAAAGGAATCGGTTACATCCGTGGGAATAGGTTTTAACCACATACCCATTATGGACGGAACCGATTATATCTTCAATATAGTAGATGAAAGAGATAATGTCAATAAAAGTGAAAAAGGAGACAACTCGAATCAGCCATACGGTCATAAAGACCTCCGACGTTAACATAGACGAGTTGTCTCCTACAGACAACGTATCATAAAACGAGCCTGTTGTCAAGCAATATGATACCTGTGTAGAGGGGATGTTTGCACAAGCACTTGAAAAGGCAAGCGAGCAAGAATATAATAATGTTGATACAGTGTTAAAAACGAAACTAAAAACGACGAGATGACAGGGGAAAATATGATGTCAGAGAAGAAACAATTTCCTACACCGGCAATGCTGAAAGCAAGAGAGGAATGGGCGAAGAAGTCACAGGAAGAAAAGGAAGCAATCGAGAAAAGATTCGAGGAAAAATTGAGGAAATACTACGAAAATCGGTTGCCGAGAGAAGCAATACTGGCGTCAATGGAAGAGGAACCGAAGGTTGATGATATATCAATGCTGTAGTCGTGAGGAGAGGGTAATATATGTCGAAAGAACACAGACGGGAACTAACGGAAGTGGAAAAAGAAAAGGTGTTGAAAGAGTTCGAGGAAAAATTAAGGAAATACTACGCAAATCGTATGTCGAGAGAAGCGATAGTGGCGTCAATGGAGGAGGAACCGAAGGTTGATGATATATCAATGCTGTAGTCGTGAGGAGGGGGTAATATATGTCAAAAGAACACAGACGGAAGCTAACGGAAACGGAAGAAGAACAGGTGTTGAAAGAGTTTGAGGAGCATGTGAGGAAATACTACGAAAATATGTTGCCGGAAGCGGCAATACTGGCATCAATGGAGAAGGATGAACCTCAAGATTAAGAAACCAGAGAATATTTTTTATGTCATAAATATAAAAAAGAACCAAGAGGAGTTTAAAGGAGCAAGGCTCCAATTGCCTGCCGGATTAAACAACCTTTGGTTCAATTATATTCTACACAAAATAAAACTGTTGTCAAGGATTAAAAAGAGCAGTCAAGTTGCTTGACTGCTCCTTTTTTTCGTGTAAAATATAATTATGATTAGTTATGACGTGTTAAAAAAACTGAATGTGCCTTGCAAGGTGGTCACCTTTACAGATGCGAAAGCCTTTCTCACGGCGGATGTGGGCGACACGGCAAAAAGTGTTGTCGTTTTTCTTATGCCATACACGGCAGGAAGGGAAAAAGGCAACGTTTCTTACTATGCTAAAGGCATGGATTATCACAAACGTGCCGTGGATATAGCACAGAATATATCTGAAATCGGCAAATTCAAGGTGTATGCCGACCTTTCACCTTTTAAGGAAATCGACCTTGCCGCCGCCTGCGGACTTGGCGTAAAGGGCAAAAACGGGCTTCTGATAAATGAAGATTACGGTAGTTTTGTCTTTATCGGGGAGATTTTGCTTGATGATACCTTTGACAGATACGATGAAATATCAGAAATACGGGGATGTTTAAACTGCGGAAGGTGTGAAGCTGTATGCCTTGCCACCGCAATAAACGATAAAGAGAGATGTATATCTCATATTACACAGAAAAAAGGTGTTCTCACTGAAGAAGAAGCTTCTCTTATAAAGAAAAGCGGTTATATATGGGGCTGTGATATGTGTCAGATGGTCTGTCCTATGAATAAACTTACCGATGAAGCGCCCTTTTCACTTGAAATGAGTGACGTTGAGGATTTATCAAACCGTGAGTTTAAAGAAAAATATAAGGACTTTGCATTTACTTGGCGTGGCGTAAAGCCTTTACAGCGTAATCTTGAAATATTAAAAAAATAAAACCGAGAAACTCGGTTTTATTTCAGTTTGATATATTCAATTATCGGGGGAACAATCGGTGTTTCGTCAACGCATTCGGTGTGTGAAACCTCTGTCACTACGTCAATACCGTCAGTTACCGTACCGAATGAGGCGTATTCACCGTCAAGACTCGGTATAGCGTCGGCAACCACTATGAAAAACTGGCTTGATGCGGAGTTTTTGTCAGGCGTCCTCGCCATTGATATAACACCTTTTTCGTGCTTTAACGGGTTTTCAAAGCCGTTTGAAGCAAATTCGCCTTTGATTGAGGAAGTTTTCTTCCCGTCACCCGCCTGGATTATCATATCACCGACAACTCTGTGCACGTCAAGCCCGTCGTAATAACCGTCCTTTACAAGCTTTACAAAGTTTTTTACGGTTTTCGGCGCAAGGTTGGGGTAGAGTTCAAGGGTAACAACCTCGTCAATGCCGTCAAATTTCATTTCGCAGATGATTTCATCCGAATACAATTTTTCTAACTTTTCGGTAACCGTCATCGGCTTGTAACTCAGCAGGAAAATACCGCCTGCAAGAAGAATTAAAGCAAATACAATTGAAAATATAATGATACCTTTTTTATGCATAATTTAACACTCCGTAAGTTGATATGGAGATTATACTATATTTTAAAAACTTTTTCAACGGATGAAAGTGAGGCACAAGTGAAAATATATATAGATGCCGATGCATGTCCCGTTGTGGACATTGCACTCAAAATTGCAAAAAGCAGGGGGATAGAGGTAACTCTGCTCTGTGATACCTCGCACGTGATGAAGCGTGAGGGTGTTACCTGCATAACCGCAGATAAGGGTGCGGACAGCGTTGATTTTATGCTTGTCAATATGATTTCAAAGGGCGATATTGCAATAACGCAGGATTACGGCCTTGCCGCAATGTGCCTTGCAAAAGGGGCGTACGCCATAAATCAGAACGGTATGGAATATACAGACGCCAATATAGATATGCTTCTTTTTTCACGCCACGAAGCCAAAAAAGTGAGAATGGCGGGAGGCAGACTCAAAGGTCCTAAAGCAAGAACGAAGGCACAGGATGAAGAATTTGAAAAAGCATTTATTAAGTTAATAGAAAAATAAAAAACAGCAGTTGTCGGCAGACGCACTTTCGGGAAAACCCGTAGCGGCGGCTCTACAATGACAATACTGCTGTTCAAGATGGATATACTGCAAGTGTCTTCGGGCAGCCTTGTACCTCCAGAATTAAACAGTATAACCTTCTTTGATTACAGTAAAACACAAAAGAAAAATGTTGTCAATAAAAAACCGCAATACATTGTACTGCGGTTTTTATTTTATAACATATCGTATATTTTGTTTGCGGCATCATCAAGCCAGCTGCCCTCGAAAAGTTCGATAAGGCCCTTGTCGCAACATGAAGCAACGGCAGGGTCCATAGGAATTTTGCCGAGCACCGGCAAGTCGAGTGCTTTTGCGGTTTCTTCGATATGACTTTCGCCAAATACCTTTATCTGCTTACCGCAGTCGGGACATTCAACGTAACTCATATTCTCAACGATACCGAGAATCGGTATATTCATAAGCTTTGCCATATTGACAGCCTTTTCAACAATCATTGAAACAAGTTCCTGCGGTGAGGTTACGATAACGATTCCGTCAACGGGAATTGACTGGAACACCGTAAGAGGCACGTCACCCGTTCCGGGAGGCATATCAATAAACATACAGTCTATGTTTTTCCAGATAGTCTCAGTCCAGAACTGTTTTACGGTACCTGCAATAACGGGACCGCGCCAGATAACAGGGTCTGTATCGTGGGGAAGAAGCAGATTAAGGGACATAATATCAATACCCGTCTTACTTCTGCAGGGGATAATGCCAAATTCGTTGGCAGTTGCCTTTTCGGTTATGCCGAAAGCCTTGGGGATAGACGGACCCGTTATATCAGCATCGAGAATGGCAACGTGCTTGTCCATTCGCTGAAGCAAAACGGAGAGCATCGAAGTGACGAGTGATTTTCCGACACCGCCCTTACCGCTGACAACGCCGATAACTTTTTTAACGGAACTCAGTTCATTTAAGTTTTCAAGCAAACTTTCGGGTTTTCTTGAATCACAGTTCTGAGAACAGTTTCCGCAATCGTGATTACATTCGCTCAAAGTTAAAATCTCCTTAATTTTTTTATTTATTATAGTATAAACTTATTTGCAAAAACTGTCAAACATCTGCCAAAAGTTGACACAAATATTTTTTTACTTAATGTTCAAAATACTAATGTGCCGTGAAAAACGGCCTAAAATGAATCAGGAGATAATGAAATGGAAAACAAATCAGCTAAGGCTATTCTTAACCAGTATAAGACTGAAGCTGCTGCAGAAATGGGCGTAGATCTTTCAAGCCCCGAGCTTAAGGCAAGAGATGCAGGCAGAGTAGGCGGTCAGATGGTTAAGACTATGATTTCAAGAGTTACAGGTAAGTAAATTTTGAAATGATAAAAAGAGGCGTAATTTATACGCCTCTTTTTTCATATGATTCTATGGGTGATAAAATGAAAAAAGTCTTTATCTGTATATGTGTTCTTCTATGTCTTTCGGCATGCGGGAAAAAAGAGTTTTCGGGAACCGTTACGGCACAAAGTGCATCACCGCTCTACGGCTGGACCGATTATCTCAAAGTTACGTACGAAGACGGCGAAATAGTTGCCGCCGAATACGATGCCTTCGATTTTGAGGGAATCAAGAAATCTGAGTACGGTGAAAATTACGGTATGCCGTATCAGCCGTCTGAGTGGCAACCGCTTATTGCGCAGAGCGTGGTTGATGCCAAAACGTCCGAAAATATGATGCCCGTAAGCGGGGCAACCCGTTCGAGCAAACAGTGTAAAAAACTTCTTGCCGCTATTGAGCAAGCTGTTAAAAGAGGGGAGACCGATGAAGTGATAAAGGTTGAATATCAATTTGAATGAATCGAACTTTCGGGAAGGTTGATGTCAGGCAGATCAAGAGGATTCATATGAAGCGATTTTGTTGCTGCTTTTACAATCTCCTTTAAAGTGGGGTATATTGCCTTGTAGCTTGAAAGATGTACTGCCTTTTTGTCATCTTCATCATAGGTGAAGGCACTTTCAAGAATTATTGAAACAAGAAAATCTACCGATTTTTCGGCACGTACTTCAACAGTCGTATAACATACGGCTGTTTTTTTATTTTCTTTGAAATTTACTTTGTGATTGAGTGTCGTGTTGAGTTTAACACTCGTACTCGGGGCAATGTGGTTTTTTACCGTGAAATCAAGCACCCTAAAACCTTTTAAGCATAATATCATATCTGCACCTCTGTTTGTTTCTTGAGCCTATTATAACATAAATAAAGAGAAATGTCACACTTTGCATGCAATTATCCATAAAATGGGGTGATACCGTTTAAGAAAGGAGAACATTATGAGAAACAGATACAGAACCAATAGTTGCAGACGTGATATGAATATGGTGAAACCTGCAACTAACGGCGGTTGTGCAGAACTTCCGCTTGCGATAGCATCGGTTCCCATGCAGAAGTGGAGATCTCTCTACGAGCCCTGCGAGGCACTTTATGCAGGAACAATTTTTTCGGAACTCAATCTTCCGTACCGTATGGGAGGCTACAGAAAATGACGAAACGCAGAATGATGATGCAGAAAGTGCAGGAATATTCGTTTGCAGCTCACGATGCAAGTCTTTTCCTTGACACACATCCGGGCAACAAGCAGGCACTTGCTTATTATAAAAAAATGAGCGCTCTTGCAGAACAGGCAAAAGTGGAATATGAGCGTAATTTCGGCCCGATAACCAAGCCGAAGGGCGACAACGAATACGAGAGATGGGTATGGGCTGAAACGCCGTTCCCGTGGAATTTGGAGGGCTGAGTGTATGTGGAGTTATGAGAAAAAATTACAGTATCCTATAAAAGTAAACCGCCCTGACGTAAGGGCGGCAAAGGTTATCATCTCGCAGTACGGTGGACCTGACGGCGAGCTCGGGGCATCACTGAGATACCTTTCACAGAGATTCTATATGCCGTACAACGATATTGCTGCAGTGCTTACAGATATCGGCACGGAAGAACTTGCTCACATGGAAATGGTGTGCACGCTTGTAACTCAGCTTACAAAAGGACTGAGTATTGAAGAAATCAAAAAGGGCGGTTTTGACACTTATTTTGTAGACCATACACTTGGCGTATGGCCGCAGGCAGCAAGCGGAATGCCGTACGAAACGGATATGTTTGCCGTAAAGGGAGATCCGATTGCCGATCTTACGGAAGACCTCGCAGCAGAGCAGAAGGCGAGAGTGACGTACGATAATATTCTTCTTCTGGTTGATGATCCTGATGTTAAAGACACGATAAAATTCCTTCGTGCGAGGGAAATTGCACACTTCCAGCGTTTCGGTGAAGCACTTGAAAGAGTGAAAGAGCGTCTTAACTGCAAGAATTTCTACTACGTCAACCCCGGCTATCCCGGATAACAAAAACAGAGGGTTTACACCCTCTGTTTTTGTTATATACACATATTAAAAGTGCTATTTCAACTTCAATCCTTCGTTGAATGCTTTGCCGACAACGTCGCCAAGCTTGCGGTAAGTGTAATGTATCGGATCATATGTTATAGGACTGAATTTGTTCAAGTCAATTTTACCGTTTTGGTCAAGTATTCTTTCGTCGGCACAGACGTTTATGATTTCACCCACAAGTCTGCAGGTTTCTTCATCGTAACTGATAAGTTTACATTCAAGTGCCATAGGCAATTCATCGAAAAGGGGAGCGTTAACAAACTCACTCTTTGTAACGTGCCAACCTGTTTTTGATATTTTATCAGGCTCTTTGTTTCCCGAAGCAATACCAACATAGTCGCAGGCAACAATGTTTTCTGCATCTGCAATACTTACGGTGAATGCACCTGTTTTTACAACGTTCTTTGCAGTCTTGTGCCCGTCATCAACGCAGATTGAAATCTGTGTTTCCTCACTAATGCCACCCCAGGCAGCATTCATTGCATTAGGTTTTCCGTTTTCGTCATACGTGCCGATAATAAGCACCGGCATCGGATATAAAATGGCTTTCGCTCCAAAATTCTTTCTCATATTTTTTCGCTCCATTCAGTTTCCTTAAATCCTACCAAAACAAAGTCATTGCCAATTACAAGCGGACGCTTCACAAGCATTCCGTCTGTGGCAAGAAGCTTTAACTGTTCTTCTTCGGACATCGCGGGAAGCTTGTCTTTAAGTGCAAAAGACTTATACAAAAGTCCCGAAGTGTTAAAGAATTTTTTGAGTGGCAGTCCACTCATTTTATACCAGGCAGTCAATTCTTCCAAACTTGGATTTTCTTCTTTTATATCACGGAGTTCATATTCGATTTTGTTGTCATCAAGCCACTTTTTCGCCTTCTGACAAGTTGTACATTTTGGATAACAAATATATTTAATCATTTTAATCACCATAAAAAAGGAATTAGTTTGTATTTGACTTTTTTCTTGTATTCGGTGTAGCCGACAAGTTCTTTTTCGAGATACGCTTCTTCGTGGCGGATGCGGTTTGCGATTATAAACGGGTAGGGGAGAAATACCGCAAATGACCACCACGAGCCGAGAATAATCGGCATTGTTAAAAACAAAAGCAGGGTAGAGGTGTACATAGGATGACGCACGATGCTATAAAGCCCCGTGTCAATGACAACCTGATTTTCCTGCACCTCAACCGTTCGGGAGAGATATGTGTTTTCACGCATAACCTCGGCATAAAGAAGATATGCAATCAAAAATATTACGAGTGAGGTTGTTACAACGCTTTTCGGAACGTGACTCCAACTGTATCTGAAATCAAGTCCTGCAATTATAAACCCTGTGACAAACATAACCGCACTCAATTTGAGGATAACGCCTTGCTCTTTCTGCTTTTCTTTTGCGCTTAGACGGCGTCTTAAAAGGTCGGGATTTTTAACAAGCATAACAATGCCTGCAATAAACATCGGGACGAACAGTATGCCGATTAAAATCCACCCGTTAGTATAAGAAAACGTGCCGGCAGGCAGAAAAAGCAACAGAAAAGTCAGTATGACACCTGTCGTGAATTTGGTTATTGCCTGAAAAAACAGTTTCATTTTACCTCCTTCTAAGGTATAGCTTAACGTGCCGTCATCACAGACGTCCTTGTTTTTAACTGCGAATTACTCTTTGTGTCCGTGGCAGTTTCCGCCGCAACCGTGTTCACCGCAGGTGTGACCTTCGCTATGTTCGTGGTCGTGATGGTCACACTTTGCATCGGGGTCGTATGCGAGAGTATCGTTAAGATAAGCTTCAACAGCTTTGTCGGCATTACCGCAGACGCCGCCAAACAGTTTAATTCCTGCCTGAGCGAGTGCCATCTGTGCACCGCCGCCGATACCTCCGCAGATAAGTACGTCGACATCCAACGCAGAGAGCATACTTGCAAGAGCACCGTGTCCGCTGCCGTTTGTATCTACCACTTCTGATGAAACGATTTTACCGTTTTCGGCTTCGTATACCTTAAACTGTTTTGTGTGTCCAAAGTGTCCAAAGATTTCTCCGTTTTCATAAGTTACTGCAATTTTCATAGTAGTTTGTCTCCTTTTTAAATTTATTTTTTAGGCTGATAAAGACCTACAGTTTCTTTGTTTCTGTATTCGTGTTTTTCGTAATAACCGATTAACGTGCCGTCATCGTCACGAAGGGCAACCATATAGACGTCCTTGTTTTCCTCTTCGTTGCGATATGTGTATATGATGTTGTTGTCGTTACTTTCTTTAAACCAATTGATAACCTTGTCGATCATTTCGTTTGCCTTTGGGGGATGACAGTCTTTTATGTTGCCACCCGTCAAATCCTTGTGATAGTGCTTTTTTGCACAGGGATTCATATAGACGATGATATCGTTCATATCACAAACCACAATGGGAGCCCTGTCCTGCTCAAGTATGCTTTTAAATAGTTTTAACATCTTATTTCTCCGCTCTTATTTACTTTATTCAATCTGAAGTGCTGATTAAATTATATCATATTTAACGTATCGTATTCAATGTAAATAGAAAACAGAGGGTGAAACCCTCTGTTTTTGTTATCTTACTTGTTTGACCAGGTTGAAGGGATAAAGGTAAGAATGAGGGGGAATATTTCAAGTCTTCCGAGAAGCATTGCAAATGACAACACTATTTTTGAAAGAGGTGAATATCCCGCATAGGACGAGGTGGGTCCTACAAGTGAAAGACCCGGGCCGATGTTGTTGAAGCAAGCCGCCGTTGCACTGAAATTTGTTTCGATATCAAAGGATTCAAAACACAAAATAAGAAATATCAGCGCAAAACACAGCATATATACCACAAAATAATTTGCCACGCTTGAAAGCGTTTCGTCTTCAACTTTTTTACCCTCAAACTTTATCGTGCTTACAGAACGGGGGTGAAGCATATGGTGTAACTGCTGTCTAACTCTTTTTATGAGAAGCATAAGACGGGACACTTTAAGACCGCCGCCCGTTGAACCTGCAGATGCACCGATAAACATAAGTAAAAGGAGTATGCATTTTGAAAACGTGGGCCAGAGGTCAAAGTCTGTTGTTGCATAACCCGTCGTCGTTATTATCGATGATACCTGGAAAGCTGAATCTTTGATTGCGGTTGCAATATTACTGTACATCGGCAGGATATTAAAGGTGATTAAAACGACGCTGACCAGTATTATGCCGAGGTATGTCCAGAGTTCGCTGCTTTGAAGGATTGAACGGACCTTTTTTGTTATCATCAGATAATAGATGTTAAAATTGACACCGAACAATACCATAAATATCGTAATTACCCATTGCATATATGGTGTGTAGCCCGCAATACTGTCGGCTTTTATGCCAAAACCGCCCGTACCTGCCGTGCCGAACGAGTGAAGAAGACTGTCGAAAAACGGCATACCGCCTGCTAAAAGCAAGATAATTTCAATAACGGTCATTACTATATATATAAGGTACAATATTTTTGCCGTGTCTTTTGCCCTCGGAACAAGTTTGCCGATGACGGGACCGGGCATTTCCGCCCTCATAAGATGAATTGAACGGTCGGATATGTTGGGTATAATTGCCATTACGAATACGAGAACACCCATACCGCCTATCCAGTGAGTGAAACTGCGCCAGAATAAAAGACCTTTACTCATCGCCTCAACGTTTGTCAGTATTGACGCACCCGTTGTGGTAAATCCGCTTACCGTTTCAAAAAAAGCATCTACGTAGGAGGGGATTTCACCGCTTAAGTAGAAGGGGAGTGCGCCGATTGCCGAAACGATTATCCATGAGAGAGCAACTATTGCAAAACCTTCTTTTGCATAAATTACGTTGTCTTTAGTACGGCATATTAAAGTGGCTGCTCCGCCAACGGCAAGAGCAATAAGTATTGAGATGACCAGATGTTTTGCAACCGATTCACCATAGTATAAAGCTGCAATGAGAGGCAGCACGAGAAGTGCCGCTTCTGCCATAACCATCTGACCAACCGTATAAAAAACCATTTTGCGATTCATTTTATATTCCTGCCTTTTATCGCATTATATCAGTTAAGTCGTTTATTCTCAGACCCGCTGCAAGAACGACCACTTTATCGTCGGGTAAGAGCATATCGTTACCGGAGGGGATTATCGGCTTTCTGCCTCTGAGTATACCTGCTATAAGTATATTGTCCTTAAGCTCCATATCACGAAGCGGTATATTTATAATAGGACAGTCGTTACCTATGTTGAACTCGAGTGCTTCGACTTTGCCGTCCATAAGTTTGTAGAGCTTTTCCATTTTGCTGTCGAGTGAGTTGTGGAGAGCCCTTGCATACCTTACGAGAATATCCGACACAAGATGCTTCGGTGATACCGTACAGTCAAGACCGAGTTTGGCTGCCATATCCATAAATTCTTCACGGTTTACCTTGGTTATGACCTTGGGGACGTTTTGCGACTGTGCAAAAAGTGAGATGAGTATATTCTGCTCATCCATACCTGTAAGCGATACGAAACCGTCAACCGAGCCGACGCCTTCTTCAAGCATAATCTCCTGCTGAGCACCGTCGCCCCATATAACGACTGCACCGGGAATCGCATCAGATACTTCACGGCAACGCTCTCTGTCGTTGTCGATGATTTTTACCGATGCACCGATAGAAAGAAGCATTTTTGCAAGATACACGGCAGTTTTACTTGCGCCGAGTATCATTACCGAACGTGCCTGCTTTTTCATTATGTCAAGCATCTTGAAAAACTTATGCATTTCAGCGGGGGAGGCGGTAATACCGATTTTGTCACCCGCTTCAAGCACGAAGTTACCTGACGGAATATATACGTCTTCGCCACGGTGTACTGCACAGACGAGAAAGTTCGCCTTGTATTTTTTTCGCAGTTCACTAAGACTCATACCGATAAGTTTTGAGTCTTCCTTCAGGGGAAGTTCCACTATTTCAAAATTTCTGCCCGAAAAGGTCTCTATTTTTGCGGCAGAGGGGAATTTTAAAAGCGAGAATATTTCCTGAGCCGCGAGATATTCGGGGTTTATTGCCAGAGAAAGATTTAACTGATGGCGCATGAATTTTAAACTGCGGTCCGAAAACTCGGGGTTTCTTATTCTTGCTATGGCGTGCTTTGCACCGAGCTTACGTGCCATAAAACAGCAGAGCATATTAAGCTCGTCAGAGCCTGTCGTTGATACGACAAGCTCTGCTTTTTCCACGTCGGCTTCGATAAGCGTTTCACAGTCAACACCGTTACCACAGACGCTCATTACGTCATAAGTGTTCGTAATTTCGGCAACCGTTGAGGCGTTATTGTCTATGGCAACAACGTCGTGTCCTTCGGCGCTTAAACTTGAGATAAGCGTCATGCCTATTTTTCCGCATCCAACTATAATAATTTTCATAATAAGTCCTTTACTTTCTGAATCTGTTTGCATCACGGTACATATTTGCTCTGCGGCGACGTCTTATTTTGCCTGCAAATATGACGGTGGCGATTACAACTATTGCTATGACCGACGCCCACGTAATCGGGTTTGATATAACGGTCATCATTTTGTCAATGACTATAAGTACGGTATTGCTGTCAAGGTCGTTTTGTGCAACGAGGTCGCTTGCAGCATACAGTTCACCCGCATAATAATATTCTATGCGTCCGAGCACCTGACCTTTTTTTACGGGTGCCTTGATATTTTCTTTAAGCGTTGTAACGGTCTCAAAATCCTTTACCGTAGTGCCCGTAGGGAAGAGGGCAGTTACGTCTTGCGCAAGAGTCAACACCACGTAATCCGCCTTGCTTGAACGGGAAACGGGTGCTTCGCATATTACAGTTTTTGCCGTTGCAATGGTATTTATCCTGTATGATGAGAACACCCACGTTCCGAGTGCTTTTGCATCGAGATAACTTCCTCTGAAATTGGTGTCGGGGTCACGTGGAGCGTTAAGAACAACGCAGATACATTCGGTTTCACCGCTTCTGAAAAGTGTCACGACGGAATTTCCCGAATCATCCGTTTCACTTGACATTATGCCGTGCGCCTTGGAGTAATAATAGGCATCACGGTATTTTTTGTCTACCGAAGTGCTTGTGACGAGCATATAGTTGTTGGATATAAAATATCTGTCATCCGGAGTTTTGTTTGTGGGCGCAATGCGCTTGAAGGCAATGTCGGCGTAAGACATATATGCATCACTGTCGGATGCCGCACGTGCTATCAGATACATATCGTAAGCCGTTGTATGCTGACCGGGGGCATCTATACCCGACGGATTTTTAAACACCGTATTTTCACAACCGAGCGATACGGCATACTCGTTCATTTTTGCAACGAAAGAGTCAACGTCACCGCTGACGTGACGTGCAAGAACGTTTGCAGCATCACAACCGCCCCTTACGAGAAGACAGTAGAGAAGATCTGCAACCGTCATTTCTTCGCCGTTTTTAAGAAAGGCAGATGTGTCGCTTTCAGTGCCCGAAATATCACTCTGAGTTACGGTGACAACTTCTTCAAAATCGGTCACAGACTCAAGAACGAGAATACCCGTAACTATTTTTGAGAGATAGCCCGTGGCAACCTGTGTGGTTGAGTTCGACTGAAAAAGCACCTTTTCGGTTGATTTTTCGGCAAGATATATATAGTCGGAATACAGAGAAGGAAAATTCTCCGTATTACCGGCAGCATGAACCGGAACAGATGAAAAAAGAATAAGCAGTGCAAGCACGAAAAAAAATACCTTTTTCAATCTGACACCTCCTTGAATTATTACTACAACAAGATTATAATTAAAAATATTCTATTTTTCAACATAATATTTATATAAAGAGGACATATGAAAAAGTATTTTATATTAATTCTTGTGATTGTTTTGGGGTCAATATCAATAATATGCGCTAATGTAAACGAAAACAACCGGAGTGTAGCTGTATTTTCCTATAATGATGACTACAAAATAGATATAAACACGGCAAACATCGGGGAATTGATGGAACTTCCTGAAATAGGCGTCGAAAAAGCCCGTAGAATAGTGGCGTACAGAGAAAAACATCCCTTTACGCAGATAAGTGAAATTAAAAACGTCAAGGGAATAGGTCAGTCGGTTTACAAACAGATTGAAAACTTAATTACGGTATAAAAAAAGGACTGTTCGTATGAACAGTCCTTTAAATTATATCCTCAATTAAAGTTCAGCGAAGTACTTGATAGTTCTTACCATCTGGCTTGTGTAAGAATTTTCGTTGTCATACCAAGCAACAACCTGTACCTGATATGTTTCTTCGTCAATCTTCGTTACCATTGTCTGAGTAGCATCGAAGAGTGAACCGTATCTGATACCAACGATATCTGATGAAACGAGTTCTTCTTCAGTGTAGCCGAATGAATCGCTTGAAGCAGCCTTCATAGCAGCGTTGATGCCTTCCTTAGTAACGTCCTTACCCTTAACAACAGCTACGAGGATAGTTGTTGAACCTGTGGGAACGGGAACACGCTGAGCAGAACCGATGAGCTTGCCGTTGAGTTCCGGAATAACGAGGCCGATTGCCTTAGCAGCGCCTGTTGAGTTGGGAACGATGTTAGCAGCAGCAGCTCTTGCACGTCTGAAGTCGCCCTTTCTGTGGGGACCGTCAAGAACCATCTGGTCGCCTGTGTAAGCATGAACTGTTGTCATGATACCTGACTGGATAGCAGCGTACTTGTTAAGTGCGTTAGCCATAGGAGCGAGGCAGTTTGTTGTGCATGATGCAGCAGAAATGATAGTATCTTCTTTTGCAAGAGTCTTTTCATTTACGCTGTAAACGATTGTCTTAAGATCGTTGCCTGCGGGAGCAGAAATAACAACCTTCTTAGCACCTGCATCGATATGAGCCTGTGACTTTTCCTTTGATGTGTAGAAACCTGTGCACTCGAGAACAACGTCAACACCGATTTCGCCCCAGGGGAGATCAGCAGCGTTCTTTTCTGAGTAGATTTTGATTGTCTTACCGTCAACTGTGATTGTGCCTGCTTCGTCGTCTGCAGATACTGTATCTGCAAGAGCATATCTGCCCTGAGCAGAGTCGTACTTGAGAAGATGTGCGAGCATGCTGGGAGCTGTGAGGTCGTTGATAGCAACTACTTCATAACCTTCAGCGGCAAACATCTGTCTGAAAGCAAGACGGCCGATGCGGCCAAAACCATTGATTGCAACTTTTACTGACATAGTGAAAACTTCCTTTCTTTTTTTAGGTTTAGTACCCATATGTGCCTATTATATTTAATCTTGACACAATTTGCAAGTACTTTGACAAAAATTTACCAAAGTATATTACAAATATTGAAAGCAGCAGGGATAATATGGTAAAATTATATAAAAGACGATGGAGGGATTTTGAATGGAAGAAATAATCAAATCTCTGGAAAAAGTTTATGCGGGCAGCAGAAATCAGGTGGCGATAATTGACCGCGACGCAGTTGTCGTGTGGTGTAACGATATTCCGCTCAATCCTGTTGAAGTGCTCAGACCCGGTATGGATCTTTCCAAAATTGCGCAGTCGATTTTCTGGTCACAGACGAAAGTCAGGCTAAAGTGCGGAAAACAAGTGCAGATGATGGTGAAAATAAATGATCAGGGATTTTATCTTTATATCGAGCCTTTTATTAAAGATGAAGAGTATGTTTGTTCTCTCGTGCATCTGATACACGAAAAGGCATTGCTTGATCTTTCTACGGCGATTGTGATTCACGACCTGAAGCATCCGGTCAAAATGATCAAATCTATGGCAGAAAAAATGGAAGGTGAAGATGCAGAAACCATCAGAAACTACTGTAACTCTGCAATGGGTATGATAAGCGAACTTGAGATAGTTTCTGCAGGCAGGGAAAACGAACGCAAAGTTGAGGATATAGACGTTACGGAATTTATCGGCAGGGTGTTCAGACAGTGTGAAAAGGTGCTCGAAAATAAAATTCAAATGGACGTACGGGTGACGGATAAGACGCTTACCTGCCATGCGGTTGCAAAAGAACTTGAAAATGCGGTGACAAATCTCGTGGTGAATGCAAAAAATCACTGTAAATCGTTTATTAGACTTGAATTGTATGAGCAAGACGGGCATGCCGTAATAGCCGTTGAAAACGACGGTGACAAGGTTGATGAATCAATCAGGGATAATATGTACGAGCCGTGTGTCAAGGCAAACAGCAGCGGAAGCGGACTCGGTCTTTATACTGTTAAGACGGTTGCCGACAGAATCGGCGGAAAGATTGCTCTCGTTGAGGGTGAAAACACAAGGTTTGAACTGAGTATTCCGCTTGTAGTCGCCGCACTTGTCAGAAACAGTGGAGAACGTCCGACGATAAATGCGGATTATATAAAATATGTATTGGAGCGTAGTAATGGATAACTTTTTTGCCATAATGTCGAGAATGAAATACATCAACCGCTGGAATCTTATGAGAAACCAGAAAAGTGAGAGTCTCAGTGAGCATACTTTTGAGGTTGCTTATATAACGCATGCGCTTGTTGAAATGCACAATGCCGCGGGAGGCAACGTGAATGCGGGTGAAGCGGTGTTGTATGCACTTTATCACGACGTGACCGAAACTCTTACGGGGGATATGCCGACACCCGTTAAATATCATAATGAGGAATTGCATACGGCGTACAAAAAGGTTGAGCAGTTTGCAAATGAAAAACTCTGCAATATGCTTCCCGAAGAACTTCGTGGAAAATATGAAAAATATCTATTCCCGACGGATAAAAAAATCGTGGAGTTTGTAAAGGCGGCAGATAAACTGTCAGCACTCGTCAAATGCATAGACGAAAGGCAAATGGGCAATGCTGATTTTGAGAAGGCAGAGGCGGGACTTCGTAAAAAAATCTATGAAATCGGCCTTCCCGAAGCGACGGAATTTATGGAAAAATATATAAATTCTTACGGTTTATGCGTAGATGAACTATAAAATGTAAAAAAAAGGTTGTAATTTGCATATTATCTTTGATATAATATTTGCGATTAAACGGTCAAAACTTTTTTAATATAAAACTAATGGAGGAAAAATGATGAAAAAGTATGTTTATCTTTTTACCGAAGGTAACGGTAAAATGAGAGAACTCCTTGGCGGTAAGGGTGCTAACCTTGCTGAGATGACAAATCTCGGTCTTCCCGTTCCCCAGGGCTTCACAATTTCGACAGAGGCTTGTACTCAGTATTATGAGGACGGTCGCAAGATCAATGATGAAATCCAGGCACAGATTATGGAATACATCGACAAGATGGAAGGTGTAACCGGCAAGAAGTTCGGTGACATCGAAAATCCTCTTCTCGTTTCCGTTCGTTCAGGTGCAAGAGCATCTATGCCCGGTATGATGGATACAATTCTTAACCTCGGTCTTAACGAGCAGGTTGTTGAAGTTCTTTCTGCAAAGTCAGGCAATCCCCGTTGGGCTTGGGACTGCTACAGAAGATTTATCCAGATGTACTCTGACGTAGTTATGGAAGTTGGTAAGAAGTACTTTGAACAGCTTATCGACGAAATGAAGGAAAAGAAGGGTGTTACTGAAGACGTTGAGCTTACAGCAGACGATCTTAAGGAACTCGCTTCACAGTTCAAGGCTGAATATAAGAATAAGATAGGTAAGGACTTCCCGACAGATCCCAAGGAACAGCTTATGGGCGCTGTTGAAGCCGTATTCCGCAGCTGGGACAACCCCAGAGCAAACGTATACCGTCGTGACAACGATATTCCTTATTCATGGGGTACTGCCGTTAACGTACAGATGATGGCGTTCGGTAACATGGGTGACACGTCAGGTACAGGCGTTGCATTTACAAGAGATCCTGCTACAGGTGAAAAGCACCTTATGGGTGAGTTCCTTATGAACGCTCAGGGTGAAGACGTTGTTGCAGGTGTTCGTACACCTCAGCCTATTGCTCAGCTTAAGGAAGTTATGCCTGAAGTTTACGAGCAGTTCGTAGGTATCTGCAATACTCTTGAAAATCATTACAGAGATATGCAGGATATGGAATTTACTATTGAAGACAGAAAACTCTTCATGCTCCAGACAAGAAACGGTAAGCGTACAGCAGCTGCTGCTCTTAAGATCGCATGTGACCTCGTTGACGAAGGTATGATCGATGAAAAGCAGGCAGTTCTTATGATAGACCCCAGAAACCTTGACGCTCTTCTCCATCCTCAGTTTGATGCAAAGGCACTCAAGGCTACAGCTCCCGTTGCTAAGGCACTTGCTGCATCACCCGGTGCTGCATGCGGTCAGGCAGTATTTACAGCTGACGATGCTAAGAAGTGGGCTGACGCTGGTCACAAGGTAATCCTTGTTCGTCTTGAAACATCACCTGAAGATATCGAAGGTATGAAGGCTGCTCAGGGTATCCTTACAGTTCGTGGCGGTATGACATCACACGCAGCGGTTGTTGCACGTGGTATGGGTACTTGCTGTGTATCAGGTTGCACAGCAATCAAGATGAATGAAGAAGCAAAGACGTTTGAACTTGCAGGCAAGACCTACAAGGAAGGCGATTATATTTCACTTGACGGTTCAACAGGTAACATCTATGACGGTATCATTCCGACAGTTGACGCTTCAATCGGCGGCGAATTCGGAAGAGTTATGGAATGGGCTGACAAGTATCGTAAGCTCGACGTTCGTACAAATGCGGACACTCCTGCAGACGCTAAGAGAGCTAAGGAACTCGGTGCTCAGGGTATCGGTCTCTGCCGTACAGAGCATATGTTCTTCGAAGAAGAAAGAATTCCTGCTATCCGTGAAATGATCTGCTCAGACACAGTTGAACAGAGAAAGAAAGCACTTGCTAAGCTTGAACCTATGCAGCAGGGTGACTTTGAAGCTATGTACGAAGCAATGGGCGGTTATCCGATAACAATCCGTTTCCTCGATCCTCCGCTTCATGAGTTCGTTCCCACAGAAGAAAAGGATATCGAAGCTCTTGCAGCAGCACAGGGCAAGTCTGTTGAAGAAATCAAGGCTATTATTGCAGGCCTCCACGAATTTAACCCCATGATGGGTCACCGTGGCTGCCGTCTCTCAGTAACGTATCCTGAAATTGCTGAAATGCAGACAGAAGCAGTTATCAAGGCTGCTATCAACGTACAGAACAAGCATCCTGAATGGACAATCGTTCCCGAAATCATGATTCCTCTCGTAGGCGAAGAGAAGGAACTTAAGTTCGTTAAGGACGTTGTATGCAAGACAGCTGACGCTATCATCGCTGAAGCAGGTTCTTCACTCAAGTACAAAGTTGGTACGATGATCGAAATTCCCAGAGCTGCAATTACGGCTGACGAAATTGCAAAGCATGCTGAATTCTTCTCATTCGGTACAAACGACCTTACACAGATGACATTCGGCTTCAGCCGTGATGACGCTGGTAAGTTCCTTGATGCGTACTATGATACAAAGATTTATGAAAACGATCCCTTTGCTAAGCTCGACCAGGTTGGCGTAGGTAAGCTTGTTAAGATTGCTGCTGATCTCGGCAGACAGACAAGACCTGACATCAAGCTCGGTATCTGCGGCGAGCACGGTGGCGACCCCTCATCAGTTGAGTTCTGCCACAAGGTAGGTCTTTCGTACGTATCATGCTCACCCTTCCGTGTTCCGATAGCACGTCTTGCAGCAGCACAGGCAGCTATCAACGAAATGAAGTAATCGGAAAAATCCGAGCATTTCAGTTCCAACTGAATCGGGAAAATGCCGAAGATTTCATCAAAGCATTTCGCCCGAACCAGCGACTCCACTCCTTCGATGATATAACCGTTGAAGTGTGGATTTAGCAAGTAAAATCAAGCATTTAGCCCACTATCGAAGAAATTCGGTAGTGGGTTTTTGTATGTTCGCACATTTGTTATGGCTCAAATTTTCTGCTAAAATGCACCCGTAAACAGATACAGGAAGTGAGGTGCAAAAATACCGCAAAATCGGGATAGCTTTGAGTGTAGTTTTCAAAAATTATACCGATTACGTATAGTGAATTTATGAATAAGATAGCTGAATTTATCAAAATGGAGCGCAAAGCCGCCCATCTAACACAAGAACGGTTTGCAGAGCTCTCAGGAATAGGACTACACGCCATCCGTGAGCTTGAACAAGGCAAAGATAACATCACACTCCATAAAATCAACCAAGCTCTTGCAATGTTTGGTATGGAAGCCGTACCGGGACGAAAGTTGGATCATTATTAATATTAAAAAAAGCCCAATCGTTGTCAAGCAACGATTGAACTTTATAAATTAATTTTTGTATGGAACACGTGCAGAAGGCACTTTTTTCGATGCTGGATCTGTATGCGTGGTTTGATCATCAAAGAAGATATTTGCACCAAAAGCTTTAAGGACTTCGCTTTTTTCAATACCACCTAAAAAGAAAACTTCATCTATTCTTACGTTCCATGCTCTCAATGTTCTAACAACACGTTCATGTGCGGGAGCGTTTCTAGCTGTTACAAGAGCTGTTCTTATCGGTACTGCATCTGTGGGAAATTGTTTTTGTATAAATGATATTGTTTTCAGTAATTTTGCAAAAGGACCTTCTGGTAAGGGCTTTTTTGCATTTTCATGTTCGTGTTCAGCAAAAGCTTGTAATCCTTTTTCTTGGTAAATCTTTTCAGATTCATCTGAAAAAATGACAGCATCTCCATCAAATGCAATTCTAATTTGCTCCACATCATCTGTTGGATTTATTGGCAACTGGGAATGATCACAAATAATGCCAGATGCAATATTGGCATTAATCGCTTCTTGAACATCTGTTTCATTAGCGGACAAAAATAAATCTGTCTTAAAAGCATTAAGATATGGCGAAATCGAAGCTCCTCCAACAAGTGCAGCTCTACTAATGTTGAGTTTGTAATGGTCTATAGAATTAAATATTCTTAGACTTGTATCTGCACTATTTTTTGACATAATAAGTATTTCCGTCAAATATCTTCCATCAGCATTTAATTTTTGTAATGCTTTTATGAGCGGAAAAGCCGTTCCAGGTTTTAATATATCATTTTCATGCTCAATTTGGTATTGAGAGTACGCCTCCAATCCGTCTTTTTCAAATATTACATTTTCTGACTCTAAATCAAATAGTGCCCGTGAAGAAACACCTATAACTAATTTGTCATCTAGTTTTAATGCCATAATAATTATTGCTCCTTGTTGTTTGATGTGCTTGTTTTTTGCACTTTACTAGCAAAAATCTTGGGTACTCATAACTGTAATCTTTGGGTGTGTCTATCGCAGGTTGCGGCTCTTCTAATTTTACAATTTCAAATCCTATTTTTTTTAATGTGTTTATATACATAGATAAAGGTCGATGTATGTGGGTAGTAACTCCAAGCGAATCTGAAAAAGATGTTTGAAAATCGTGCTCGATATATAGTTCTTTGTTATAGTCAAACCAGTTTTCGTTGCTATATTTCCAATAGGTTGGCCAAAAGCAAGGATGTGTTAACATTATTAATAGGTGTCCATTTGTCTTTAACAGCTCAAAAATTCGTTTCAAAGACATTTCCCATTCTGGATCTGTCATGATAACCATATTAGAAACACAAGCATCAAATTGATGTTTTACGCTTAAATCGGATATGGTTGTATTCAGAAACTTGATTTTATTAGATGCATATTTCTTTTCTGCTATTTTTATAGCTTCCTCGCTTGCATCAATTCCATAACACAGATCGCAAAAGGTAGAAATTTTGTTTGTTAAATATCCAGTTCCACAACCAACATCTAAAATTTTGGAAAGTTTTTTCTCCCCCAAATTTCTAATAATGCTAGGGCTCGTTACATAGGTTAAACTAATGTCTTTGCCAGCTTCAATTATTTCCTGCCTTTTACTAGATACTTTATTCCATTCACACACTATTTCATTGAGAGTTTTTTTATTTGTTTTTTTGTTCATTCGTTTCTCCGTTACATACCGACTTGCACAACTGAATCATGTCAACAGCAAGTGAATTAATCCATTCATCTGTTCCATTGTTTTGTTTGGTTTGATATATTGTATGACGAATTTTTCCTTTTTTACGAATTGAATTCTGTGTATTGGCAATAGCAACTTGAGGGGTATTGGTATTGTACCTAATCACAGTAAATCTAGTTTTTGGTTCAAAATTCCAACAACCATAATATTTTATTTCTACGCCATTTTCTTGTAATACTTTTGTAAGAGAAGTTTCCTTTTCTGCGAAGATTAAAACATTAGAAGATTTTGAAATAATACAAGCTTTCACTTCACAATCAACCCAACTTAAATCTCTGCTCATTATGCAGATTTTTCCTTGCATCTTTATAATTTTTTTCATTGCTTCTTTTATTTCTTCATCGCTTTGACAAACTAACTGATTAGTTTCATCATTCTTTGAAACATAATATATTATTAACCCGATGTCTATCAAAAAAGAAATAATAAATATAAACAATACTGCAAAAAAACCGCCACTAGGTATCTCTAAAGAGAATAATGCATTTCCACATAAACCTACAATCGCAGAAGCAATTGCAGGGGAAATGTTTTTAAAGTACTTGTTGTTTAATATGTTCATTATCGTTCTTCCTTTATATGTTAATTTCTTTTTTTACTAGAATAATTAATTTTTATATTATACCATAATACTACAAAATTTGCAATGTAACAATGTGCAATTTTAAAATTCGTATAGTCGCAGTTTGGTTCTCTTTTTGCTAAACTTTAGGCATAAGGAGGTGCTGACTATGGCACGGTTTATAGAAGAATTTTATTACGGAAATATTGATCCGCAGGCACGTAGTACGAAGCAAAACAAGACGGTCCAAAAGGAAATGGCGGTCCTTACAAAGACCGAAGAACTGCTCACAAATGCCCTGACTGACGAGCCGAAGAAGTGTTTTTTAGACTTCTCAAATGCGTGGAGCATCGTCAATGGCCAATCAAATCTTGACAGTTTTATTATGGGATTTCGCCTCGGTGCTAACTTCGCTTATGATGCTTTTATCTCAACCGAAACACCATTTGAGGACTTGTTAAAGGAATAAAACCAATTACAAAAGCACAGCAGATAGAACGAAAATTCTGTCCGCTGTGCTTCTTTTTTGTCCAGGAGAAAATATCTGTATTATCTTAGCGAGCAGACTGTTTATGGATACACTTTCGTAAAACGCTCGCTCGCCCAATGATTGCATCATCTTAGCGAGCAGACCGTTTGTACTCCTGTTGTCGCAAAACAGTACTCGTTAGGGACACCCTAATACCTGTCTACAATTTTCAAAATCGCATATTCGCAAAAATAAACCTCCTCTGGTACAATCAAAGTATCAAAGGAGGTTTTTGCTATATGAAAACATTATTCGAACAACACGGCGGCACGTACACAATACAGGGCGACTACCGCTTGCCGAACCTAACCGTAGAAGAAACAGACACCCGACCAATCGGTGTATGGGGACAGCGACGCCTGCACTACCTGAAGCACCACCGCAAAGTCTTGTATTACAACCTGCTTACGTCCGGTAAGCTCCATTCCCACATCTCCGACATCGAAGAACAAGCCCAAGAATTATTCGCCCGCCTCACCACCGACCTCGCCGTAAAGGAAGGTATCAACGAACAACTCAAAGCAACAGACCAAATGAAATGGGTGCAGAAGATGAACAGCATCCGTGAGCGTGTAATCGAAACCGTAAATAAGCAAATTATATTTGTGTAAAAACAAAAGGCACCCCTTTTGAAATTCAATTGGGATGCTTTTCTGATTTGATTAACAATTACACTTCAATAGTTCCGTTGTCTCGTTGCAATATGTTCTTAATAGTAATTGCAACAATGCAAGGGTATAAAAGCATAGTGTCCTTTGTTATTGTCCACATTTGCCCACCTTCATCAGAATCAGCTCCATGATCAGCGGCATTGCGAATTTGTCCTATGTAATCTATCATACCTCGATGTTTTTTAGATAAGCAAGAAGATAAGGCATCTCTCTTTTGAAGTATGCCATTCTTCCCGGATAACGATATACTGTGGCTTGTAGCATACCTATCCAGGAAGGACTCAAAAGCGTTGGCTGCATATACTATTACAGCACGCATATCTGGTGTTTGCGCTTTGGATTTTTGAAATGCCTCCGAAAGGGGTTCCACAATTGTAGTGTTATCAACTGTGTTATAGATTGTTTCGCCCCAAAAATCTCTCAAGGACTTTTCAGAAACAGCGCTTTCTAAGAGGTTGGATTCTACAAGCGGATATATGTTCTCCTCCTCGACAAAGCTATATAAATTTGCGCCTTCGCTTTTTAAAGCTTTTGCATATGTTGCAATGCTGATCAATGTGTTTTTTATATCTCTTTCGTTCGATGATAGAGAACATAATATTTTGGTTTGTTTGCATGCCTGTTCGATGGATTTTGTAAAGTCATATCGAACCTTAAAGACTCTGTACGGTTGGTACTGTTCTAATATCAGCCTCATTATAACGGCTTTTTGATTATCAGATGTTGCTGTTACGAGCTTTTTTGCAAGAAATGAATTTACGGAATAACAATTTGAAGATGCATCAAATGAAGCCATTCCCAATTCTATGGCCATTTCAAGTGCTTTGTTTACCTGATCATCTGTTGCTATCCCAGTAAATTCGGTAACAAAACTTTTATCAACATCATTTCCTTTAGCAACAATAGCATCAACAACAGCAACAATATCTTCGGCAGTAGTTAAAACTATATTGTATGCCATCCTATTTCTCCCTTAGTATTATTCCGACAATCCTTTTATAAGTTTCTGAATTTTGTCGGCAAGCTCGTCTATTTCTGCAACAGAACAATCAATATTGATATTAATGGTTATTGCACCTTTTGTTTGAACTGTTGTTACAGGGATAGGATTAGAATGAGTTACTTGAATTGTGTCTGCTTGTTTATTAGTTGCGGTTTGCTCTACTTTCTCTACTTCTGTAATTTCTGCAACAGTTAGTTTGCCATCGGCTTCGTTAAGAACATTAACAGATTTTAAAATTTCAATAACTGCATTTGCACCTGTGCGGTTTTGTTTCGTGTCTTTCTGTCCCGAAGAATATATGATATGGTTGAGAAAACTTGTTCGATCCATACCGTTTCTGATTCTAACAGCAGAAATCATTCTGTTAAGAAAATCATTTTCTGCTACGATTTCTCTCCATATTCTTTCGATTTCATAGTCGATTTTTGAAATATAGGCTCTGCCAAGCAATCTTCCAACATCAGTTGCTGATTTTTTGTTTCCTTCTGTAATTAGGCCAATTTGAACAAGAAAGCCGTTGTTTGCACTTACTGCTGTACGAGGAACACCCGTAGCTTGGGTAATGTCATCTAATGCTAATACTTGTCCTTCTTTTTCATTCGCATATGCTTGAATGATTTTTACAATCTCCTCTAAAGAGGATGCGGGAAGTTTGAAAGTTTCTGCCATGATAATAATCTCCTTTATAATTAATTTTATTTTAAAAACTCTCAGGCACTAAAGCCAATTTGTTAATTGATTCGTGTGCTCTAACGAGGGAGTCGTACACAGCCAAGACATCTTCGGAGTCCCAAGTGCGGAGAGATTTTTCGTCAATAACACCTGCACTCTCGCTGATGATTTTTGCGAGCTGTTCTTCATCGGCAACGGCGACAACAGCTTGTACGGCTGCGTTGCTCTGTGCTTTCTTGAGGTTGAGGATAAGGCTATCAATTGAACCTTTAGACTGCACCTCAAACACATAGATTGCTTTACCCATATTGCCGATTTTTGCTTCCCAAACGGCATCTACAACTGCACCGGTAGTAATCTTGACTTCAGAACGGCTATCAAATCCAAGAAGCTCACCGATAGCAACCAATTTTTCCTTAATCTCATCGTGGAGAGATTTGGAATCTTTCACGGTAACAGGTTTCTTAACTTCAGGAGCAGTAGCCGGAGTGTCTGAAGTTTTCTTTTCAGCAAGGGGGAGAATTTCGTCCCACATAAAGTAATCTACTGCCAAAAGGTCATAATCGTCTGCGCCAGCCTTTTTGAGCTCTGAGGCGATCTCTTTTGCGATTGCACAAGCTTCAGCATATTTCTTTCCGGTGTACTGATAGTTATATTTCGGCATATCAGGGATATCAAGATAGCCATAGCAAAGAATAGTTGTCTTATTAAAGATTACATATTCCTGCGGGTTAGCGTATGTAAGCAACTCGCTGATGGTTGCAGGCCCCATACCCTTAATAGATTTTAAAAATACATCCCAACGCTTTTCAATAGAGCTTGTACCATAGAGTAATTCAGCTAACTGCTTTTTGAGTGCAACAAACCCGTTGTCGGCAATGAGTTTGTCGACAACATATTTTTTATTACCCCAAATAAGCATAGACCAAAGCTTGCTGATATACTCTAAGAACTCTTCCTCAGCCATAGCAATAAGCTTGTCCTTGGTAAATGACTGATAATAGTCCTTGCGTTCCTTACGTTCAGCCCAATTTTCTTCGTAATATGCTGCATTGGACTTCTTTTTCTTTGTAAATTCGGATATTGCCGAATTAAGCTTATCTATGTTCATTGTCACACCTCCATGTTATCCGTCCAGAGTTCACACTGCGTCATAACAGTTTGAACAGCGTCATCCATACCTTCGGGCGGATACTTATATTTCTTCAGCAGTCGCTTAACCATTTTGCGCATGCCCGCACGGGCGGTTTCTTTCTTTTGCCAGTCAATGGTACGGTTTTTACGAAGCATTTCCGTAAGTTCTCTTGTAATTGCAATCAAATCTTCATTTGTGTAGAAGTCCTTAACTGCTTCTGGTTTTGTAAGAGCATCATAGAAAGCAAGCTCCTCGGTTGTAAGACCGAGTTTTTCACCTTCTTTATGAAGGTTAGCAATTTCCTGTGCTGCTTCTAAAAGTTCCTTGATTACTTCTTCATTCGTAATAAGTCCGTTGTAGTATGCGTTCATTAGTTTTGCAATCTTTTCGGAGAATTTTTCGGATTTTACAACATTGGTTCTTTTGTATAGAGAAATTTGCTCAGCCATCAATTTTCTCAGGATTTCGACGGCAATATTCTTTTCCTTCATCTTAGCGATTTCTTCTAAGATATGAGGATCAAACAATGAGAAGTTTTCGCCGACAGTCTTACTGTCAAACAAGTTGATAACGCCTTCACTCTGAATACTTGCTTTGAGAAGTTCATTAATTTGCTTGTTAATTTCTGTCAGAGATAATGGTTTGCCACCTTGACCGCCGATAGTGATCTTCATAATCATTGCTCTAACTGCTTCAAAGTAAGCTGCCTCGTGGCGTTCTTGTTCAGTAGTCATGCTGGAACAAAGAGAATGAGACTGTTTCAAAAGAAGTGCCTCTTTCAAGAACAAATCTTTTTTATCAGCAGTATCCAATATAAAGTTCGTACCGCCGGTAATCAGATTTGCCATCACAAGCGGTGTTCCTGTTGCAAAACCGCTGAAATCAAAGCCGTGCATCAAATCTTTGCAGACCTGAAGCTTTTCCTTGAATTTCGGATAAGCAATCTTTGCAATGTTCATATCGCCGTACTTCGCACGGTCACGAGCGGTATACTCATTCATAGCCGCTTTAAGAGCTGAAGCTATACCTACATAGTCAACAACAAGGCCGCCCTCTTTGTCTTTAAATACACGGTTTACTCGTGCAATCGCCTGCATTAAGTTATAACCGTGCATCGGCTTATATACATACATCGTAGCAAGAGAAGGAACATCAAATCCAGTAAGCCACATATCAACAACAATGGCAATTTTCATTGGATCGTTATTGTCTTTGAACTTGCGAGCCATATCTTCTTTATGCTTTTTAGTGCCGATAAGCTCTTTCCAATCTTCGGGATCGTTATTGCCGCTGGTCATTACAACGCCAACTTTTTCGTTCCAGTTCGGGCGCATTTCAAGAATTTTGCGGTAAATTTTCATAGCAATAGGACGAGAATATGCAACGATCATCGCTTTGCCCGTCAAGAGATTTGCACGATTCTTTTCGTAGTGGTCAATAATGTCTATACACAGTGATTCGATGGTGGAGTCTGCGCCGAGAACACTCTCCATTTGACCAAGCATTTTCTTGCTCTTTTCGATGGTAACTGAATCTGCCTGCTGTTCTAAAACTTCGTAGGTGGAGTCAATCAATGCAAGCGTGTTTTGATCCAGCTTCAAATGAATAACACGGCTCTCGTAGTAAACAGGACGTGTTGCGCCATCCTCCACAGCCTGTGTCATATCATAAATATCAATATAGTCACCGAACACTTCACGAGTGTTACGGTCTTTTGAAGACACAGGAGTACCTGTGAAACCGATAAATGTTGCGTTCGGAAGTGCATCACGAATAATACGGGCATTGCCAACAACAATACGAGCCTCAGTTTCGCCATCATCATTTTCGGACATAATAACTTTTTCGTCCATACCGTACTGTCCACGATGAGCTTCATCTGCCATAACAACAATATTGCGACGGGTAGAAAGAGGCTCTTCTCCACGCTCAAATTTGAACATTGTTGTAAAGATAATACCGTTGGCATTTCTGCCTTCCAAAAGGGATTTCAAGTGTTCTTTGCTTTCTGCTTGTACAGGTGTTTGGCGCAAGAACTCCGCACACTTTGAAAACTGAGAATATAACTGATCATCAAGGTCAATTCGGTCAGTCATTACAACGATTGTGGAACTATCCAATACTTCTTGCAATAAATGAGCATAGAAAACCATAGAAAGCGATTTGCCGCTTCCCTGAGTATGCCAAAACACACCGCCCTTGCCGTCGGTGGTAGTTGCAATCTTTGCTTTTTCAATCGCTTTTCTAACCGCAAAATACTGATGATATCCGGCAAGAATCTTAATCGGATTCTGAATGTCTCCGGCAAAGAGAATAAAGTTCTTGATAATATCAAGTAGGCGCTCTCTTTGGAACATTCCTTCATAGAAGGTGTCAAACTGAGCATATGCAGTATTTTCATAATTGCCGTCTTTGGTTTTCCATTCCATAAAACGGTCAAGACCCGAAGTGATAGTTCCTGCCTTGTTCGTGGAAAGATCACTAATAACACAGATAGCGTTGTAGATAAACATGGACGGAATATCCTGCATATAATTGCGGATCTGATTATATGCGTTCTCTGCTCCTACTTCATCCTTAGAGGGACTCTTGAGTTCCATCAATACAAGGGGCAACCCATTGATAAAAAGAATGACATCAGGACGACGGTTATTTGAGTTTTCGATGTATGTATATTGGTTAACTGCGTAGAAGGTATTGTTATCGGCTTTATTGTAGTCAATCAAATAAACGATAGAGTTGTACTCCTCGCCATTATAGACATACTTCACCTCAACACCGTTTTGTAAATAGCCCATAAAGGTCTTATTCTTTTGAACAAGACTTCCGCTTTCAAAGTTTTTAAGTTTATATATCGCTTCATTGATTGCTTCAATGGGCAGTTTTTTGTTGATGCGAACAAGGCTGTCCAGAAGAGCAGATTCCAGAAGAGGACTGGAAAAATCAGTCCTGCCCATATCGGGTGCATAGATATGGGTATAGCCCATCTTTTCTAACAACTCAATGACCGCTTGTTCGAATAATTCTTCTGTGAAGTGCATAACAATGCCTCCTTAAAATACAATTATTTGCTTTTTTCTAAATACAATTTACTCCAAATGGCCTTATTATACTTAGTAGCAAAATTACACATAGTTGTGATATATGTAGATACTTTTTCCTCTGCATCTTCATTTTTTGCAATAGCTAATACAACTTCATATAACGCGTGATACAGATCAGATAAATCCTCTTCTGCTAATTCAGGAAACAAAAACTCCATTTTATGCAGCATATATTCAAAATAAAAAAGTTCCTTTCTTATATTTTCAAGTTCAAGTGCTTCAATATCAGTGGTTTCGAAGAAAAACAGGCAGTTTACGCGCATATCTTCGACAGTTTTGCTTTTTTGTAAAGCTTTATAAAAAGTAAAGCATCGTTCAAAAAATTGAAATGCTTCGTATCTTTTTTCAAACAGTGCAATTCTGTTTTGCTCTTCGGCGATCTTTTTAGGAACTTTTATTGCGTAAAATAGCGCCAAAGCAGAAATTATAATTGTAATGATAGTCAGCCCTAACTGTACATAATCAATCCAGCTAAGATTCCCCAATTCTTGAATTGCTTTAATTAATTCTTCCATATAATCTCCTGTTCACTCTTTTATTTAATCAGAAAATGTTTTCTATTGCAGTTTGGACACCTAAGCGTAATATGATACTTTTGATTAATTATGTCTTTATCAACCACATTTTTCATCATATCATCAAGCCGAAACGTAATAAATTCTCCGGGTTGAAGGAAAAATGTTTTCCATTTAAACTGCGTTCCACAGTCACATTGATAAGTATCGTGAAATATTTTCATGCAGTCTCCTTATAAACAATAATTTATCGGCCTAAAAGCTAATTTTCGATATATCGATTTCACCAGACATCAACTTTGGCAGCAAAGCATCACGAAGTTGTGATAATCTTTCGTTTTCGAGTTGATTTGCCATCATTGTTTCTAACATAGGGGTAACAATAGTTGCGAATTCCTCGTTTATCTCTTTTGGTGCTAATATAGTTTCTGAGGCTTTAATTTCGGCAGAAGATAAATTAACTTGTACTCCACTATTTGCACGGCTACGCAAGTCTGTGAGGAAGTTTTTACTGTTAGTAAGCAAATATATAAATGGATATGTTATTCCATTTTTGCCATTTGCTCTAAGTAATCCTACTCGTTGATTTACGATATACTCATCATCGACAGGCATAATAGCTGTATTACCTAAGATAGCAACATTGTCTTTCATATCCGTCATTGCCATTAGGATGTCGCCTTTATGTAAAATATACTTTGTTAATGTCTTTGTATCGGCTTTTGGATACCAACTTTTAGTGCCATCTGAGTTGAAGCCACCACCACGATTGATATGTCCCTGCTTAAATACTCGATATGTATCGGAAAGTGGCTCGTTTAACAAATCACTGCTCTTAAATGCGTAGCCATTTTGAAAATCGGCGATTGTATCCAATGATACTATTTCCCAATCTGTTGGCATAGAACCTCCAAACGGATCAAAATCTATGTACCAAGATTGGAAAAGCATTTGAGCTTGCTTCTCTAAATTATTGTTTATCTTTTGATTGTTCTCTATTTTAGAATCTATTGAGTCAAGAATAGCGGCAATTTTCTTTTGAGTGTTTTTGGATTCAGGAATCATAACTTCCACATTACGCATGGTACTTCCAGATACTTCCTTAAAGGTGGTTCCGCTTCCCATCGCTTCTATTCTATCTTTGTTGTATTTTAACAGATAGTATAAAAACAAATAATCTACATCTTCACTGGGAATTACACTCTTGAATCCTTGATTTGTGCACATTTCTTTTTCGGCAATTGCAACATATCCAATAGGAGCTCTTGACGAAAACAGCACGGTATTTTGGGGCAACAATTGAGTAGAGCAGCTATCCATACCTGCTTTCGTAATGTTACGCTCGCCTCTAGCAATATATCTACCCTTAAAATTGGAAAGATCCTTGGGAGTTATCCATGAGATATCGCCGTTATAGTATTCATCTACTTTCGTAGACGGAGTGGCACCGCCCACAACCTGTCCTAAATCGGATATTTTAACTTTTATCCACTTATCCATAATACACCTCAATCGTTTTCGATATGGTATTGAAAATCAATAATATCGTTTGCAACCGCATCGAAATTAACAGTAAACCAATATGTAGTTTCATTAATGATCATAGTAATATCAATGTTATATTCGTTATCCTCGTATTGGCTTACGCTATCAACCGTAACATTTGTTACCGAAGCATCATATTCCTGCTCTACAGAGTTTAGCAAATATTCATGCCAATATGTATTTTCGGTAAATTCTCTTTTTAGTCGTTTTTCACTGTTTGTTTCAAAATAATCTTCGAGTGCTTTTATTGCTTCCTGTATAGACCGAAAAATTACAAAATCGCTTTTTTTATGTAATCTTCTTTCAAAAACATCGGAGAAATCAGTATCGTCAGATATCAACACACCAATTTTGGAATTATCTGAACAATAAGCATAAATAGTTTCCGCAACTAATGAATCTTTAAAACCAGCATCAGAATGCTTCTTTCCCGCAATCCCTCCGGTAAAGAAAGGTTTGATGCCTGTTATTGCTTTATCTAATAACACATCAATGAGTTCGTTATTATGTGGATGTTCTACTATCTTGCAACAGTTTCTTGGATTAGAGAAGAAATCCTCGCATAAAGACTCGACATATTGAGGATATTCTTCTTCTGGAATTTTGATTTGAAACTCTATCCCTAATAAATCTCCATAAAGGTTTTTAAAATCACATATTGATTCAACCAGTGCATTGTTAGCAGAGGAAAAGCCTTTTATCATGTGTGATTTCATTTCTTTAATAACAGTTTCAGGAAAACAAATTTCAACATGACTATTTAATTTGTTTTCTTCAATAAACGCTGTCAACTCATAGTATTGAGAAGGAATACCTAATTTAGAAAAATACACATATTTGCCGATAAAAGTTTGAGCAATGTTTGTGTCTATAAAAATTGCAACATCTTTATCCATAGGAGAAAGCCCCTTATAATTTATAACCTATTCCATTTAATTGTTTTTTTACTTCTGCTTCAAGCTCGTGGGATTTCGCAAAAAGTGTAGATAGCTCGGAAGTCAAACGCTTCATTTTATCTTCAAACACTTCGCTGTCATCTTCTTGTTCTTCAATTCCCACGTAACGTCCCGGTGTGAGGATATAATCCTGTTTGGCAATTTCCTCAGTATCTACTACTGCACAGAAGCCTTTTGCATTTTCAAGAGTATCATCTACATACGCATTGTAAGTATCGGCAATTTTTGAAATATCTTCTTCTGTCAACTCACGCAATTTACGGGAGACCATTGTACCCATCTGACGGGCATCAATAAATAAAGTTTTGCCCTTTTGCTTCTTATTCTTAGCAAGGAACCACAGGGAAACAGGAATCTGCGTCGTGTAAAAGAGCTGGGAAGGCATTGCGATGATACACTCTACCAAATCGGCGTTAATGATATTTTTGCGGATTTCGCCTTCGCCACCGGACTGAGAAGAAAGTGAACCGTTTGCAAGCACCATACCGATTTTTCCGTTGGGTGCAAGATGATGAATCATGTGCTGAAGCCACGCAAAGTTGGCGTTGCCTGCAGGAGGCAAACCGTACTGCCAACGTACATCATCAGCAAGCTTATCAGCACCCCAATCAGAAAGGTTGAATGGTGGGTTTGCCATAATGAAATCTGCACGAAGTGTCGGATGACAGTCATTGAAGAATGTATCAGCGTTGAACTTACCAAGATCGGCATCAATACCACGAATGGCAAGATTCATCTGTGCCATTTTCCAAGTGGTAGGGTTTGAGTCCTGACCGTATACGGAAATATCATTAATATTACCACGATGATTTTCAACAAACTTTGCCGATTGTACGAACATACCACCGGAACCACAACAAGGGTCATAAACACGACCGTTGTATGGCTGCAGAACTTCAACAAGCGTTTTTACAACACATTCAGGCGTAAAGAATTCGCCGGCAAGCTTGCCTTCGTTCTCTGCAAACTTTCTAAGACAGTACTGATAAGTATTGCCGAGAATATCTTTTTTGCTTCCGTCGTCGATCATCTGAATGTTAGTGAACAGGTCAACAACATCGCCCAATCTACGCTTATCAAGTTCAGGACGAGCGAAGTTCTTGGGAAGAATGTCTTTCAGACGTTTATTTTCTTTTTCGATAGCACGCATTGCTTCATCGATAACGGTACCGATTTCAGGTGTATGTGCTTTGGATGCAATAACGCTCCAACGAGCATTTGCGGGAACAAAGAAGATACCTTCAGAGGTGTACTCGTCTACATCTTCCTCAAATCCGTCGCCTTCTGTAACAAGAGCCTGATACTTTTCGTCAAAGCGGTCAGAAATATATTTTAAGAAAATAAGTCCGAGAACAACATTCTTATATTCAGATGCATCCATATTGCCACGCAACACGCAAGCCGCATCCCATATTTGTTTTTCAAAGCCGTTATTGGCAGTATTATTTGTAGCCATTTTCGTTACTCCTTCTGTTATTGTCCCTCAAGCATCTACAAATTTCGCACCAATGGTGCCGATGAATATGGGCTTGAGGAAAAGATATATGCGGGATAATAATTTATTTATTTTATACGTTAGCTATGGAGCAGTATCTCCATAATGTCCATCACTTTATTGTAAACCCTTAGCTTCTTTGCGTAATCGGAAAGAGCGATGAGGTTTTTGTTTGTATCGTTTGCATAGGCGTTTACCGCTTTGCTGAACATTTCGCTATCGACTTTGCCACGATGCTTAAACATATCGCAGATGGTGCGCTCCCGGTCGTAAATGGCAAAGGTAACACCGTTTTCGGTGATTGTGGTCTTGCCGAGGTCGTAAATATCATCTTTAACGTAATAGACCTTTATCGGCACGGAGGTATTAAGCCTGCGTGATGCACTTCTCGGCACGGTAACAGACCAAACCCTCGGCATAAAATCGCTGTAGCCGTAACGGAACAGAGCCGATTCCATACTGATGATTGCTTCGGGAATGGTAGAAGCGATTACCTGCTCATCGGAGAGGATCAGTTCGTCTGCAAGTTGATAATAGCCTTGGCGGACACGCTGAAGGAAACCGTCAGAGCAAAGCTTATATATCTTCTCTTTTGGCACGCCGGCAGATGTGAGAGCAGACAGCTTCGCAATACCGCCGTTGGCGCTAATTGTGTTTTTTATAATATCCTTATGTTCCAATGTCCTACCTCCAACAAACGATAACACATTGTGTTTAATGTTTTCTTTTGTATTATAACATAAGTATGTAAATATATCAATAAAAAATCGAAACAAAAATAAATTTGTGTTATCATTTTTTAAATCCAATCGCTTCTTTGGCGCTTATCGAAAGATAGGCGTCTTTTTTTATACTTTTTCTGAAAGAAAAGTGTCTAAACGCTGAAAAAATTTAGCAATTAAAGGTGTAGCCGAAAAAAGATTTTCCGTTTTTAGAAAAAAGTCAGCAATTAAAAGTGAAAAGAAATTTTGCAAATAGACTTAAAAAACACCCTTTCCCATTGCAAATAAGTGAGGGGATTAAAAATTTTCTCTCAAAAAGGGTGTGCATTTGGGCTTTCCCAGTGGGAATTAGTAGAGGGGTAAATATTTTTT
>JAZQAK010000007.1:0-214758 GCA_045545175.1 Feifaniaceae bacterium
CCGGTAATCCAAGCTCGGAAATAAGTTCTTTTTTTATTTATCCAACATCAGAACATTCTGATTTTGTATTTTCAAGTGATTTTGCGCAGTTTCAAGCAAAATTTATATTTTTAGACCATATTAGTCTTGTGTAAGTGTGGGTATTACTTTGTACATGCCCGATGCGGCATCTTTGCCCATATGCTCAGCCACCTCGAGAACTTCTATACTCAGCGTGCCGCCGCCAAGACTTAAAGTGAGTTTATCCCCCACTTTTACATCGTACGACGCCTTGACAGGTCTGCCGTTTGCCGACACCCTTCCCGCATCGCAGGCTTCGTTTGCCACGGTACGTCTTTTGATTATTCGTGATACTTTAAGATATTTATCGAGTCTCATATTTTCTCCAATTTTACTGAATATAACAAATACAAAAAGGGGTTTTATAACCCCTTTCCTGTATTACTTGTCTACTGAATCTTTAAGAGCCTTGCCTGCCTTGAATGAAGGAAGCTTCTTTGCGGGAATCTTGATAGTTTCCTTTGTCTGAGGATTGAGACCGTTGCGAGCTGCACGCTTCTTAACTTCGAATGAGCCGAAGCCTACGAGTGTAACTGTTTCACCCTTTGCAAGAGCGTCTGTTACTGTTGCCGTGAAAGCATTGAGTGCCTTTTCAGCATCCTTCTTTGAAAGTTCTGCTTTCTCTGCAATTGCTGCGATAAGTTCTGTCTTGTTCATTGGTTTTCCCTCCTTAATAAATTTTGATTAGACTTTTCCTTTTTATATTAAGAGCGCCTCTCAAAGCTCTCCTAACTTACTGCCTTTGACTTTACCGTTTATTTCTGCTTTTTCAAAATCAGAAATGAACCTTTCCACCCTGCGAGTCAGTGCCTCTTCAGGTTCTGTTTCAGTTTCGTTTGCAATGCCGACTGCCTCAAAAATAATATCGCCCACAAGTTCTTCACCGCCACCGTTTTCACGGTACTGCTTTAGAAGTTTTTCAAGCCTGTCAGCAGAACCGCTGATATCAAGCCCCGCCTTCGACGCCTTCTTTCTCACCTTATAGGCACGCATCAACGCAGGCAGACTCGCCGCCACGCTTTTGAGTATATCGGTATCGGTTTTCTGTGATTTTTCTTTCTTTTTAAGCTTGTCCCAATTATCAAGCACCACGTCGGTCGTATCCGCCTCAACTTCGCCGAACACGTGCGGGTGCCTGTATATCATTTTGCGACATTCAGCATCTATCACGTCATCAACCGTGAATACACCCTTCTCCGCCTCCATCTCACTGTGAAGGAGCACCTGAAGCATAATATCCCCAAGTTCTTCCTTGAGAAGTTCGGTATCCTGCGTATCAATCGCCTCACACGCCTCATAAGTTTCCTCAATAAGACTTTTGCGGATAGACTCATGTGTCTGCTCTCTATCCCACGGGCAACCGTAGGGTTGACGCAAAATGTGAATGATTTCGACAAAATCACTAAAGTTATACTTGTTTTTTGTTTTTAAACTGTTAATTTTCCCTATACTCTCCATTTTATACTATCCAACCTATTTTTGCAAGTATTTTTTCAATTTTTTCACCCATAGGCAGTAAACGCACGTCTTCACCCCTGTACCACTTCATTATTCCGAGTGATACAAAGTAAATCAGAGCCGCCACGCATATGCTTGCACCAAGACCTATGGCATTACCCATACGTGATGCAACGGGGCCATACGTAAAGTACGCACCGACACCGCAGAGTGCCGCCGCAATAACGGGCTTCACCACAGCCGACAGTATGCCAAGCCCTTTGCCCAGAACCTTCGATATTACTATAAGGTTAAGTATCGTGATTACCGCATAGCACACGTTGGTGCTTATGGGTGCACCGTTTATGTTTATCGAAGGAGTTCCTACCATTATATAATTCATTGCAAGTTTGATGCCGCCGCCGACAAACATCGTAAATACGGGCATCCACTCTTTACCTATCGCCTGAAGCATAACGTTTGTTATGGAAACAAGGCACACGAATACCACCGCAGGTCCCAACAGACGAAGCAGAGGTGCTGCAATCGACACTTCAACGGGTTTTGATGGATAAAGCAGTGACAAAATCGGGTTTGCCATAACTGAAAGTCCTATACCGCAGGGAAGCGCAAGAAATACCGATATTCTGAAGGTTGATGAAATCATATTTTTGGTTTCATCTATCTTTTTACTTGCAAATGCCGCCGAAATAGACGGAATTATACCCGTACCCATAGGGATGATAAGTGCCGTCGGGAGCGAGAAAAGCACCCTCGCATAACCCGAATAACTGCCGTATATCATATCTACAGAATGGGAAAGTGTCGATGCAATCGTGTCAAGTCTGTTCTGCACTACCGCCGCATCAAGAAGATTTGTGACCGATAATACGGATGAACTTATCGTTATCGGAATCATTATCCAGAGTATCTTTTTAGCAAGCGAAGCCGAGCCTCTGCAGGTGTTATCTTCAATAGCCGTATTATACTCAGGTTTGAAAAACATCCTTCTTATTGCAAGGAATACCGCACCCACAACCGTGCCGAGTGTTACACCGAAAATGGCGCCTGCCGCCACGATTGCCATAGAATAGCCCTTGTTGGTCAGCCACAATGCAAGAGAATAACCGAATACAGCCTTGATTATCGCAACGATAATCTGTGATATTGCAGTGGGCACCATATCCTGATGTCCCTGAAAATATCCGCGATACAGACTCATAAGAGCCTCAAAGAATATGGCAGGGGCAATCGCAAGTATTGCACAGTAGGACTCGGGACTGCTCATAGCACCCGCAAGTCCCTTTGCAAAGACGAGCATAAACGCCATTCCCGCAAAGCCGAGCAGGGCAAACATTAGAAACGCTACGCGAACAGTCTTTTTTGCCTGCTTGTATTTTCCGAGGGCAACGTCCTCCGACACCATTCTCGAAATAACAACGGGCAGTGCAGCCGTTGCAATAATGTACATAAACGTGTATATGTCGTAGGCATTACTGTAATACGCCATCGCCTCACCCGAAACGAGATTGGCAAGCGGAACCTTATACAGTGCACCTATCAGCTTGACGATGATGCCTCCGACCATAAGGACGAGGGCACCCGTCATAAAGTTTTTCTTTTTAGCAGTCATTTTTTCTATGCCTCTTTTTTAAAGTTTATTACCGCATGCAGAGCAGTACTCAGCCTCCGCATCATTGTTGTTACCGCACATACCGCAAAGTTTATTACCTTTAAGCTGACGGAGCCTTTCTTCAAGTTCTGCAATTTTTGCAATTTTTGCATCGATTTTTGCCAAAGCATTTTCAAAATCGGTCTCTTCATCGTTGTTCCTTGCAGAAAAATACACGTTTCTGCCGAGTTCTTTATAAAGACCGTCAAGTTCAGCCTTTTCGTTTATTATTTTGGCACTCACTTTAGCCTGTTCGGTAAGTTCGACCGTTTTATCGGCAACCGCCTTACCGCCTTTTTTTGCTTTTTCAAGCAGAGCATTAAAATCAAATCCCATAAGTTTACTCCTTTTTTATATTTCAAGACCGCCGAAAAATTCCCTCATCACCGCATTCTTCGGTACGGCATCAGCCGGCATACCCGGAACTTTTTTAACAACTTCAAGAAGACGCTTTGCATAGTCCTCAAACTCCGTACCCAAAAGTGTTTCAAGGCACTTTACCGACTCGTTTTTAAGCAACGATATTTCATAAGCCTGCGAAGAATCCACAATTATATCGGCATTGTCGATATACGGTATTACAAACTGTTCCTCCGCCTCGACAACACTGCTCCATATCTTTGCGGTGCTTATCGCAGGATATGCGCGAAACTTCTCGTCACGTACCATACGCCTTATAAAACGCATATCACGCCACGACAATTCCTCAAACTCCCTCGCAACGTCAATATACACCTTATAAGTGAGTCCTTTGGGAAGTTCGTCATCCACAAGCGGATTTAAAGCGTGTATACCCTCCATAATCACAACGTCGCTCTTTTTAAGTTGCAACTCATACGTCGCATCTTTTCGCGACTTCGTCGTGAAATCAAAGGTCGGCATCGGTGTTATTTTCCCCTCCGTCAGACTTTTGAGTGTTGTATTGAGAAGGTCTATATCAAGCGTATTTAAACTGTCCCAGTCCTTATTCCCGTTAGGCAGGAGCGGAATTTCATCCTGCTGACGAAAAAAATCGTCCATAGAAATAATGTGAGTATTATGACCCCTCTCCGCAAGCATATTTTTAATTCGCTTTGCAGACGTGGTCTTACCGCTTGACGAGGGCCCCGACAGAAGTATCACGTTATGCTTGCCGTCAATCTCCTCTGCCGCCCTTTCGATAAATGAACTGTAATGTGCCTCAGCCTCTGCAACAACTGCATAGGGGTCATTTTCTATTGCACGGCACACCTGTGCAAGATCCATTTTTCCTTTTTTCATAGAGTTTCTCTTATAAGTTCCTCCAATCTTGCAATATTTCCGAGCATCTTTTGCTTATCGTCAAGATACTCATACGGATATTTGTAGTTGAATACCCTTTCGATACGTCCGTTTTTGCCATTCACGACCTTTGAGACCGCACCTGCACCAACGGCAATTATCGTCTGATACTCTCCCATTATATATATGTTGTAAAGCCCGTCCTTATCATCAAGAGCATAGCCTACATTTTCAAGATTACCTACCATATTCTTCTGTTTATACATATAATACGGTCTGTATCCCGCTTCGAGCAGCCTTTTTTGCGCCGTCTCGGTCATATACTCAGTAAGAGACGCCCTTTCTATCGCACTGTCACCGTCATCACGCAGATTTGCCGCACGTTTTACCGACAAAGTATGCACCGTGACGTTTTCGGGACGCATCGAAAGTATCTTATCAAGTGTAAAGTCAAAATCCTTTTCATCTTCCGTGTCAAGACCTGCGATAAGGTCGGTGTTTATACAGTCAAACCCCTTGCTTTTTGCAAGTTCATAAGCCCATACAACGTCTTGTGCCGTATGCTTTCTGCCTATTCTCTCAAGCGTCTTATCATTCATAGTCTGCGGATTTATGCTTATTCTCGTGACACCGCATTTACGAAGAACGTCAAGTTTTTCTTCGGTTATCGTATCAGGTCTGCCTGCTTCAACGGTAAACTCGTCAAAGAGTTTCGGGTCAAAAAGTTCGTTTACTTTTGACAGTACAATGTCAAGTTGACCTGCAGTAAGCGTTGTTGGCGTGCCGCCACCCATATAGACGGTCGAAACGTAAACGCCCGTTTTATCACACACTTTTTTGACTTCTTCAAGTTCATCGCAGAGTGCCTTTACGTAGTCGGGTATAAGTGCACCTGCCTTTTCTATCGAATGTGATACGAACGAACAGTAATAACAGCGACTCGGACAAAACGGTATCGAAATATAGAGTGACACACTCTTCCCGTCAAGTTTCGAGAGTGCCTTCTCCTCACTTTCACATACCATTTCGGAGAGTCTTATTTTATCCTCTCTCACGCAGTATATTTCGGCTATTTCGGCAGAGGTCATAAATTTTCTTTTCTGCCTTATGAATTTTGCCGCGCGTATACCCGTCACCGTGCCCCATGCAGGCGAAATGCCCGTATGCTCACGCCCTGCAAGAAAGAGTGCCTTTGACACGAGTGCCGCTTCGTCACACTTTTCATCAAGCCTTGCCTTGACCGAAGCTTCTGTTTTTCTGCCGTTATCCTCGATTACCGCCACACTCTCCGCTATACCGTCAACCGTTTCAAGCGAGCTCGTTATTATCCTTCCGTCACTATCGTCGGCAAAGCCCGACAAGGGAAAGAATAACAACGCCGTATTCTGCACGGCATTTTTTTGTGAATGTCCTTTAGTTTCAATTATCATCTTTCAAAATACGGATTATCCGCCTTTTCTCTGTTAAGTGTCGTAGCACCGCCGTGTCCGGGATAAATAACGTAATCCTTTTCAAGTGCAGAGATACGCCTGAGCGACTCTCTCATCACCTCAGGACTTCCACCTTCAAAATCCGTCCTGCCGATTGTGCCCTCAAAAACAGTATCCCCCGAAAACATCTCATCTTCCGTGAGAAAACAAATACTGCCTCTCGAATGGCCGGGGGTATGCATAACCCTCAGCCCGAAAATTTCATCACCGTCATCAACAAACATATCCGCCGTACCCGGTGTGCCTGCATTCTGAAGTTCTATTTCAAGTTGATTTGCATCCTCTTTATGAATGGCAATCTTCGCCCCCGTCATTTCACGGAGTTTGCCCGCATCCCACACGTGATCGAAATGGCCGTGTGTAAGAAGTATATATTTCAGCTTCGGTGCATTTTCCGACTCAAGATATTCGACAAGTGCCTTATTGCGACGTGCAGGGTCAATTACCGCACACTCACCGTCTTTTTCGAGAATATACGTATTGTTGCCCATAATGCCGCTTCGTATTGCTTTTATTATCATTTTCTCATCGTCCTCGTATCCATAAGTATGGTTACAGGCCCGTCTCCTATTATTTCAACCGTCATATCCGCACCGAAAACGCCCGGTTTTACTTCGCTTACACCGTTGTCGGCAAGCGCCTGCATAAAGTATTCGTACAGCGCATTTGCACGCTCGGGCGCTTCCGCATCTATAAACGAGGGGCGGTTGCCCTTTGATGCGTTTCCCAGAAGCGTAAACTGCGATACTGCAAGTATACTGCCGCCGACGTCGGTTATGCTTTTATTCATTTTGCCGTTTTCGTCTTCAAAAACGCGCAGTCTTGCAATTTTGCCTGCAAGATAATCCGCCTCCTCCTGCGTGTCGTTTTTCTCAACACCCAGAAGCACGTTAAAGCCGTGTCCCGTCTCAGAAACAACCTCTCCGTCCACCGTCACGGACGACCTTTTTACCCTTTGTATAACCGCTCTCATGATTTGTTACCTCTCCTGATGGATGATACCTCTTTAAGTTCACCGATTTTTCTTATGATGGTATCAAGATGCTCACGGCTGTGAACGTCGCACGAAAGCACGACTATCGCCGTATTATCCGTCTCCCTTGCAATAAGCGACTTTATCGTCACCCTCATATTTGCAAGAATTGCCGTAATGTCGGCAAGAACGCCGTATTTCTTTGAACAGTATATTTCAAGCGAAGCAAGAAAACTCTCATTCTCCGACGTGTTTGCCCAGCTGACGTTGAGCCACCTGTCATTCTCGTCACCCTTTTCAAGACTCGCCTTGACGTGTGCACAGTCTGCCCTGTGTACCGATATACCGTAGCCTTTTGTTATGTAGCCGATAATATGCTCACCCGGCAGAGGATTACAGCACCTTGCAAACTTGACAAGACAGTTATCTACACCCTCAACCACCACGGGTGATTTACTGTGCGTCGTCTTCTTCGTGCCCTGTTTTGCAATGGACGCCGTTATTTCTTCATTTGACGCCTTATTTTCCTTGATAAACTCATTTTTAAACCGCGAAATGAGTTTACTCATAGGCAGACCGTCATAACCGATAGCGGCAATCAAGTCTTCAGCATTGGAAAAACCGTATTTGTTTGCAACCGAGGCAATAAATTTATCCCTCTGCTCCTTGGTGATATCAACGCCTGCTTCGGCAAGTGCGATATCAAGTTCTTCATCACCCTTGGCAATATTCTCTTCGCGTCTTTCCTTTTTGAACCACTGCCTTATCTTGCTCTTCGCCGAGGAAGTTTTCGCAATATTGAGCCAGTCACGACCCGGACCTTTGCCCGAATTGGTCGTCATTATCTCAATGATATCGCCGTTTTTCGGCTGATAGTCAAGCTGTGTCATCTTGCCGTTACACTTTGCACCTATCATCTTGTTGCCGACGGCGCTGTGTATGGAATATGCAAAGTCTATCACCGTTGCACCTGCAGGCAGATTGATAATGTCACCCTTGGGCGTAAACACGAAAACTTCATCCGAGAAAAAGTCAACCTTAAAGCTCTTCATAAAGTCTTCGTCACTGTCAACCGATTCAGCCTGAGTTTTAAGCAGATTCCTCACCCATTCAAGCTGTCTGTCATCCTGCGCCTTACCCTGAACTTTACTCTTGTATTTCCAGTGTGCAGCAATACCGTATTCTGCGGTTCTGTGCATATCCCACGTGCGTATCTGCACCTCAAACGGCTGACCTTCTTTACCGATAACCGTCGTGTGAAGCGACTGATACATATTGGGCTTAGGCGTGGAAATATAGTCCTTAAATCTACCGGGAATAGGCTTATACATATCGTGGATTATGCCAAGTGCATTATAACACTCGTTCATATTGTCCACGATAATTCTTATCGCATAAAGGTCGTATATCTCGTCTATCGTTTTATTCTGCGTATACATCTTTCTGTAAACGCTGTATATATGCTTTACCCTGCTGTTTATTCTGGGAATCTCGTAACCGAGCTCGTTAAAATGCTCTTTTATATGCTCGATTGTATTTGCAAGAAAATTCTCGTGAGTGTGCGCCTTCTTTTCCATATTCTCCTGTATCTCGTGGAATGCCACGGGATCGAGATATTTTATAGAAAGGTCCTCAAGTTCAATTTTCATACGTTGCATACCAAGGCGGTGTGCAAGAGGCGCATATATCTCCAGCGTCTCTTTTGCTTTACGACGCTGTTTTTCGGGATTTACGTACTCGTTGGTACGCATATTATGCAGACGGTCGGCAAGTTTTATGATTATGACACGCACGTCCTTCGCCGTTGCAAGAAACATCTTACGCAGATTTTCAACCTGCTGTTTTTCTTTATCCGTGTATACGGTACGTGAAAGTTTTGTTACACCGTCAACTATCTCCGCCACTTCAAGACCGAACTGTTTTTTAAGGTCATCAAAACTCACCGTCGTGTCTTCAATGGTATCGTGAAGCAGAGCCGCAACCACCGAATCGGTGTCAAGCCCTGTCTTAACGAGAATTTTGGCAACTTCTATCGGATGGATGATATAATCCTCACCCGATGCACGCTTCTGTCCCTCGTGCGCAGCATAAGCCAAATCGAATGCCGCAAGTATTTTTTCTTTGTCGTATTCACCGTTTTGTATTACTTCACAAACGGCTTCTCTGTATTCGTTCATTCCCTCACCCCGAAATGCCCCTGAGTTTTGTCAGAAGCTTCGATTTATTGAGATTGACCTTCTCCTGTGTAGGCACTATCTCAAAACGATATTCCATATCTTTTATTTTGCTTAATTTTATAAGTCCCATCTCGTCAAACACGTCAAGACAGACCTTGAGTTTAGACATACCGAAACTGCCCTCCACACTGCTTGCTACGACACGTGAAGCCTCGATAAGTTTTATCTCGTCTTTCAAACGGCGAAGATGACGGAAGACCTTTGTAAAATCATCCATATCCGGAACAAGTTCCTTCGCTTCGTCAGGCGAAAGTTTGCCGCCGTTTTCGTATTTTTCAAACAGACTTTTCTCTTTTTTGATTCTGTGCAGTTCCTTCTCGGAAAGTTTTACGTCCCTTATCGTCACCTGCGGTGATTCAATACCTCTGTAAACGTTTACGTCGAGATTGAACACTATATCTATCCTGTCACCACAGCAGAAGCCGAAACTGTCGGGCGAAACGCCAAAACAGAAGCCGTTTACGCTGTTACCGTCTTTAGAAAGCGTCAGCCTGATGTGCTTATCGCTTGAAAGAGGCATTATTTCGGTAATTCTCACATCGCGAAGCATAAATACCGGTGCAGGATTTTCCGTTCCGTACGGTTCAAGCATCGAAATGTCCCTTATGGTCGAAAAATTTATCTCCTCAACTCTTATTTCACAGTCAACGTCTATCTTCGGCGTAAGTTCCTCTTCCGTGACGGTCGAATTTACAAACTGCGTGAGTTCTCTCTTAAAGTTATCAACGTACTCACGTTTTATCGAAAATCCTGCCGCAGACATATGACCGCCGAATTTATCAAAATAGTGCTTAAAACGGTCAAGCGCCGCATAAATATTGAAGGGGGATTTACTGCTTCTGCAACTTCCCTTACCTACGTCACCGTCAAAGGTTATAAGCACCGTCGGCAGACCGTATTTTTCATTCAGCCTCGAGGATGCTATACCGATTATGCCGTTATGCCAGTTGTCGTTGTCGAGAATTATTATTCTGTTGTCAAGTATACTCTTATCCGCCTCAATCATTTCGTTTGCCTCGGCGATAAGTTTACTTTCCTCTTCCTGACGGATTCTGTTTGCTTCACAGAGGTCGGCTGCAATTGCATCCGCCTCCTCGGCAGTCTTCGCAAGAAGAAGTTCTACCGCACGCATTGCCTTACCCACTCTGCCTACGGCATTTATCCTCGGCGCGATAGAGTAGCCTATAACGGAGGTCGTGACCTTTTTCTTTCCTATACCTGCCATGCGGATAAGGGCTTTAAGGCCGATATCGTCCGTATTGTCAATACGCTTTAATCCGAGAGAAACCAAAATTCTGTTCTCACCCGAAAGCGGCATAACGTCCGCAATCGTGCCGACGGCCGTTAAAACGGAGTATTTTTCTATCATCTCCATACGTCTTTCCTGACCGGCAAGTGCACAAATCAGTTTAAACGCAACGCCGACACCGGCAAGATACTTATACGGATACTGACTGTCGGGACGCTTGGGGTCTATAACCGCAATCGCATCGGGAAGTTCTTCCCCGCATTCGTGATGGTCGGTAACGATAACGTCCATCCCGAGTGACTTTGCGTAACCGAGTTCTTCAACCGCGGTAATGCCCGAGTCAACCGTTATGATAAGACGGCACCCGCTTTCCTTAATGCCATCTATCGCCGAATTGTTGACACCGTATCCCTCTTCAACCCTGTCGGGTATATAGCAGGAAACAACGCCTCCCTCGGACACGAGATACCTGTACAGAATTGTGGTGCTGGTTATACCGTCAACATCATAGTCACCGTAGACGGTAATCGGTTCTTTCTTCTCAATCGCATCCCTGATTCGTGTGACCGCCTTCTCCATATCAGGCAGTAAAAACGGATCGCACAGCTGATCAAGAGATTTGTTAAGAAACCTCTTCGCAAGAGCAGGTGTATTGTACCCTCTGTTTATAAGAAGGCGCGCAATAACCTCAGAGACGTTTAACTCTCTGCAGAGAGTTTCCATCTCCTCGCTCTTCTGACTCTTAATGAGCCAGCGCTTCTCTTTCATTTTTCTTCCTCACTTTATATTTAAAAATAATTACATACAGTAACTATTTTAACATCTATATTTAATTAATACAACAATATATTTATTAACTTTTTATAAACAGAGGTACCGTCTATGATTAAAACCGTCGCAAAGGCTCTGTGGGGGCCGTATACAACTTTTCTTATTTTTGCGATAGGTGTAATTATTACCGCAAAAACGGGTTTTCTGCCATTTCGCCCCGTAAAACTGATTAAAACCGCCTTCGGCGGTGACAGGGAGAGCAAAGGAATTTCTCCCTTTCGTGCACTTATGACTGCACTTTCGGGTTGTGTCGGTGTGGGCAACATAATAGGTGTCGGTGCGGCGATTGCAGTCGGCGGTGCAGGTGCACTTTTCTGGATGTGGGTATCGGCACTTTCGGGGATGAGTGTAAAATTTTTCGAGGTATTCCTCGCCGTAAAATACAAAGACAAAGATATGACGGGAAGTCCCGTCCAGTACATAAAAAAGGGGCTTGATATGCCCCTTCTCGCTACGCTCTACGCCATATTCGGTTTTATATCTTCTCTCTCGACGGGCAATCTCGTGCAAAGCGGTGCTATTGCCGACATTGCAGGAAACAGAGGAATACCGCGCTCACTTTGTGCAATCGCCGTTATCCTCTTATGCTTTTTCGTTGCCTCAAAAGGAATAGAGCACCTCTCAGGCATACTATCAAAAATAATGCCCGTTGCTATAATCGCCTACTGTGCAGCCTGCATTGCCGTTCTTTTTACCTGCCGTAACAAACTTCCGCAGGTTTTATCCGACGTATTCTGCGGTGCTTTCGGCATCAAAGCAATATCGGGCGGAGGTCTCGGCATTGCCCTTAAAGCAGGTTTTTCAAGAGGCGTTTTCAGCAATGAGGCAGGTGTCGGCACTTCTTGTCTGTCCCACGCCTCAAGCTCGCAGAGTAACCCCTCAAAGCAGGCTGTGTGGGGGATTTTCGAGGTTTTTACCGACACTATTCTCATATGCACCCTTTCAGGTCTTGCCATGATTGTGACCGACACTTCAGGCTATACCCTTGCCTGCGGTGATATGTTTTATACCATCTTCGGCTCGGGAGGCAGGCTTTTTGCCGACCTTATGCTACTTGTTTTTGCATTTTCGACACTCTGCGCATGGTGCTTCTACGGACAAAAATTTTACAATATGCTGGGCGGCAAGAAAAAGAAGGTATACCTTGCTCTTTTCGCCGTATTTATCATTATCGGCTCTCTGTCGGAAAGCGAAAGTCTGTGGTATTTTGCCGACGTTGCAAACGCCGTTTCAATGTTTATCAATCTTACGGCACTCGTACTGCTTTTACCCGAAACAAAAAAGGTGACTTTTTAGTCACCTTTAATTATTTTCAATGCTATTTTCATGCCGTCACAGGCTGCCGACATTATTCCGCCTGCATAGCCTGCCCCCTCACCGCAGGGATATACACCTCGGCAGGAGGGTGCCTCAAGCGCCTCGTTGCGAAGTATGCGGACGGGAGACGACGTCCTCGTTTCTACGCCCGTCAGTATACCGCCCATCGAATTAAAACCGCTTCTGTTTTTATCAAAGACGGCAAAGCCCGTCTTTAACATATCACACACGAATTTCGGAAGTGCCTCATTCAAATCCGCTTCACGTACACCCGGTCTGTAGGTCGGCACTATATCCGAAGTGAGATTGCCTTTTCTGCCCTCGATAAAATCCGCCGTTTTCTGACAGGGTGCAAAATAATCTGCACCGCCGAGTTCAAAAGCTTTTCGTTCAAGTTCCCTCTGAAAACGCACGCCTGAAAGCACGTCACTTTCAAGGTCCGTCGGCAGTATCGATACCGCTATGGCAGCATTTGCATTATCCCCGTCTCTGCCGTGAAGACTCATTCCGTTTGTCACGACACCGCCCTCTTCCGATGCGGATGCCACGACGTAACCGCCCGGGCACATACAGAACGAATAAACGCCCCTTTGCCCCTCACGGTACGAAAGTTTATATTCTGCAGGAGGCAAAGCAGGATGACCTGCATATTCACCGTACATCGCACGGTTTACCGTTTTCTGTTTCTGTTCAAGCCTGACACCTACGGAAAACGCCTTCTTTTCCATCTCAAAGCCGTTTGCAAGAAGCATTTCCTGCGTATCCCGCGCACTGTGTCCGAGTGCAAGCACGAGTGTATCGCACGGCATATCTCCGAGCGTCGTTTTCACGCCTGCAATTTTGCCATTTTTTATATCAAGCCCCGTAAGTGCATTATCAAAAAGCACTTTACCGCCGAGTCTTTCTATTTCGCATCTTACGTTTCTGACTATATCACACAGCACGTCAGTTCCTATATGCGGTTTTGCCGCGGTGAGTATACTTTCGTCTGCCCCGAATTTTACAAAATCGCTTAACACGTCGTCACAAAGGGGACTGTTTATACCCGTAGTCAGTTTTCCGTCCGAAAAAGTGCCTGCACCGCCCTCACCAAACTGAACGTTGGTGTGCGAAAGGGCACCGCCTGCCCAGAATTTTTCTACCAGCAGTTTTCTTCTTTCGATAGGGCTTCCCCTCTCGATAACTATGGGTTTAAGACCTGCCCTTGCAAGCGTCAGTGCACAAAACATACCGCCAGGTCCGAAGCCGACCACTATCGGAGGATTTTCCCTTTCGGGACACACGGGTATTTCTTTTCTCTGCGTATCGCCCCTGTAAACAAGTTTTTTATCACGGCTTGCAAGACGTTTCTCCGCATTCTCACCCAAATGGGCAGATACAGAATACACAAGGCGTACTGAACGCCTTGTGTCAACTGCTTTTTTCCTTATACTCAGACTGTCGGGCACCTCGCCCCTCAGCCTTCTTTTTGCAATTTCAAACACCTTCTGCTCATCGTCATCGGGTGTGAGAATAATGTCGTTTATTATTATCATTCGATTTCCACCGTTACGTCCACGGTCACGTCACTCAGAAGTTCACCCTGCTTGCCGTTATTGAATTTAAGTGTGGCAGGAAGCGTCTGTTTTCCCGGGTAGACGTTTCCAAGGTCAACCTCAAGATATACGTCCTCCGCGGTAAGAACGTCCTTCGACCTTACGGTAAAGGTCACACTTTCCTCGTCAAGTTTTGCCAGGCATGACGGCTGTACGTTTACAAACTTGACGGTGTCAACCGTAAACTGTCTGTCATCTATACCCGCAAATCTTACCGAAACGCTCACCTTGCGATTGTCGTCAGTATAGATACCGTCGGGCAGAGCAAGCGTCTGTTCAAACTCACCTTCAAGAAGGAGATTTCCCTTGAACGTGCCTGCGGATATTTCGTCAACTTTTTCAAGGTCACTCTCGTAGCCGTATATCGTGATTGCACCCGGTATTACCGTAAGTCTGTAATTGGTTTCGTCAAACATCGTTCCGCTGACGTCGGCATACGCCCTCACGGGAACCGCTTTCTTTGTATAGGCGTCAAGCTTTACACCTATTTTGTCAACGTCTGCCTCAAAGTAGGTAGAATCCACCGTTTCACCGTTTAAGTCAACGTAACGGATATTGAGTTTTTCGCTGTGTTTTCCCGCCTGCTCAACCTTGAGAACGGCATACACCCTGTCAACCTTGGCAAGTTCGGTTTCAGGACCCGTAACCGTAACGGAATCAGCCGTTGTCACGGCAGGTCCCAGCACGTAATCCTCCTCCGACAGTTTGCTGTCTATAACCACTTCTATGGGCAGCGTCCTCGTCATTATATAGTCGAGTCGCACCTCAATACTCGTGGGCGACACCTTATCAACCTGAACGTCAGCAATTTTTGACGTTGCTTCAAGCCTGAGATTGTATACACCCGGCTCTTTGATATTCGTCGCATCTGCCGTAAGGTCAAAATCGGAGGCAACGATATCGAGAAGTACTTCCCTCTTTCCCGTTGCCGTCACGCTTGCTTCAAGCACGTCGTCACCGATTATGGAAAGCGCTTTTTCACCGCTCATATTTGCATTTACGTCAATGGATACGTTACGGTAAGTCCTCACCGTTTCGGGATTCTGTGCCCCGATAAAGAGCCACAAGCCCATTGCTATTACGAGTGAAAGAAATTTAAAACCCGTATCGTATTTAAAAAATCTTACAACCCCGTCACGCAGTGAAAATAGGATTCTGTTTAATCTGTCTCTCATTTTTTCTTCTCCTTTCCTCTGTTTCCGAAGAAGAAATTGCCGATATTCTTTTTCTCAGCAAACTTCGAGGAAAGTTCTATTACAAGTTCATCCTTTGAATAACCGCGTCTGATCTTTCCGTTTTCAGCAACGGAAATCGTGCCCGTTTCCTCAGAAACGACGACTACCACCGAGTCCGAAACTTCGCTTATACCTATCGCAGCACGGTGTCTTGTTCCGAGTTCCTTGCTTATTTCACTGGTTTTTGAAAGCGGAAGAAAACAGCCTGCCGCCCTTATAACGTCACCTCTTACTATAACGGCACCGTCATGCATCGGCGAATTCGGGAAAAAGAGCGTCCTAAGCATCGCAGAGGAAAGCGCGGCGTTTATTTCATGCCCCGTTTCAACCGTTTCACCGAGTTTCGTGGTGCGTTCAAGCACGATGAGTGCACCTATGTGGCGCTTACTCATCTCATTACACGCATCTGCTATTTCCGCAATATTATGCTGAGAATCGGAATTTTTCTCGCCTATAAAAAATTCCTTCCTGCCGAACTGTTCAAGCGCCCTGCGAAGTTCGGGCTGAAACACTATAATGACGGCAATAACACCGAGCTGCATAGTGTTTTTAAGGACGTAGTTGGTGGTTTCAAGACCCATTACACCGCTCACCTGCAGAAGAACTACGAGCACGATTATTCCCTTAAGCAGAGTAACTGCACGCGTATCCCTGCAAAGTTTTATAACGAGATAAATGAAATATGCAACGATAAGAATATCTACCGCCGTGAATACAGTAAAACCTGCAAACTGTGTTCTGAACGTATTCAGTAACGCCTTTATATCCACCTGTTTCGCCCCTCTCTGACATTTATTATTTTTATAATATCATATCCATTTAAGAAATTAAAGAAAAAATGTCGTTTTTTATATATTTTTTACTACATTTAACAGAGCGTTGATATCACGGCGTGTGTTGAATGCACCGATGCTTACTCTCACCGTACCTTTTTCGTGTGTTCCGAGCGTTCTGTGGGCAAGCGATGCACAGTGAAGTCCGCTTCGGACGCATATTCCCGCCTCACTGAGTCGCTGATCCACTTCGGAGGCGGAAACGTCCGCCAGATTAAAGGAGGTTACGGGTGTAAAGTTAAACGCCTTGTCATATACCGTAACGCCGTATTCCACAAGGCTTGCACGCAAATCTGCCGTCAATTCGTACTCTTTTTCATTTATTCTTTCTCCGTACTTTGAAACGAAGTCTATTCCTGCACCAAGCCCTATTATTCCGCACATATTGAGCGTTCCTGCCTCGTATCTTTCAGGCGGAAAAGGCGGCTGATTTGCCTCGTTTGAAGTCGTACCCGTACCGCCCTCAATCAGCGTTTTTAACTGTACGTCGGTGTTCAGCACGAGAAGTCCCGTTCCGAAAGGTCCGTAAAGCCCCTTGTGTCCCGATGTAAAGAGAATATCACAGCCTAAATCCTTTACGTCGCACGGGATATAACCTGCCGCTTGCGAGGCATCAACAATACTTATAAGCCCGTTATCTCTCGCAAACGAGCATATTGCCTTTACAGGCATAATACGCCCCGTAACGTTCGACACCGCCGTACAGATTATACACTTCGTATTCTTACGGAGCATACCCGAAAGCCTGTAAAGTGTTTCCCCTTGCGTGTCACAAATTTCAAAAACGCTGTATGAGCAGGTCTTATGAACGGGCCTCCACACCGCATTATGCTCATAATTGGATATAAGACAGTGTGAATTGCTGTCAAGAATGCCTTTTATCGCCATATTTGAAGCCATCGTGGCATTTTGTGTGAAAATTATATTTTCGGGTTTTGCATTAAAGAATTTTCCTGCCTTTTCCCTTACCTTATAGACCTCCTCTGCCGCTTTGAGCGACAGGGGATTACCCCCTCTCCCCGGATTTGCCCCGAATTTTTTCATTGCCAGATTCATTGCCTCTGCCGTACACGGCGGTTTCGGGTAGGTAGTGGCACTGTTATCAAGATATATCATTCCTCTTTGGAATATCCGTTTCTGCTTTCGGAGATTATTTTTCTGTATTCAACTCCCGATTTAGCAAGATTCAACTTCAGCGAATTTATATCTCTGTCCCTTATTTCAAGGGTATATCCTCTGCTGCAGGCAGGCGTATTGAGCCTTGCCTTACCGGCACTCACCGCTATACCCATCGCTTCGAGCGACCTTTTTGCCTTCGTCGCATAGGTGACAGAGTCAAACACAACATAAAACGTCATACTATTCACCTCTACTCATTCTATGCAAACAAAAAAAGGGTTGATAATCAACCCTTTTCTATTAATGTAACTGCATGTGTGCTTATACCTTCAAGACGGCCTGTAAAGCCCATTTTTTCCTCTGTGGTTGCCTTAACGCTTACCTGCGATACGTCAATACCCATCGGAGCTGCCAGCCTTTTTCGCATATTTTCAATATGAGGCGCAAGTTTAGGCTTCTGTGCTATAACGGTCGCATCTACGTTTGATATACCGTAACCGTTTTCCTTAAGCACCCTCGTTACTTCTTTAAGAAGTTCTATACTGTCTGCCCCTTTGTATTTTTCATCCGTATCGGGAAAAAGTTTTCCTATATCGCCAAGTGCCGCCGCACCCAGAAGCGCATCCATAACCGCATGGGTCAGCACATCGGCATCCGAATGTCCCAAAAGTCCCATAAAACCCTCTATTTCCACACCGCCGAGAATCAGTTTTCTTCCCTCCGCAAAACGGTGTGCATCATATCCGTGACCTATTCTAAACATTTAATACCCTCTCTTTTCCAGTATGCTCTCGGCAAGTGCAATATCCTCTTTATAAGTTATTTTTATATTGGAAGCACTTCCCTCGATAACAGCAACGGCAAATCCCGCATCCTCAAAATACATCGTATCGTCCGTATACTCCTTTGCCGTCGCAACCGACCTTGCGGCACGGTATTTTATAACGTCAAACACCTGCGGTGTCTGCACCGCATAGAGTGACGTGCGGTCAACCGTCTGCGTTATTTTTCCGTCCGACACGCGTTTTATCGTGTCCCTTATCGGAATTGCCGCTGCGGCACCGCCGACCTTTATTGCCTGTGCAACGGTATCATTTATAATTTCGGGCGTGATAAGCGGACGTGCCCCGTCTGCAATTGCAACGTACCCCGTCGTTGACGGAAGGGCGGCAAGACCGTTTTCAACAGACTCGCTCCGCGTAGCCCCGCCAGCAACGACGCTTTTAAGCTTGCTTATACCAAACTCACGTGCGATATCGGTTATAAGCATCAAATCCTCCTGCCTTGCGACGACGACTATACTGTCAATACTCTGCGCCGACTCGTATGCACGAAGTGTGTATGATATAACCGGTTTTCCAAGCAGTTCGAGCATAATTTTGGAGGTATCAGTACAACCCATACGGGAACCGCTTCCCGCTGCAACGATTACCGCACAGACACCTTTCGACTGTGCTTTTTTGTATTTTTGAAATAACGCCATACTCATTAACCTCATATCAATCATCGTTTTAATTATATACTAACACATTATCTCTATCAAGCAAAAAAACCGCAACACCTAAAGTATTGCGGTTTTCTTTATTTTTCTATACCTGCCGATTTGTATATATCTTTTTCTATATCCTGCGGGTCTTCCCCCGTTGCAAGCGCCGCTTCCGACACGAGCACCTGCTTTGCACTCATGAGCATTTTACGCTCACTCGTAGACAGACCTTTCTCAAGGTCCCTGTCCAGCAGTGATTTTACAACGGATGCTACAACCATCATATCACCCGATTTAAGACGCACCATATTATCACGAAAACGCTGATTCCAATTCGTTTCGGACGGCAACTCAAGCTCACCTATTTTTGAAATGACGGTTTTCGCAGTTTTTGCATCAACAATATCTCTGAGACCGACGTCGGCATCAACAGGCACCATAACCGTCATATCCGATATCGGAATCTTCAATATGTAATAACTTTTTATTTCCCCTAAAATTTCTTTTTCTTCGATGTTCTGAATCACACCTGCACCGTGCAGAGGATACAACACGGTATCGCCGATTTTAAACATATCTACCTCATCTTATTTGCCCGAAAAGCGACTGTTTTCGCCACTTTCACTAAGATGATTATAGCATATTTTTACAAAAAATTGCAAGAATTTATCTCATTTTATTTTCAAGTGTAAGCTTGTCGGCTATCATTGCAATAAACTCGGAATTGGTAGGTTTTCCCTTGCTGCAGGCTACCGTGTAACCGAAGTAACGGTTGAGCACGTCAACGTCTCCACGATCCCACGCCACCTCTACTGCATGGCGTATTGCCCTCTCAACCCTTGACGGACTTGTAGAGAACCTTTTTGCAACGTCGGGATAGAGTCTTTTCGTTATACTTTCAAGAACTTCCATATCAAGAACCGCCATTACGATTGACTCCCTGACGTACTGATACCCTTTAATGTGTGCAGGTACGCCAATCTCGTGGATAATCTCGGTGACACGGCGTTCAATTTTGTTTCGCAGTTCGTTTTCGGCTATACCGCCTGCTTCTGCCCTGCCCTCTGTAATGTCGGAAATTCTCTGTGACAAAAGTGAAAAATCATTGTCTTTATGTACGTAGTAGGTCGCACCACGCTTGTCTGCCTGACGCATTACCTCAGGTGACGCAATATAACTGTATATTATACAGTAAGGCTTATTCTCAGCATCCGCACCTATTGCTTCAAGAACGCCTATACCGTCAAGTTGAGGCATACACATATCAAGAATTATAACGTCAGGCTTATGCTCGTGTGCCATTTCGAGCACCTGATTGCCGTCCGTTGCAATACCGACAACCTCGTAACCGTCCTTTTCAAGAGCCTCTTTCTCACTTAGTCCCAGTTTTCTATCATCATCTGCAATAAGCACCCGTATTGCACTTTCCATTTTTCTTTCCTCCACAACGAATTTATTATGTTACATATTTTAGCAATCATTTCCAATAAATCAAGTCGAATTATGTCAAAAATATTAAAAAAGGAGTTTCTTTTTTAAGAAACTCCCTTTTTTTATATAGCAATCGGATACGGTTTTCGTGATTTGTAGTAATAAACGTTCTTAAATCCGATTTCTTTGATAACTTCAACCGCTTTATCAAAATGGTTTGATGCCTTTTCGGCAACGTGTGCATCCGACCCCAAGGTGATAAGGTAACCGCCCATATCGTAATACGTTTTCAGAATATCTTTGGGCGGCATAAAATCACCGAGAACGGAAAAAGAAGACGTGTTGACCTCAAGTGCAATGCCTTTTTCTATTATTTTCGAGAGAACTTTTTCTATTTTTTCCTTGCATACCCCTATATCGAATCCGATATTATATTTGCCGTTTATATATCTCAGCGGAAGCGTAAGATGTGCCACGACGTCAATATCAATCGTATCTGCCATAACGAAAAGATCGTCAAAATACTCATTCATATATTCCGTCACGGCATCGGCTGAAAACGCCGAGAAATCGGTACGTGCAATAACCTCGTTTCTGACCAGATGAACGGAGCCTATTATAACGTCGTAGTTCGCGAGGTTTCTCATTTTTGCATACACTTCGGGGTAAAACGGGGCTTCACCGATTTCTATACCTGCCAATGTGAGCGGGTTTTCACCGTATTTTTCGTTAAGCCGACGAACCGTCTGTTCCGCATTCTGTATAGGCGTATAAATGTCATACCTTTCAAATGAATGGCAGTCAAAATGGTCGGTAACGGCAAATACAGCCGCACCTTTTTCCCGTTGAGCCAAAAGCATATCTTCAATTTCACACACGGAGTCGTGCGAATGCCGACTGTGTGTATGCATATCCGCTAATTTATTCATCAGTACACACGGACCTCAAATACGGATGCATTTTCATATCCGTTCGTGCTGTGTATAACGACGTTTATCTTGTCGCAGACAACCGTTTCAACGTCGGTAACGCTCAGTCGCTGATGATTGTCCTTAACTTCTGCAACCTTTACAACTTTTCCGTCAAGCACGAATTCAAGCGAATAATCACGCACAAGCTCAAGCGGTACGCCGATTCTCTGCTGAAGCTGTCTTTTCTTGGAAAGAGTCTGCTTAATTGCATATTTGAAGTTGGAATCAAAGGTAAGTCTGACCTGTGACACTTCACACGGCTTTTCAAAAGCAAGTGTGAGCGTTTCACCCTCTTTACCCATTCCGTCTGAAACCCAGATATTTCTGTTTTCACCTTCACCCCTCGAAATGCCGTTTATGACGTTTTCGGGGCCGAAGCCTTCCTTAGACGAACTTGCAGTTACCGTAGCGTTTCTTGCAAGGTCAGCCTCATCCGTGTTATATACACCGGGGATATAACAGTCGTCACGAAGCAACGTCTGCTGAAGTTCATCCATATGTTCTGCTATGCCACGGGGAGCACAGCCGTATTTTATACACATTGAAGCGGCAGTTCCCACAGCCTGAGCACCCATAGCACACGTGCCCATAACTCTCGTTGAGCCCATTGCCATTTTGGAGGCACTTATGTTTCGTCCCGCCATCATAAGATTTCCTATATTCTTGGAATAATAGCAACGGTAAGGAATCGTATATGCACCTTCAAAGCCGATAATCGAGCTGGGAAGCCTGTCAAAATCGTAAAGACCTTTGGGAGCATGTATATCCATCGCCCAACCGCCGTATGCAACGGCATCCTCGAACTGACGGTTAGCCAGAACGTCGTTCTCATTGAGAATGTAGTCGCCCACAAGTCGTCTGCTTTCACGCATACCGGGCATCATACCGACCCATTCAAGATCGTAATTCTGCGCACCGTGTTCACCGCCGTTTTTGATATGATCCCAAACGCCGTATATGCAGGATACGAGTTCGTCACGGATTTCTTCATACTCGTCGATGATATCCTCTTTTTCACCGCTGAGTTCTATCCACCAGTAGCCGTAGTCAATCTGTGCGGAACCGAAGTTCGCCACACGTAAATAAGCGTCATCCTCATCACCCTTGGACTGTGCGGCATGCATACTTGAGTGAGTTCTGTATTTCAGATCCTCTTCAGTAAAGGTCTTTGCAAATTCAGGCCTTTTGAAGTTTACCGAATGACCCCTGTCTACCGCCTTGAAAAGAAGTGTGTTACCCATACGGTTATTGTTGGGCTTTTCGGGAGCATCCTTTTCGCCGAATTCATCCCTGCCCTCGCTGCCGATACGATACTCCGCACCTGCAAGGTAACCCAAAGTTCCGTTACCCGTACAGTCAATAAATATCTTACCGTCAATAATCCAGCGTGTTTCGGTGGTCTGCTGATATGTAATTATCTGACGGATTTCACCGTTTTCCATCACGCAGTCTTCCATAGTGGTATTGAGGTACGAGGTCAGATTCTCTTGACTTTTTACCTTGCTGTACAACACGAGATCCCATTTTGAATACTCAAAATAGTCGTTGACACTCTTATTGTCAAGCAGGATTTCATACAGAATACCGCCTTCCTCAAGGTCGGGCTTCGCCATATTCTCCGATGCACCGCAGACGTGCATTCTTATCTCACTTGAAGCATTTCCGCCAAAAACGTGTCTTGCCTGAACAAGTGCAGTCTTTACACCGTGACGTGCGCAGGAAATGGCAGCCGCCATACCAGATAAGCCGCCGCCGGCAACCACAACGTCATACGACTGTTTTTTTGTCTTTACATCTCTTCTCATAACGGTCTCCTTTAGTTTTATACTATAACAAAACCATTATAACACAAGTTCCTCCTGTTTAAAAGAGAAAAAGCAGGATTTAACCTGCTTCTTCCAACATATTTTCGATGAAAATGGCGTATCCTCTCGATGAATCGTTTACAAGAACGTGGGTTACGGCACCAATCAGTTTGCCGTTTTGTATTATCGGTGAACCCGACATACCCTGAACGATACCGCCCGTTTTTGAAAGAAGTTCCTTATCCGTTACCCTTATCGACATATTTTTCGTCTTTGACGTGCCGTTATAGACCTTTTCTATCTCAACGGCGTATTCTTTCGTGCCGTCACCGACGTCGCATATTATCGTCGCTTTTCCCGTTTTTACACCGCTTCGTGAGCAGGTTTCGTACAGCCGTGACGTGTCTATACCGCCAAGGTCGGAAAGGGTGCCGTAAACACCCGTCTGTGTGTTTTTTAGAATTGTTCCGATTTCTTCTTTTTCATTTATAATGCCCGTAAGTTCACCGGGTGAGCCTGCCTTGCCCTTTATGACACCGTTTACCTGTGCTGTCACAACACTTCCGTGAAGCAGGGGCATTATCTCGCCCGTATCAATATCACATATCCCGTGTCCGAGACCGCCGAACATACCCGTCTGTTTATCTACAAACGTTACCGTGCCTATGCCTGCCGTGCTGTCACGCACCCACATACCGATTTTACTGCCGGCATCCGTAAAAGCAGGCTTGACTTTTACTTTAAAGGATTTGTCTTTTCGCAATATTTCAAATTCCATTTCTTGCGCCGAGCCGCTCACAAGACGGGAAATATCCTCATTCGTCATAACGTTCTGCCCGTTTACCGACAGTACGACGTCGCCCGTTTCGATACCTGCCTCCCTTGCAGGAGAGACTATACCCTCGGCGGTTTCCACGTCTCCGAGACCGACAACGAGAACACCGTCGGTATAAAGTTTTACACCGAACGGACTTCCTGCCGCCACGAGTTCTCTCGATGAAATGACGTTTGCCGACACGGTTTTTATCGGTATTACGCCAAACAGACGTGCCTCGTACACCGCATCGCCCGTAACGGTGACGTCACTTACGGCATTCATCACTATTAAACTGCCGTCGTCAAAACTTTCCTCACCTGCAAAAACGCAGAAATCCTCTGCAACTCTGTCACGCAGTATGCCCGTCGTCATTATCGCAAATGCAGTAAGTACTATTATGACAAAATACAGTTTTTTATTTTTTAAAATGCTCATTTTTTCCTCCTTCCGCACAAAAATAGTTTGCACAGAATGAAAGAAAATTATAAAACAAAAAAGACCGCTTTTTTGTCAAAAAACGGTCTTTTCATTTATGTGCTTTATTTTAATTTAATTTGCATTACGCAGTTTTTGCCGAAAACTTTTTCGCTTTCCTTTATGAATTTTTCCGTCAGGTGCCAGGGTGAAATCACAAGAATAGTTCCTGCAAAACCGCCGCCGTGTATGCGGTATGCACCCTCATCACCGATGATATCCTGCGCTATGTTGAGTGCCAGTGCTATGGGCTGCACCGTCGGATTTGTCGGAACGTATATATTCTGCAGATATTCGTAAGAAGAATGCCCCGACTCACGTACAAGACGCAAAAATTCTTTTACGTCGCCTCTTTCAAGTGCTTCCTTCTGTAAAACCGCCCTGTTACTCTCTTTTTCAAAATGAAGGGCACGAAGCAGTGCACGGTCACCGAGTTTTTCGCGTATCTTGCCTGCCGCACCGATGATTTTTTTACGGCTTATTTTGCAAAGTTTATCCTTGCCGAGTATTCGTGCAACGGCAAACATATCATTCGGGATAGAGGCGTATTCAGCGTCAAGACCCTCGTGTGAAGAATGTGTATTCACAAGCAGAAAATCGTAATTTTCAAAATTTGCATCTATTCTTTTCACTTTGGGCTTACCTGCAAAATCGATAAACACAAGTTTTTCCTCTGCACATACGAGTTGATCGAGCAGACCGCAGGGTTTACCGTAAAACTCCCTCTCCGCATACTGCGCCGCAAGTGCCGCATCAACTGCCTTTATCCTGCCCTTGCCGTAGAATTTATCCATAAGTCTCGCAACGAGCACTCCGTATGATGCCGACGAGGAAAGACCTGCCCCTGCAGGAATGTCACTTGTGACGTAGGCATCAAAACCGCCCGTTTTTCTGCCGTTATCAATAAAATACTGACATACACCGCCGACGAATGCACCAAAACCCTCCGTCTTTTGCGGATTTTTTGCATCACATTCACAAATACCGAAGCCCTCGGAATATATACGGATTATATTTTCATCATTTTTTGCCGCTACGGCATACGTGTGTCTGTCTATGCCCGAGGCGAGCACGCAACCGCCGTTATGGTCGGTATGATTTCCGCCTATTTCAACCCTGCCGGGTACGGATATTTCTACCGTTTCGTTATCATTTTTAAAATGCTTATAGAATTTCGTCTTTAACTGCATTTTTTCTCCTTACTTTTGAAATATTCTATAACGAAAGTTTCTGCCTCGTCAAGCACGGAAAGATTGTTTCTCGGCATAATTTTCACAATCGGCTGAGGTGAAGGCATATAGACAATCTTTCTGCCGAATTTTTCCATTGCCCCCGAAAGTGCCTCAAGGTCAAGAGATGAGGCATCTATAACGATGCGGCCGCCCTCCTCTTTAATTTCGGTTATGCCTGCATTAGTTGCCATATTACGCACGAGCGATATACGGCAGAGTGCCTCGACTTCTTTCGGAAGTTCACCGAATCTGTCGAGAAGTTCATCCTGCATATCGTCGAGTTCTTCGGGTGTATCTATTACCGCAATTTTCTTATAAATATCAATCCTTGCCGCCTGACTTTCGATATAGTCAAACGGTATGTGCGCCGACAAAGGAATGTCAAACACACATTCGACCTTTTCGGCGGTGACTTCACCTTTTTTGAGTCTTACCGCCTCGTCAAGCAGTTTGACGTATAAATCGTATCCGACCGATTCAAGATGACCGCTCTGCTGTGCGCCGAGGATGTTTCCAGCACCCCTTATTTCAAGGTCACGCATTGCAACCTTAAATCCGCTTCCGAATTCGGTAAATTCCCTTATTGCAGAAAGCCTCTTTTCCGCATCCTCGGAAAGTGACCTGCCCTTTCTGTAGGTGAGATAGCAAAATGCCCTTCTGTGACTTCTGCCCACTCGTCCGCGAAGCTGATACAACTGTGCAAGACCCATTCTGTCGGCATCCTCAACTATAAGCGTATTTGCATTTGATACGTCTATACCCGTTTCGATTATTGTCGTACACACGAGTATATCTGTTTCACCTGAAATGACACTGTCCCATATTTCCGAAAGTTCCTGCTCACTCATCTTGCCGTGTGCGGTACGTATATTCGCATCGGGTATCTGTGCCGCAATCTTTGCCGCCGTTAGTTCTATCGAATCGACACGGTTGTGAAGATAGAATATCTGTCCTCCTCGACGAAGTTCCTGCCTCATCGCCTCACAGAGCAATGTAAAGTCATATTCCATTACATAGGTTGAAACGGGCTGTCTGTCACGGGGAGGTTCCTCTATAAGTGACATATCACGTATGCCCGAAAGCGCCATACTGAGCGTTCTCGGAATAGGTGTTGCGGTAAGCGTCAGGCTGTCGACGTTTTTGGATATTTCCTTAAGCCTTTCCTTATGTGCAACGCCAAACCTCTGTTCTTCATCGACAACGACGAGACCGAGGTCCTTGAATTTTATATCCTTTTGTATGAGTCGGTGTGTGCCGACGATTACGTCTATTTCACCGCGTTTTAATTTGCGGATTACCTCCTCCTGCTGAGATTTGGTACGATATCTTGAGAGCACCTCGACGTTTACGGGTATGCCCGAAAAACGTGCTAAAATCGTCTGAAAATGCTGCCATGCAAGAATGGTTGTAGGCACTAATATCGCCGCCTGCTTACCATCATTCACACATTTGAACACGGCACGGAGTGCAACCTCCGTCTTGCCGAAGCCGACGTCACCGCAGAGCAGACGCTCCATAGGCACGCTGCTTTCCATATCACGCTTGATTTCTTCTACCGAACGAAGCTGATCCTCCGTTTCATCATACTCAAATCGCTCCTCAAACTCCTTCTGCCACTCGCTGTCTGGTGTAAAGGCATATCCTTTTACACTTTGTCGTGCAGCATAGAGTTCAAGCAGTTCGTCCGCCATATCGGCAACCGCACGTTTTACCCTTGCCTTTGTTCTTGCCCAGTCAGTTCCGCCGAGTTTTGAGAGCTTTACCTTGGTATCCGTATCACCCGACACATATTTTGATATAAGGTCAAGCTGATTCGTGGGAATGTAAAGCACGTCTGTGTCCGAATATTTAAGTTTGATATAGTCCTTGGTAATACCCCCGACGACGAGTTTTTCAATGCCGAGATATTTACCGATACCGTGATTTATATGCACGATATAGTCACCTGGAACAAGGTCGTTATACGACTTGATTCGCTCAGTCCCCTCGGGCACTTTTCTGCGTTTTTTAACCTTTGTCCGACTCTTTCTGTCACAGAGCAGGGCAAAACGCATATCCGTTATCTCCATACCGCCCGTAACGTCGAGCACGCAGACCTTTGCCTTTGCACCACGTTCTTCAAGCATCTGCTCCATAATCGGTGCACGCTTTTCGTCCTTTACGGCAACGTAGACCTCGTAACCGTTGTCGGTGTAGGCAAATATATCGTCACAAAGCAGTTTTATATCGTCGTTCGTGCCGAGCTGTTTGCCGACAAACGCCTGAATATCTTTGGGTTTTATGTTTTTATACGAATGTAGAAAGTTATCAAGCAAAACCGTCGGTTTTTCTTCTATCGCCTTGTAGAATTCGCCCTTGCCAATCGTAAAACGGCAGGTTTCGGCAAACAGAAGTCCGCGTTCTATACCGCTTTTTATATCCTCTTCAAGCAGAGAAAGGTAGTTTTTGACGGTAAGTGCCGTTTTATCCTCATCCGCCACGCATATTATACAGTCATCGGCATAATCAAAAAGTGTAAAGTTTTTATCCTTTACAAGTGCCGAGTACTTTTCAAAACTGCGTTCCCTGCACGTCTGCAGGATTTCTATTTCTTCTTCAATAGAACTCGTGTCTATATTCTTTTTATTGTATTTTCTGTCCATTGCCGTGAGTTTTTTTATCGCAACGGCACGTTCTTCCTCAGTCGGAACAAATTCCGATGACGGAAGAATATTTATTTCATCTATATTTTCAATTCGGCGCTGTGTATAGACGTCAAAAGTGCCCATACAGTCAATTTCATCGCCCCAGAATTCAATTCGCACTGGCTGAGAATTTGACGGTGTGAACACGTCAAGTATACCGCCGCGCTTTGCAAACTGACCTCTGCCCTCAACAAGTTCACTTCGGGTATAGCCGAGTGAAACGAGCCTCGAAACAGTTTCGTCTATGTCGGCAACGCCACCCGTTTTGAGTGTAAAACTGGTTTCTTTCAGCAGGGCGGTGTCAGCCGTAAACTGAAGCACCGCAGGCGGTGTAGTAACGACAACATCGCACTTACCGCTTGTAAATTCATACAGGGCTTCTATCCTTGCAAACTCGTTTTCCCTGCTCTGCGCCTCTGCCGAAAAGAGCGTGATTTCACGGGCAGGAAAAAGCTTTGCCCTGCCACCGAAAAACGCCGATATGTTTTTATACGCCTCGGCTGCCGCCGAATCATCGGGTGCGATATATATTATTTTTTTGCCCGTATCGCAAAAAAGGGCATGACAAACAAACGCCTTTTGCACACTGCCCACCCCTGTGAGTGCAACCGGCGTTTGACCTTTTTCCACACTTTGCCTTACCGCCTGATAAGGCAAGTTATTGAGTTTTTTATCAAATAACCTATCCATTATACCTGCTCATAGCCGATACAGTGTCCCCCGAAACGACAAGTTCAACTGCAGAGGCAACCCTCTCAGCCGTTTTTTCAAGAGTCTGTATATCAGCCTGTGTAAAGGTGCCGAGCACGAAATCCGCAAGGTCTTCCATTTCGGGCGGTTTCTTGCCGACGCCTATCCTCATTCGCAGAAAATCCTGCGTGCCGAGATGTGCAATTATCGATTTGAGCCCGTTGTGTCCGCCTGCACTACCTTTCGTGCGAATACGAAGCACACCGACGTCAAGATTACAATCATCACTAATGATTATTATATGCGACGGGTCTATTTTATAAAACCTCGCACAGTCTGCCACCGCCTGACCGCTGTTATTCATATAGGTCTGCGGTTTTTGCAAAAGTATCCTCTTGCCGTCATACTCAAACTCGCCCATAAGCGAATAGTGCTTGACTTTATTCACCTTTATACCGTACTTCGTTGCCATACTGTCTATCGCAATAAAGCCTGCATTATGCCGTGTATTCTGATACTTTGCACCGTAATTGCCGAGCCCCGTTACCAGATACGTCTCTTTTGAGCGTGAAAATAATCCCATTACTTCTTTTTACGTTCCTTCCAGTTTTCCTTGTTGACCTGCCTTGCACGTGCTATCGCCATTGCCTTGTCGGGCACCTCGTCCGTCACCGTGCTTCCAGCCGCCGTAAGACTCGCATATCCAAGTGTTACGGGTGCAACGAGGTTTGTGTTACTGCCTATAAAACAGTCGTCCCCGATAACAGTTCTGTGTTTATTCTTACCGTCGTAATTCGCAACTACGACACCGCAGCCGAAATTGACGTTCTTACCGCAATCGGTATCACCTATGTACGTGAGATGACCTGCCTTCGTGCCCTCGCCCACAACTGAGTTTTTAACCTCACAGAAATTGCCGATGTGAACGTTGTCACATATCGTGCTGTTCGGACGCAGATGTGAATAGGGACCCATAGTCACACCGCTGCCGATGTTACTTTTTTCGCAGACGCACATAAGAATTTTCGTGTTGTCGGAAACCGTACATTCATCAAGAATGGTGTCGGGACCTATCTCACAGCCGTCACCCACCACGGTTGCACCTTTTATAATGGTACCCCTGTGAATAATTACGTTTTTGCCGAATTTGGCTTCGGGTGAAATCGTAACACCCGTTATATCAGTAAATTCAACGCCATCATCAAGAAGTTTATCTATAACTTCTGTGCGTTGTCTGTTGTATTCTTCAAGTAATTCTCTTTTATTCATAAAGACAACACCTCCACAGACAATATTATATCGAAATATGAAAATAAAACAACTCTTTTCTTGACTTTATAAATGTTTTCTATTAAAATACCTTTTATATAAATATTATTTAAGGGGCGAGTGTTTTGGATAACAATTTGAAAACTATGGACAAAATCGTAACTCTCTGCAAGGGCAGAGGTTTCGTTTACAGCGGTTCAGAGATATACGGCGGTCTTGCTAACACTTGGGACTACGGTCCGCTCGGCGTTCTTTTCAAGAACAACGTAAAGAATGCATGGCTTAAGCGTTTCGTGCAGGAATCACCCTACAACGTAGGTCTTGACGCTGCTATTCTTATGAATCCTCAGGTATGGGTGGCTTCAGGTCACGTTGGCGGCTTCTCAGATCCTCTTATGGACTGTAAGGACTGTCATACACGTCACAGGGCTGACCATCTTATTGAAGATTTCGCAGGTATTTCAACTGCAGGCTGGTCAGATCAGGAAATGAGCGATTACATTAAGGAACATAACATTCCCTGTCCCGATTGCGGTAAGACAAATTTCACGGATATAAGAAAGTTTAACCTTATGTTCAAGACCTTCCAGGGTGTTACGGAAGATTCCAAGAACGAACTCTTCCTGCGTCCTGAAACTGCACAGGGTATCTTCGTAAACTTCAAGAATATTGCAAGAACTACAAGAAAGAAAATTCCTTTCGGTGTAGGTCAGATAGGTAAATCCTTCAGAAATGAAATTACCCCCGGTAACTTCACCTTCAGAACGAGAGAGTTTGAGCAGATGGAGCTTGAATTCTTCTGCAAGCCCGGTACGGACCTTGAGTGGTTTGCATATTGGAAGGATGCCTGCAAGCAGTTCCTTCTCGACCTTGGTATGAAGGAGGAAAATCTGCGTCTGCGTGACCACGAACAGGCAGAGCTTTCACACTATTCAAATGCTACGACAGACTTCGAGTTCCTTTTCCCGTTCGGCTGGGGCGAACTCTGGGGTATTGCCGACAGAACTGACTTTGACCTTACACAGCATCAGAATACGAGCGGCGAATCTATGGAATATTTCGATCCCGTTACAAACGAGCACTATATTCCCTACGTTATCGAGCCGTCACTCGGTGCTGACCGTGTTGCACTTGCATTCCTCGTTGATGCATATGATGAAGAGACGGTTGGTGAAAACGATACACGTGTCGTTCTTCGTCTGCATCCTGCACTTGCACCCTTCAAGGCTGCAATTCTTCCCCTTTCAAAGAAGCTTTCCGACAAGGCTATGGATATCTATTCTGACCTTGCAAAAGATTTCTCTGTTGACTTTGACGATGCAGGCTCAATAGGCAAGCGTTACAGAAGAGAAGATGAAATCGGTACTCCCTACTGTATCACGGTTGACTTTGAAACTGAAACCGACGGTTGTGTTACAGTTCGTGACAGAGATACTATGGAGCAGGTTCGTATACCTGTTACAGAACTCAAGGCTTATCTTGCAGACAAGGTAAGATTCTAATTTTACGGAGGCGACGATGGAAAGGATAGATAAAGTAAATTACTATCTTGATATAGCGGATACGGTGCTTGAGAGAAGCACCTGTCTTCGCCGTAAATACGGTGCTATAATCGTGAAAAACGATTCTATTATATCAACGGGCTACAACGGTGCTCCCAGAGGCAGAAAAAACTGTAACGACCTTAATTTCTGTCTGAGAGAGTCTATGGGTGTCCCCTCGGGACAGAGATATGAACTTTGCAGAAGCGTTCACGCCGAAGCAAATGCAATCATTGCCGCTGCGAGAAACGATATGATAGGCGGTACGCTCTATCTCTCGGGCCGTGATGCAAGGACGGGAGAACTTATTGAGGCTGACCCCTGTTCCATGTGCCGCCGTACCATTTTAAATGCAGGTATCGCAAAGGTCGTATGCCGTGTCTCCGAAACCGAGTACAAGGTGGTTGACCCTGCACAGTGGATTGAAGAGGACGATACCGTCGCAAAATAAATTTACGGGGGACTCAAAGTCCCCCTTATTGATAGGAGATAATTATTATGTTCAGAAACGTAGACGTGGGTTCATATGAATGCAACCCCTTTAACGAAATCAGCAAGACGCATTTTTTAGTTACCGCAGGTACGAAGGACGCCTTCAATACCATGACGGCAGGCTGGGGCGGTTACGGTGTTATGTGGTACAAAAACATTGCCGTTTCGGTAATCCGTCCCACAAGATACACCAAGAAATTCGTTGATGAAAACGAGTATTTTTCAATGTGCTTCTTCGGCGATGACAAGAAGGATGCCGTTGCATACTGCGGTGTCAACTCAGGAAGGGACGTTGACAAGTGCAAGGAGTGTAATTTAACACCCGTGTTTGACAAGGCTGCCCCCTATTTTGCCGAAGCAAAAAAGGTCATCATCTGCAAAAAGGTATACGTTGATGAAATCAAGCCCGAAAAGTTCCTCGATGCTTCACTCGACGACAAGTGGTATCCCTTAAAGGACTATCATACGCTTTATGCAGGAGAAATTGTGGAGATTCTTGTAAATGATTAACAAGAATACCTATGCTCTGGGTGCAAAACGCTCGGTAATCAGGGAAATTGCGGAATACGGCTGGGCACGCTCGGCAGAGATAGGTGCCGAAAACGTGTTCGATTTCAGCATTGGAAATCCAAGTGTTCCCGCACCCGAATGTGTGGCTGATGCAATTACCGATATTATCAAAAATGCAGACCCCGTGACACTTCACGGGTATACGAGTGCGCCCGGTGATATCGGTTGCAGAAATGCAATTGCAGACGACTTAAACTGCCGTTTCGGCACTTCGTACAGAGGTGACAATCTTTACCTCACCTGCGGTGCTGCCGCTTCACTCTGCATAACGCTTCGTGCTTTATGCTGCGAAGGCGACGAGTTTATAGTAAACGCACCCTATTTCCCCGAATACAAGGTGTTTATTGAAAATCAGGGTGGAAAGGCGGTTATCATACCGCCCGATACGGACACTTTTTCACTTAATATGTCCGAGCTTGAAAAAGCGATAAACGAGCATACGAAAGCGGTTATTATAAACTCCCCCAACAACCCGACGGGCGTTGTCTACAGCGAAGATGCTCTTAAAGCACTTGCCGAGCTTCTTGAAAGAAAGCAAGAGGAGTATTCTCACCCGATATACGTCATTTCGGATGAGCCGTACAGAGAACTTTCTTACGGTGTTTTGGTGCCTTTTATCCCCAATTTATACAAAAATACGGTGGTCTGCTACTCGTATTCAAAATCGCTCTCCCTGCCGGGTGAGCGTATAGGCTACGTGCTTGTGCCCGACGAGTGTGACGATTCAAAAGAACTTCTGTTATCGGTTGCAGGTGCAGGCAGGTCACTCGGCTACGTGTGTGCCCCGTCACTTTTCCAGCACATTATATCCAAAGTGACAGGCAAAACCGCTGATATTTCAGTTTATAAACAAAACAGAGATATTCTCTACTCCGCACTTACGGAAATGGGGTTTGTCTGTGCAAAGCCTGACGGCGCTTTCTACCTCTTTATGAAATGCCCCGACGGTGATGCGACGTCTTTCTGTGAAAGGGCAAAAAAATACGAGCTTCTTCTCGTTCCGGGGGACGGGTTTGGCTGTCCGTCATACGTGAGGATTTCCTACTGCGTACAGACGAAAAAACTATTACGTTCCCTCAAAGCATTTGAAGCACTTGCAAAGGAATATAAATGAGAAAATTTTTATCAATTCTGCTCGTTGCAACTCTGTCGCTGACGGCGTTTGCAACGGACGATACGAACGTTACAATTACACCGAGTGCAAACTCGGTGTTCGTTAAGTTGGGCGAAACGCCCGACATCTCGGCAACGGTGAGCATACCGCAAAGTGACGGCAGTGTAATTGAAGAGGCCGTCGTCATCCCCGAAATTCACACTGACACGGTGGGCAGACAACGTGTAATGCTGTCGGCATACGGTGCCGAAGTGCCCGTATACGTCACGGTGATGAACGAGGATGCCGATATGTCGGTATACCGTGATATTACCAAAATACACTGGGGTTACAAGGCTATACGCAGATGTGTTATGGCAGGCATTATGGGCGGTGTATCCGAAAGCAGATTTGCACCCGAAAACGATATTTCACGTGCAGAATTCTGCCGGATGATATACAATCTTTATAAAAACGAGCCCGATATATTTACTGCTTGCAGTGAGGTCGTTTTCGACGACGTTGCGCAGGATGCGTGGTATTACGATGCCGTTAACGCTTGTGCATCAGGCGGTATAATTTTGGGGGACAACGGAAAGTTCAGTCCGAGTGCCCCCATCACACGTCAGGACGTGGCACTTATTATGATGCGAATTATACACGGCGATGCCTTAAACGAGGCTGACAGTGATGCACTTCTTGCAGAGGCTGCCGCAAACGGCATTTATGCAGCCGATTTCAGCGAAGCTGACGACTATGCCAAAACAGCACTTGCCGCCTCACTCGGCGTTATTTACGGCGGTAACGAAAAGGGTGAAATCAGGCCGAAAAGCAATATCACACGTGCCGAATGTGCGATGATTATATCCAACCTGTTTTTTGAGGGGTATAACGACCCTGAAATAAAAAAACTCGTCTATTTAAGCCCTTCAAGGCAGATTCACAATCCCTACAAGAGTATTGACACCAGCGAAGGTGAACAGATGTATATCGTTGCCGACTACACGAAGGCAAAACTTGAGGAAATGGGTTATGACGTCTATATTGCCGACATTGAAAGGTATATAAAATACGACGATTGCCGTGCTGACGAGGCAAAGGCACTCGGTGCGGACGTGTACGTGGCAATCCATTCAAATGCGATAGACGGCAAAAATAACGGTAAAGAGAACGGTGCGATATGCTTTTACAACGGCAACAACGTCGGTGCAAAAGAACTTGCGCAGGCGGTATATGACAGAGTTTCCGCACTTACGCCTACGGAGGATAACGGAATCGAAAACGATGCGCTGACCGAAATTCCGTTTGCCGAAATACGACTTCCCGAAATGGCAAACATTCTTCTTGAGGTTGAGTATCACGACTATTACCAATACGCAAAATGGATAGTTGACAACGTCCAAAACATAGGTGAAGCCATTGCACTTGGCATCGACGATTATTTTAAGTTATATAATATATAAAACGGTACGTCGGGGACGCCGTACCCTACAAAAAAAGCAAGATTGGAAATCCCAATCTTGCTTTTTTGTATTAACAGATGTGAAGAAGGATAGAGGGGTTCATTCACTTAGGTATTATTCGCCACACAAAATATATTTTGTGTGGTGCATAGCAGTTTTGGGTTAGAGATTTTTCGTTTAGACAAAATAATAAAAATTCCGCAATACTTTGTGTATTACGGAATTTTTTTATGAAGTATTAACGGAAAATATCAAGCCAAAACCGATTCATACTTGAGTGAATGAGTCCCTCTATCCTAAAGCTACCATGCTGAAAACGAGGGCGAAGAGGGCAACCGTTTCACAAAGACCGACAACGGTGATGTACTGTGAGAAGCCCTTGCCCGTTTCTGCAAGAGCATCTGCACCTGCGGCACCTGCCTTGCCCTGATAAACTGCTGAAAATGCCATTGCAACGCCCGATGCGATACCAAGGCCGAGTAAGAATGCAGGGTCTGCACTTGACGCCTTCATCTGCTGCATGAGAAGGAAGCCGTAAATCGTCTGTGTAAGGGGTGCACCTGCAAAAACGGTGAGTATGAAGGGTGCAGCCTTATTGCTCATATAACACTTCTTCCAGGCACCGATTGATGCCTGACCTGCAATACCGATACCGATTGCAGAGCCGATTGCGGCAATGCCCATTGCAAGTGCCGTTGCCAATAATCCTAAATTCATAATAATTCTCCTTTTATTCAAATGGTTTAAATTTATGTCCGCTCCAGGACATATCCAGATGTGATGAAAATTCAAGCGTATTAAGTCTTATTCCGTGAACGATGACGGACAGAACGTTTAGAATCATATTAAGTCCGTGTCCGAATACCAGCAGAACGATTGCAAGCACCATAAACATAAAGTTGCCAAGAAGCGGACCTGCAAGTTCGTTTACCGTAGCCGAGATTGCAGCACCTGCAAGACCGACCGCCCACAGACGTATATACGAAACGATGTCCGAAAATACGTTGACTACGCCTAAAAGTACCGAAACGATATTTTTTAAGCTCGAAAGCACGGATTTTACGATACTGCCCTCGTAGTTTGCAAATACGAAGTTCATTACAAAGCCGACACCTATAAGTGCAATCGAAACAGTGCCTACGGGAATACCCGCTATCACCAGTCCGAAGCTGAAAACTTCTGCATTTACAACGAGGCTGAGCACCAGATAATAAATTCCGAGAAGCTGTAATATCGAGCCGATATCACCGAGGATTTTTAATGATTTTCTGTTTCTAACCGCACCCTTTACGTGTGCAACCGTGAGTTGTACCAAAGCGAGTGAGAAGCAGAGTATCTGTAAATTCTGTGCCGTCGTCAGCCCTGCGCCGTTTGCGAAGGGATACCAGATTTTATCGGCGTAAACGTTTGAAATGACGGGCACCGATAAACTCTTAAGCCACTGCGGTAACTGCTCGGGTGAAAGCCCGAACCACGTGCACGTGAGCGTGCCCCACAGCACCGTCGATAATCCGAAAAGACCTACAAGCAGAAATGCGGGGGATACCGCCTTTTTTGAAATAAGTGCTTTTATGATCGGAATCAATGCGACTGTGCAAATGAGTAGACCGTAACCGCCGTCACCGAAAATAATTCCAAAGAATATGAGTATAAATGAGAGAAACCACCCTGAAATGTCATACTCAAAATACCCGGGTACCGTACCTAAAAAGTCGGTAAGCGGATAGATAAGACTTACGAATTTGTTGTTTTTGAGTTTGGTGGGAACGTTATCCTCCTCAGTAGGCTCCTCAATTAAAAGTCCCCAAGAGTTTTCTGCAGCCGTTTTTCTGAGTGTGTCAAGATTTTCTGCCTCGATATAGCCCGTAAAGCAGGCTACGACACTCTCCTCCTGCATACCCGTGGCGTAGGTTTCAAACTGCACTTCCCTTTCAAGCGCTTTTACCGCTTTTTTTATGCTTTCGGCATAGCAGATGCAGGATGTTATCTGCTGCTGCGTTTCATCAACGAGCGTGTTTAAAGCGGATATTCTTTCTCTCATTTTGTCGGTTGACATTTCGGGCAAGGCAAGCGAATTTGCCACGTCATTTTCACCGATAACAAGAAATTTAACGGATGATTTATTGCCCTCAAGTTTTACTGTTTTAACACTTTCGGGAAGTAAAGCATATTCGTCTGCAGGCTTTTCACAAAGCGATATTTTAACGCCTTTTTCTGCAAGAGCCTTTAATTCGTCAATATCAACGTCGCCCCAGCCTTTGAGCCTGTCAAGTTCACCCGAGAGGAAATTTATTTCATCCTGATACCACTTTTTCTCCTGCTCAAGACGGGTTATTTTTTGTGCAACCGACAACGCCTTTGAAGTGTCAACTTGCGTCTGCTTTACGTTTTTGCTTTTTCCGAGTGTGAAAAGTGCACTCTGCAGTAAAACAATCTGCTCGTTAAGCCCTGCCAGCCTTTCCCCCGTCCCTTCGGTGATTTCAACGTGCATAATACCGAGTTTACGGAGTTTTTTAAGTGTTTGCTTCTTTTCGTCCCCCCTGATGATGAGGGACACCTTTTTCATAGGCACTATCATAATGAATACACCTCCCTTTCGGAAGATACCGCATTACGAAGCGCAATTTTGCGTTTTGAAATTTTCGAACGCACCACGGCACTGACCTGCTGGTCTGCCATATAGACCGATATTTTTCTTATATTTTCCTCTGTCTCGGGAATTTTCACCTTTTCAAACAGATTTACCCTCTGTGACGTCGCAAGAAGTTCTTTTTCAAGAAGCCTTACCTGCTCGTCGAGCACCTCTGCCTCAAGGTCAAGCGCAATCGCCTTTTCCATATGGTTTGCGGCTATATCCACCCAGAGCGGAGTTTCGTATAAATCGTAGTCCGCCCGTGAAAAGTCCGCTCCCTCGTAGGTCGGAATATCAACGCCTGCGATATTCCCCTTCCCCTTACGGATGTTTTTCACCGTGATTATCCCTTTCGGGAAAACGGCATCTTCAGCGAAAACCGCAATCCAGTCAAGAAAGCCTTTTTCAAGGTCTTCTTTTTGTTTTCTTACCTTCTTCGCCTTTGCTTCAATCACGCGGATTTCTGCATGGAGCTGTTGTTTTTTCAGAGTCAGAGTAGGCAAATATCTGCGGTACATTTTAAGTGCGTCCTTTTGTACCTTCAACTCGTTTTTAGTCAGTTTGATTTTTGCCAAAACCGCAGTCCCCCTTACTTGTTATGCCAAAACTCGTCAGTAAGGTCTGACTTGATTCCGGTTTCGTTTTTATCAAAACATTCGGCAAGTATCTCCCAGCCCGTATCAAGTGCATCCTCGAGCGACAGATTAACCGACAAAGACATCAGCCTGCTTTCAAAAAGTTCGCCGTATTTAAGCAGTTTTTTGTCCCATTTACTCATCGAAAAGCCCATATTCTTCTTTTCAAGCGTTTCTTTATACGAAGAATATAAACGTATCATCGCATCCATAAGTGCACGGTGGTCTTTTCTCGTTTTACCGTTTACGTTCTGCTTGAGTCGTGAAAGCGAACCGAACGGCTCAATACGTCCACCCTTGAGATAATACTGCCCCTCCGTGATGTAACCCGTGTTATCGGGTACGGGATGTGTTACGTCATCACCCGGCATCGTGGTAACCGCAAGAACGGTAACCGAGCCTGAATTTGCAAAGTCAACCGCCTTTTCATAACGTGATGCAAGCTGTGAATACAGGTCACCGGGATAGCCTCGGTTTGAGGGCACCTGCTCCTGAGTAATGGCAATTTCCTTCATGGCATCGGCAAAGTTGGTCATATCGGTTAAAAGCACCAATACGTCTTTATCCTGCAGGGCAAACTGCTCTGCAACGGCGAGTGCCATATCTGGAATCATCATACATTCAACCGTCGGGTCGGAGGCGGTATGAATAAACATAACCGTCTTGCTGAGGGCACCGCCCTTTGAAAGTTCTTCCTTAAAATAAAGGAAATCGTCATATTTGAGTCCCATTCCGCCGAGCACGATTACGTCAGCCTCAGCCTGCATCGCAATACGTGCAAGAAGCTGGTTATACGGCTCACCCGAAATGGAGAAAATCGGCAGCTTCTGTGATACGACAAGCGTGTTGAACATATCAATCATGGGAATATTAGTTCTCATCATTCTGTTGGCAAGAATTCGCTTGGTGGGGTTTACCGACGGACCGCCGATTGCCGTCATATTATCGGTAAGTGCGGGACCTCTGTCCCTCGGCTGTCCCGAGCCGTCGAATATTCTGCCAAGCAAATCCTCACCAAAGGAGACACGCATCTCGTGACCGAGAAAACGCACCTCATCCCCCGTGGATACACCCTGACCGCCTGCAAATACCTGCAGTGATACGATGTCCCCGTCAATTTTATTGACCTGCGCAAGCGATTTACCGAAACGTGTGGTTATCTGCGCAAGTTCTTTATACTTCACACCCTCTGCACGTACGGTGATTACGTTACCGATGATAGATTCTATTCTGTTATAAACCTTATTCATTCTCACTCACCGTCCTTTAATCTTCCGCAACCCTCACGGTAGAGAGCATCAATCTCACCCTCTGCAGTTTTGAAGGCGTCGCTTTCAAATACAGTATAGTTCCAGTCTATAAATTTCTGACGCAGACGGTTGAAAAAGCCTCTTGCATCATCTTTGTTGTCTATTTCATAATCGCTGTCCAGAACGAAAATTAGTTTGTCCGTGACGTAGCGCTGACGTGCAGCCGAGCAGTCCGCATCGACCTCGTCAAAAGAGTTCTGCTGAAGATAAACTGCATCAAGCATTTCTGCTTTAAGATAGGTTATATAATCGGAGAGAGTCGTACCCTCTTCACCGACAACCTTCATCATCGAGCCGATTTCATCACCGTGAACAAGAATATTCTTGCAAAGCTGTGACTTTTCAGCCTCAACAACGCCGTTATATTTTGACCACGATATAAGCGGGTCGATTGCAGGATATTTTCTTGCATCAGAACGCTCACGCGAGAGACCGTGGAAAGCACCTACAACCTTGAGCGTTGCCTGTGTAACAGGCTCTTCAAAGTTACCGCCTGCAGGAGATACCGTACCGCCGATTGTAACGGAGCCCGTACTGCCGTCGGGAAGGCGTACGTAGCCTGCCCTTTCGTAGAATGCCGCAATATAGGATTCAAGATATGCGGGGAAAGCCTCTTCACCCGGTATTTCTTCAAGTCTCCCCGACATTTCACGAAGTGCCTGTGCCCAACGTGACGTAGAGTCTGCCAGAAGAAGAACGTTGAGTCCCATCTGTCTGTAATATTCGGCAAGCGTTACCGAAGTGTAAACCGACGCTTCTCTTGAAGCAACGGGCATTGATGACGTGTTACATATAATTATGGTACGTTCCATAAGCGAACGGCCCGTTCTGGGGTCGGTAAGTTCGGGAAACTCAGTAAGCGTTTCAACGACCTCACCTGCACGTTCACCGCAGGCTGCGATAATTACTATATCAACGTCTGCATACTTTGAAGTGGTATGCTGCAAAACGGTTTTACCTGCACCGAAAGGCCCCGGTGTACAGTACGTGCCACCCTTTGCCACGGGGAAAAACGTGTCTATAAGACGAACCTTAGTTTCCATCGTTTCCACGGGGGCAAGCCTCTCGCTGTAGCATTTCACCGCACGCTTGACGGGCCATTTGAATGACATTGATACCGAAATATCACGCCCTCTTTCATCGGTAATGACCGCAACCGTCTCTTTTACCGTATATTCACCCTTGTCTGCGATGGATTTTACCGTATAGTTTCCAAGCAGATAAAAGGGAATAAAAATCTTATGTGTGAACGGCCCTTCGGGAACGAAACCTATATATTCGCCCGCACGAACCGTGTCACCGACTTTTGCCAAGGGTGTAAAAGCCCACTTTTTCTCACAGTCAAGTCCGTCTGCATAGATTCCTCGTTCAAGAAACCAGCCTGCCTGCTCTGCCAGAGTGGGAAGCGGATTCTGAAGTCCGTCATACACCTGTCCGAGAAGACCCGGACCAAGCTCAGCACAAAGCATATCGCCCGAAAACTCAACCGTATCACCGCACTTGATGCCGTCGGTCATCTCATAGACCTGCACCTGTGCAACCTTGCCTCTTATGCGGATAACTTCACTTTTAAGTGAGGTGTCACCCACCTTAACGAAGCATATTTCATTCAAGGAAACGTTACCGTCAAATTCAACAGACAGCAGGTTTCCGTTTACGCTAACAACCTTTCCCGTATTTTCGGTCATTGTATTGCCTCCAACCCGTCTCCACGTAAAATGGAGTCGTAAATATTTCTGTATGCCTTTTCTCCCGCCTCTGTATCAAACTTTCTTATGCGGAGAATCAGCTTTAATTTAAGCCCGTAATAGAGTATATAATCATCCGAAAAGGTATCCGTCGGCCTGAGACTCTCTAAAAAGTCAAGTCGGTAAGAGTTAAGATACTTTTCGGCATCCATGGGATTTTCAATTTCTGTTGCAGTGCTTGCTGCCTTTACACAGCCGACAGGTAAAAGCCTGCCTTGTGTATCAAACGTTTTTTTGAGTTTCTCTGCCCGAACTTTACCAAGTGCAAGCCTTAAATCCCGTTCGTTTTCATTCCACACGTCAATGAGTCCCGACGACGTGCCTTCATAATTTTTCGGTGGTACGAGTGTCAGATTTTGCATTGCCGCCAAAGTCTTTTTCCCTAAAAAACGCTCACAAAGTTCTGTAAAACGTTCCTCGGTAATGGGCAGCGGTGTATTTTCGCCCACCCCGTCGAGCGAGGGCAACTGCGAAATAAGATAGTATTCAGCCATACCTTACGCCTCTTTCAAAAGCTGTGCAACCCTCGGGCTGAGATAGTTTGAAAGCATTTCGACAACCGCCTCGGCAGAATAATCGTAATACACGTTGCCGTTGTCTACGGCTATGCGGAAACCGCCGTCAAGATTATCGTTCGCCTTGAGTGTGACACCCGTAAGCATTTTTTCTTTAAGAGCGGAAAGCAAGGTCTTTTCGAGTTTTTTCAAATCCTCACCGTTTAAAACGACCTCTACGTCCCCCGTCTTACCTGCCATATTTTCAACAACGTTTGCAATAAGCCCCGCAAGCGCTTCCGACGAATATACGGTGTTAACGCTTTCACCGACGATTGCCGTCAGTTCCCTTGCCACACTTTCCCTGAAAGATATGAGCACGTTACGACCTGCCTGACGGAGAGCATCCTCCCCCGATTTTGTCATACGCTCGGATTCACTCTTTGCATCGGCAACTATTTTCTCGGCCTGCGCTTTTGCATCGGCAACTATTTTCTCGGCCTGCGCCTTTGCATTCTCAAGCACGACCGCAGCCTCGGCTTCTGCCGCCTGCACACCGTCCTTCTTTATTTGCTCGATAAGTTCACGGAGTTGTATTTCCATAAAATTCTCTCCTTAAAAAAACATAAGGGAACAAGCCCTCTACAGTCAGCTGGTTCCCTTTATATTATTATTATATTTTTTGCAATTATAACACGCGACTTTTCTTTCGTCAAGACTTTTGAGAAATATTTCCTGCACTGTAACCGTAGAATTTTTTGAATTCACGGCAGAAGAAAGAAATCGAATTAAAACCGCTTCGTGCCGCCGCTTCGGTTACCGAACATTCACCGTCGGCAAGCATACCGAAAGCCATTTCAAGACGAAGCCGTGTTCTGTATTCAACGGGCGTTTCACCCGTGTATTCCATAAAGAGTTTGCGAAAACCAACCTCGCTCATAGCGCACATTTTTGCATATTCATCAATCTTACGCTCGGCCTCGGGGTGTGCACGTAGTTCGTCAATGACGGGAAAAAGTTTATGGAATTTCTGCGGTGCCTGCCCTTTAACGTACTTTTTCATCTCATAAATGAGTTTATAGGTCATCATACAGGAAAAGGCGTGATCTCTATCAGTATATTCGCAAAGTTTACCTGCCGTTTCAAGTGCCTCGCTGTCCTTTTTTATGCAGAACGCGTCTTCAAAAAGCCTTTCAGGTAAATCAAACTTGATTATCATCGCTTTTGCATCTTCAGGGATACGCAGAGTTGCCGCATCACCCGACGGAAGATATACAAGTTCACCCTCACGGACAAGAAAATCGTATCTTGCGTTTTTTTCGGTGACACTCACCTCGCCCCCGATTGCGTATATCACGGTCTCACTTTTCCTTTTCCTGGGCACTTGCGTATTTATGCCGTGAGTTGCGAAATATATATGCAGATTTGTAAATTCAACTCTTCCGTCTTTCAAGGTGTCGTCTCCTTACTTATAAATACAATTTAAATATTACATAATTATAATAAAAAATCAATAATTATTTCATTTTCTGGTATATCAATTGACTTTTTACGATAATCATGATAATATATCAAATCATGCGCCAGTGGCGGAATTGGCAGACGCGCCAGACTTAGGATCTGGTGTCAACGACGTGAAGGTTCAAGTCCTTTCTGGCGCACCAAAAAAAGCGACAGTAATCGACAGATTTCTGTCGCTTTTTCATCGATATAAATCTCTTGCGAGATTTTCGATATGTCATAAATGACTCGATATGTGCTTGCGCACTCGATATGTTGCTATCGCAACGAGATTTATATCATATCGAGTTTGAGTGAAACGAAAAACATATCGATTTTACAAAGTAAAAATATCGAGCAAACGAAGTTTGCATATCGACGTAAAGGATAATTGAATTTTTAATCACTTTAAAAACCTTGATATAACTGCATTTATGAGTAAATCCTATAACAACATCCGCACCAAAAAATAAGACAGTCTTTCGACTGTCTTATTTTTTTGCAAGTAATTTTACTTTTCCATAGCTGCCCAGTCGGGATCTTCTGTGAGACGTGTCCATGATTCATGAACGCCGTCTGCCTTCATCTTGAAGTCATGGCTGTTTGTTGCTTCCTGAACTGCAATGTAATACCATGAGTTCGGATTATTGTCAATCCATACCTTCATTCCGTCAAGCAGGTCTGCCTTCGTTTCGGGCTGACGGTTAAGTACACGGTTGATAAGTGTCATAACTTCTGCTCTCGTAATGTTATCATCCGGTCTGAACTTGCCGTTTTCACCGTTTACCCACTTTATTGACGCCGCTATATTGATATAGTCCTTCGCCCAGTGGCCCGAAATATCGGTAAATAAATTTGCACCGCTGTACTGTGCCTTCGAAAGTCTTGCAACTATCGTTGTAAGCTCCGCCCTCGTTATCGTTGCGTTCGGGGCATACGTCGTTTCCGTTCTTCCGTTTATAAGACCGAGATTTGCAAGCGTCGAAACTGCCGTGTTATACCACGCACCACTTTCAACATCTGTAAACTTGTTTTCCTTGGTCATATACTGCGCACGAACGTCTTCCTTAAGCAGACGGAAGAAGATTGTTGCCGCCTCCGCTCTCGTAAGGTTTGCCTGAGGATATATCTTTCCGTCCTCACGGCCCATTACGTAAGCATAGTGCTCATCCGTCATAATGTCGGGTTTATAGTTCGTAGGTGCGTCCTGTTCATCATCTGCAGGAGGTGTTATCGGTGCTGTACCGCCACCACCGGGAGGTGTTGTACCGCCACCATTTGACGTCCATTTAGCATAAACCGTCGTATCCGCTGTCAGTTTTATGCTTGTGATTTTCTGTGTTAATCCTGCATCCTTATACCAGCCTGCAAAAGTAGCCCCTGCTTTGGTCGGTTTGTACTGCGAAAGGTCGATTGTTGTATCACCGTCGCTCCATTTTTCTGCAGGTGCAATTGACGTACCGCCGTTTGTTTCAAATGTAAGCTTGTACTTTTCTTTCCACACGGCTGTAAAGGTCATATCCTTTTCAACCGTATAAGAGTCACCAGGCTTCCACGTCTTACCGTCAGTGTCCTTCCAGTAAAGGAACCTCTTGCCTGTCGGCACATACGGAAGTTCATATACTGTAGCCGTACCTACTTTATTTTCCGTATGAACAGTATCATTTCCGTCTTTATATATAATCGTATACATCTGGGCAGGTTTCTCCCCGATATATACCGTCATATCCTGAGTTGATATATTATAACTCAGCCCAATTGTTGAGTCATTGGCACCGATTCTCGGTGTATTTTGAAGCACACTTGAGCTTTCGTTCTTCAATCCTTGCTTCACCTTGAAAGTTACCCTTGAAAGAACCTGCTTGTTCTCAAATGTCATTGCATTGCCATAGAAATAGGTTCTTACACATGTATATGACACGTCTTTTTGAAGCACTGCACTTGTCGCTTTTACAGTCTCAGCTTTTACAAATTCAAAAAAGTTTTCATCAAACTCTATCTCGTGTTGTATATCGGAGATTGTATATGTCCCGTTATCAGTTATGTTGTTAAGATATAAGTCTACGGTAAATTCACTGCCCGGCTGAACAACAAGTTCGTTTTCATTGTTCACGCCGTCTGCCGTTATTTCAAACTGAAGATTTTTTACCGTATCTGCAAACGTATTTACTGAGAAACACAAAAATAATAATATACAGGCAATAAAAATTGACAATATTCGTTTCATATGAGTTTTCCTTTCGTTTTTGCAGGGTTGGAGCTTCCTCGGATGAGGAAGCTCCTTGTTGTATCGATTTAACGTAAGATTAATATGTCTTTCAACTTATTTGTTCTTACTGTACTCATTGTATGCTGAAACGATTTTCTCAGCGTCGGCGGATGTAACGTGCTTATCGCCGTTAACGTCAGCCTTAATGCATCCTGCCATGAATCGTTTATATGATCTGCCATCGTTTGTTATAGCATTGTATGCTGCTGTGATGTCATTCCATGTTAGAGCCTGAGCACCATTGATTTCAACAATTATATCACCCGTGATCTTGTGCTTGTTTGTGTAATCAATCTTTTCTGCTGTGCCGCCTTCAATAGCTTTTACCTTTGCTTTATAAGCATCAAGGTCGCCACCATTGATTGCATCAACTACAAACGCATATACATGTGCATATACGTGATCATCTTCAGCTCCGTCAGGTGCTTCATACTTATAACCCTTATCTGTTACTTCGTACATAGCAACACCATCATACGTGAAGGTTAATTCTTCGTCTGTGTAAACGAGAACAAGCTTTTTACCTGCGACATAGTCTTCACCGACTTCAACCACGTATTTCGGTCTCTCGCCGACAGTTACAGTCATATCCTTTGTTGATATGCTGTAATCTGTTTGAAGAGTCGAATCGTTAGCATCGATTCTCGGTGTGCTTATAAGACTACTTGTATCTCCTACTTCTCCTTTTACCTTAAAGGTTACTCTTGTAAGACACTGATCGTTGTCAAATTCCGTTGGTCTACCAAAGAAATAGGTTCTTACACATGTGTATGACACGTCTGTTTGTTTCATCGCACTTGTAGCTTTTACAGTCTCAGCTTTTACAAATTCAAAAAAGTTTTCATCAAACTCTATCTCATGTTGTATATCAGTGATGGTGTAGGGGCCGTCATCTGAAGTATTTCTGAGATACAAGTCTACGATGAATTCACCGCCTGCCTCGACAACAACGTTGTTTTCATCTGCACTTATAACGCTGTCGTTATTATTCTCCGTATCAACTCTTAATTCAAACTGCAGATTTTTAGCTGCATCCGCAAATGATTGCAGCGGGAAACACGAAAATAATAACACGCAGGCAAGAAAAATCGATATTCTTTTTATTTTCATATAAAATCCCTTCTTAAACAGCAGGATAAACAGTTTAAAAACATTCACCGGTTACCCGTCTGTTTAAAAACGAGGGCTTTCCGTATGAAAAGGAAAGCCCCCTTTTCGTATAAATATAACTTTTTACTTATTCGGTTTATTTGCGGTAAAGCTCGTTGATTATAGATTTTGCGTCAAACATATTGACCTGTTTGTCGCCGTCTACATCAGCCTTAAGCATAATATCCATTTCACCTAACGCGATTTCATTGCAAACCGCAACCAAATATACGTTTGTTATATCGTTGGGTTTAACATAGCTATCTCCACTGACGTCATTGTCGAATAACTTGTTATCGAATGTATATTCTTTATCATATGTAATGACCGTTGCAGTTTCCACATGGTCAGGTGATACCTTTACTTCGTAGTCTTCAAATACGCCGTTATTTATTGCGTCAACCACAAGTGCATATACCTTAGTATCAGCGGTCTGAGTAAATTCTTCCTCGTCTTCGCCTTCATACTCGTAACCTGCACCTGTTACTTCATACATCTGGATTCCATCGTAATCAAAGGTTATACCCGTTGCATTTGTGTAAACAAGTACGAGTTTTTTGCCTGTGATATAGTAGTCGTATTTTGAAGTACCCACTTCAACTACGTAATCAAGATTGATTTTTATTGAAAATTCTGCATCATTGCAGGGCACCGTAATATTGTTTACAGATTCGTAATCTGTAAGTATTGATATTTCTGCAAATTTGAATGTAAACTCACTCTGTGTTGATGCCTTAACATTCTTTTTGAATGTATAAGTTGCAACAGGCTTCGTTTCATCAATCGCACTATTAGTTGCATAAATTGCCGGTTCTTTATCATCACCCCAGTTAGTATAAGACGTTGTCATATCTACAATTTCAAAGAGTGTCTCATCATATTCAAGAACCCATTCAACTTCCCAGACGTTAGCCGTATCAATGTATACGTCAACCGTAAATGTGTTGCCTGTCTTCACTTCAGTAGCCGAGGGTTCAAGTCTGAGTGTGCGTTCTGCAGTTACCACATAAAGTGTCTTATCTGCATTTGGAGTTGCAACGTAGCCGGTTGCAACGTAAGAAGTGGGATCCTGATCAAATACACCGCCGTGTACTGTAAGTATTCCTTTTGCTGATAGTGTGTTGTTCTTACCGCCTTTAAACGTACCGCCGTTGATTGTACCCTTAGAATTTGCCTGAATGTTAACGGCCGCACCGCTGTCTGCCACAGTGCCCTTAGGACCTGTGAAGTTACCGCCGTTGATTACAACCTGACCGCCGCCGGAAACGTTGACTGCGTGAAGTGTCTTCTTTGAAATCGGTGCAACCTTATAATCACCGCTGTTGATTGTAGTGATACCGCCCTCAACACGAACTGCGTGACGAGCTGACGTAACGTCAAGGTCTGTGAGTGTTGTTGTGCCGTATGACTGAATAGCACTTACGTTTTCATTATTGTTAATAATTTTACCGTTTTTGATTTCAACCGTTGCACCTGCTTCAACTACGATATTACCCATAACGGTATAACCGTTAAGATCAAGCGTCATATCTTCATCGATAACAACCGTTTTCAAAAGTACGATAGTATCACCATCGGCAGCCTTAGAAATAGCCTTGCTTAAGGTTTCATAATACTTAGAACCAATCTTAGCAACAGGAGTAATAAATTCTTCATCTGCTGTAATGTTATCGGGATTTGTCTGAATTATGTCAAACTCACCAACAAGCGTATTGCCGGTTGCAGTAACAAGAACGGTGTCAGCAGCGGTATAGGAAGAGATGTTTACGTAGCCGTCTGTTACAGTGTTGCCTGTAAACGTTACCGTTTCAGCCGCACTTACGAGAACGCTTGCGTTTATAAATTTAGAATCTGTAACAGAAACAGATTTAGCATCCTTACCGCTCTGGTTGTCGGAAACACCGTAGCTCCAACCCTCAAAGGTAGAAGCTGTGATAGTTGCAGTTACGTTGGGAAGTTCACTACCTGCACCTTCGCCGAAGATAATACCACGCTTTGCAGACGTGCCATTGCCGATAAGTTTGCAGTTATCAACAGTAATGTTGTATTTTGCAGAGATACCTCTCTGAATATCAGAAGCCCCACTTGCATCAATTGTAAGATTCTTAACTGTAGCATCTTTTTCAAATCTGAATACTGTGTTCCAGTTATTGTCCTTAACCGAACCTGTGAGTTTAAGTGTGTGTCCGTTACCATCAATCGTTACGGGAACTGTGATTTTTGCACCGTTGTTACGGCAATCCCACAACGCAGAAACAGTTATGTCTGCATAGAGAGTGAGAACTGAATTTTCCTTAACATTCTTAAGTGCTTCAGTGAGAGTTGTGAAATACGTTGTATCTCCGCCTGTTGTAACACCTGCTTCAACCACGAGAGCCTCATCATCAACAATTACCTGAACACCCATAGTTGCGAGATCGGCAAGATAAATAACATCTGTAATGGGTGAGCCATCGGAAACATTACAATTCTTAATAACGCACTCTACGCCGTTTTTACCAAAGTCGATGGTCATATCTTCATTGAATTCTGTACCTGTGATTTCAGAATCCTGGTAGAATCTTAACTGGTTGTAGTTGCCTTCTGCAAATTCTGAATCTGCGATTGTTACCTTTGTTATTGTACCTGCAAATGATGTCCAGCCTGTAATTATACAGTTATCAATCACAATATTGCCGCCTGCAGAACCGTCAAAATGAATACCGTAAACAGAGCCTGTAATTGTTGAATTCCTAAACGTTACAGTGCCTGTTGTGTAGCAGTAACGGAAACCGTTTCCGCCTGTAACAGTGCAGTTTTCAATCAGAACGTTTTTAGCGTTGATATAGCCTGCTGTACTGCTACCGTTATTAACTGTTGCATTCTTAACCGTAGCACTGTCAGCTGTTACGGAAAGCTTGCCTGCGATTGTCTTGTTGTTACCGTCAATCGTAATAGCCTTATTAACGGTGACATTGCCTGTAACATCTTTGAGAAGTGTAACGGTATCACCTGCATTTGCAGCTGCAAATGCGTCAGCAAGGTCCATGTAGAAATCTTCACCGATTTTAGCGACAGCATCGCTGTAAACCACAACTCCGTCAATCGTAACGATTGAGATAGTGTTTTTAGTTGTATTGGTATTCTCAACGTTAAACCATGCGTTTGCTTCTCCGCTGATATGTTCGGGAGCACCGAAGCCGCTTGCTGTAGAATCATCAATATTAAGGCTCATGCTTCCTGTGCCTGTCGTATTATCATATGCCATTTCAACAACAGTTTTATCTGCCGTTCTTGAAACGAATTCAGTTCCTGAAATGTCAAGCGTCATAGCACCTGTATAACCGTCGCCGTACATTTTTATAGCACGCTCATACACGTCAAACGTACAGTCGGTGATATTTACGTCAATATTATCGTAGCAGTTATAGAGCCAGATGCTGTAGCTGCCGTCACCAAACGTGTCGTCGTTATAGAAATCACATTCTATGAAATCAGTGTCCTGAGCGGTAACGTTAAACAAACCAACCATCTTACAGTCGTTATATGTAAGACCGCCTCTTATATAGGTGTAGTGATATAACCAGTTGCTGTCCAGACGTGAAACAGTAAGGTCGTTGAATACCAATTCGGTATTGATGTCGAGTGCACTGTTTACGTTGAGGTCAAACGTCTGATTGCGGTCTGTACCTGTAAACGTAACCTTTTCAAACTGAGCAATCTTAGACGTATATGCCACGTCGTCGAGAACAGCAACCTCAACCTCGGTCATACCTTTAGTCTTTGCATAATCCAATGCCGCATCAAGACTGCTAAAGCATTCGTCACCGATTTTAGCAACTGTACCTTCTACAAATACAGAAGCGCCATTCACTGTAACTTTATCTGCACTTGAAGACCATTCTTCATCAACCCATGCAAAGTTTGTAGAATCTGCTGCAACCTTGGTGATATCGTAGTTTGTGGCAGTAATATCTGCTCCAGCTGTTGAGCTTACCAAAACCGCTGCCTTTTTTGCAGTCTCAAATGTCATTCCGTCAACTGTAAGACTCACTTTCTGAGCGCTGTCTTCCACATATTGGTCTGCAATTTTAATTCCACGACCGCCGTTTGTTGCTGTAATGCTACCGCCATTGATTGTAACGGATGTAGCATTGGCAGGAATCCAAATTCCGTAATAACCGTTCGCTTCAACTACGTTAACATTTGTAAGAACAGATGTTCCGCTAACCTTAATAGCATTATTAAAGGTTACATCTTCAAATTCGGTATTTACATTGAAGTTAATCGCATGGGTATTCCATGCACCACTTGTATCACCATAACCTGTTTTTTCAACAGTTACATTGTTCATCTTAAATACGCCGTCTGCGTTTTTCATACCGATTGAAGACCAATCGCTATCTGTTTGATTAAGAGTCAATGTTTTGTTGTTACCGTTAATAGTGATAGATGTTGTATCATCCTGACCATACGCTTCGCGAGCACCATATGAAAGCTCAGCATCAGCAAGAAGGTCGATTACAACATCACCTGCGCCTACGTCTGCAAGAGCCTCTGCGAGTGTGTCGTATCCAACACCGTTAACTGTTGCAACAACTGTTTCGGTTGCAGAAGTATCTTCTTCCAAGCCACTTTCCGTCTTTGTCATCTCTGTTCCTTCAACAACAACAGTAGCACCTTCGGCAACATACTGAGCAAGAGAGTCCTTGATGTCATGAATATCATCCCAGTGCAATTCATAAGAACCGCCGTTAACAACAGTATTGACATTACCGTAAATTACTGCTTCGCATCCGGTGAAAGTACCGTTGTTGATTTCAACTTGTGTTCCATCACCATCGGCGCAAACAGCAACACCATTACTGCCAGTATCAGTGTTATTGTTAGTGAATGTACCTCCGTTGACAGTCAAAGAGCCGTTACCGGAAACATAGAGTACATGGTCACTGCTTGCATTTGTTGCACCCTCACAAACAAATGTACCACCACCGATAGTTGTGGTGCCACTACTATTTGTAGATACTGCACCATGAACACCGGTTACGGATACAGTAGAGTCTTCAGGAACAACAAGAGTTCCATCAACCGACACTGCATAACACCAATTTGATACACAAGAAATCTTACCACCATTGAGCGTGGTTGTGTTACCAACGCAAACATCGATTGCTGTGGCATCACTCGTATCAAATGTTGTGGTGTCGTCGTCATATGTAGTCACGACAGCACCGCCATTCATAGTGAAAGTGGAGCCGTTTTCATTGTTTACAGCATATCCACCATTTCCATCGCAAGCCTCTATTGTGCCGCTGTCAAGAATAAGAGTTCCATAGTTATAAATACCTCTGGAAACAATTTTTCCCTCTTCTGTGGCGTCCTTAACAGTTAATGTACCACGGTTGGACAGAACATAAATGTGATTTGTGGTGCTGTCACCATTCAAACCAGCGATGATGTCATATCCTGCAAGGTCAAGAGTAACCTCAACGCCGTTAGGAATTTCAATTTGCGATGCAACTTCTATATCGTTGCCGAGAGTAACAGTTCCGCCTGCTGCAAGTGCTGCAGTAAGTTCGGTTTCGTTCGTTACTGTTGCATCAACCGCAAAAACAGAAAAGCTCATTGTGCTAAGTACCATTGCAAAGCAAAGTACAATAGCCATCATTCTTTTAAGTTTCACTTAAAAAAACCTCCTTAATAATTATTTGCCAAAATTCCGTTTGCCTCGGACAGAGTTCTTTAATGTTCATTACTTATACTGCCCTCTGCTAACCGGTATAAATAACGTATCCGTTTTCCCCACCTCCATCATGACGTAGAAAAATGTTACTGTGTGGTGGTTTAACCGCCACCTGAATGTGTCTTGCAGAGGAAAAATATCCTCTTACAAAGCATACAATCATTCAAGGAGGAAAAACCTTGTCACACTGAGAAAATCAAAATGTGTAATTGTATGCTTTGTAAGAGGAGGAAGCTTTTGCTTCCACCTCTGCGAGGGGTAATTAAAACGACTATTTGAAAAACCGTCCTTATCGGGAATGCTTTGCAGATATAACCGTTTCAATTCTGTTTTGTGCACCGGTATCTGCCAAAAGCTTCGCCCGATTTCAAATTTATGTAATCTTTACGTTTTTTTAACGAAATATATGATTTATATTAACCGTTTCTTTTGTCAAATTTTGTCGCAATAAGTCACACGGTTGTTAACGTGTTTCTTCAAGTCTCTTGAGTACTCGGTCATAGAGATTTTCAAGAAGCATCTGCGTCTTATCCCTGTCATCCCACAGCACGTAGTCTATTACGTAGGCAATAATTGAATAAATAAAGGTCTCCGCCTGCTTGCGTGGACACTCGAATACGTCAATAAGCGTATTTGCATATTTTTCGTACAGCATACGGAAGTCCTTCGACTTTTCACGCATAAGTTCCCCGTACAGCGGACTCGTCGTAATCTGTACTGCAAGCCGAAGTTCGTGCTTGTACTTGTCAACCTCGTTAAGAAGCGTGTCGAAGAATCCGCGGACATCCCCCGTGTGACCGACGGTATACTCAAAAAGTCTGTTTACAACCTTGGAAATACCGTACTTTCCCGCACTGATCCATATATCGTCCTTATTCTCGAACCAGTAGTAAAGACTGCTCTGTGCAAGTTTCGCTTCCCTGCACAAATCACCGATGGAGGCATTTGCAAGACCAGTGCTCAGAAGATAATCCCACGTCGCTGTGATAATCGCCTGTCTTTTGTCATTTACATCGTACCTGTCCATGATAAATAAGCCCTTTCTCCGAATTAAATTTGTTTGTAACGTTCATCACTTGTAACAACCGTTACAAACGGCAGTAAAAAAAATTTGCCTGCAACATAATCGAAATTATGTGGTACGGCAAAAACCACATATTCGAAATTATGTGGGTTGATATACATATCATTAGCCTAAACAATGTATCATATTAAGGAGTGTTTGTCAATGATTTCGCTTATATTTCCAAAAAAGTTTATATTTCAGAAATGATGACATAGCAAAGCAGACCGGTCAAAAAATTCATATTGCCCGGTCTTATAAGTCTGCTTTAGTTTTTGCTCTTTTTGGAAAAAATTCCTAAAATCAAATACATAAGGTGTCTTTGCCTGCATCATAATTTCGATTATGTGGTATTTTTATATCTATAGCCTCAAAAGTCCCAGTTTCTGTATCTGGCGACAATGCACGTCGTACGTTTCCATAGTATAGATGCGTGTGGTATTTACGCTCGAATGTCCGAGAATATCTGCAAGACGTACTATGTCTTTCTGGATAGAATAATAGGTGCGTGCAAACAAGTGCCGCAGATTATGCGGGAATACCTTTTCCCGACTCACCCCTGCACTTTCACAAAGTGCTTTCATCATCTTCCATATCGTGCTTCTGTCAAGCGGTTTGCCCGTTCTCGTTACGAATACGGGGCCGCTTGTTATTTTTTGCCTCTTTGCATATTCTTTAAGCATTCTGCAAAGTTCCTTCGGCAGAATCACGACTCGCATTTTGCCCTTGCAATTTATGGTCGCTTTACCTGCATTCACTGCCTCTGCCGTGATAGCCGATAATTCCGACACCCTGATTCCGCTGCTGCATATCGTCTGCATCAGATAATACAGCCTGTCATCCTTTTTTTCGGTGGCAGCTGAGAGAAGCCTCTCGTATTCCGCCTTTGTGAGTTCTTTTGACCTTTCTGCAAAAATCTGTTTCTGGATTTTGAGCATTTTCACCTTTAAACCGTGCCACCCGTTAAACTCAAAAAAGCTGTTGAGCGACGACAAAACAGAATTTACCGATGCCGGCATATAATTCTCCTTAAGGTGCTCTTTGTACCGCAGGACTGCCATTTTATCAAGTTCACAGCCCGTCAGCCATACAAAGAATGCTGTTACGTCACGTATATATTTTTCTAGTGTTGCGGAGGACTTTTCCTCCTCGATAAGATAATGCCTGAATTTTTGGATCAATTCTTTAGTTAGTCTCATAATTAACAACTCCCTTTCGATTTGATACTTATATTGTACCACTTAATGCAAGATATATAAGAGTTGTCAACGATTTGCATATATACGGCCGCCGTTCATGCAATTTTAACACTTTGTTTTATTGTTAAAATTCGGTTTTAGTGGTATAATATACCGAAACACGTTAAATGAGGATGTTTTTGATGAACGCTAAACCGATATATAAATTTTTAGCGGCAATTTTAAAAGCCGTATATCCGAAAATTACGGCTGTCGGGACAGAAAATATACCCGATGAGCCTGTTATAATCGTAGGTAATCACTGCCAGATTCACGGACCGATTGCCTGCGAGTTTTATTCACCCGTAAAACGCCGTACCTGGGTTGCCGGTGCAACGACAAGTCTTAAAGACGCTCCTTCATACGCATACGAGGATTTCTGGTCGCAGAAGCCGAAGTGGCAGTTGCCGTTTTTCAAAATGGTGTCGTATATTGTATCACCGCTTTTAGTGCTTATCAACAGTAATGCGCAAACTATTCCCGTTTACAGAGATAAACGTATTCTCTCAACCTTTAAACGCACCGTTTCCTGCCTTGAAAACGGGGAAAGTATCGTCATTTTTCCCGAGCATGACGTAAAGTGCAACAACGTAATTTACGATTTTCAGGACAGATTTATCGACGTTGCGAGACTCTATTACAAAAAGACGGGTAAAAAGTTATGCTTTGTGCCTCTTTACATAGCGCCCAAAATGAAAAAAATGTATTACGGCAAGGGCGTTTACTTTAATTCCGAGGCGGTTACGGAGGATGAGCGAAGAAGAATTTGCGATTATCTTATGAATGAGATAACCGCTATTGCACGCTCACTTCCGACACACACCGTTGTGCCGTACAGAAACATTCCCAAAAAATATTATCCGACAAACAAGGAGGTCGGGAAATGAGAAAGCCCGTGGTCGATTACAGAAACTTTCGACTGTCAAAAATAAATACTCCCGAATTTTCGCATTTAAAATACCTTCTCGGCTGGGTAGGTTATTTTATACTTTATCTGCTTACGGAAAATTTGATTCCGAGGGAAAACTGTTACGTCGTGCACAGCGTTGTTGACGATTTAATCCCCTTTTGTGAGGTTTTCGTAATACCCTACGTTTTCTGGTATGCACTCGTGGCAGGAAGCCTTCTGTGGTTTGCCCTCTACAACGTTGACGGGTTTAAAAAACTTTCCACCTATATAATAATCACGCAGATAATCGCAATGACGGTGTATATCATATTCCCCAACTGCCAGAATCTGCGTCCCGACGTTTTTGCAAGGGATAATATCTTTACAAAGCTCGTCGGTTTGATATATACTGTTGATACAAGCACCAACGTATGCCCCTCTTTACACGTGGGCTACTCGCTTGGAATTCTCTCGGTATGGCTGAGGGAAAAAACGGCGTCAAAGGCTGTGAAAATTTTCGTTGCCGTCACCGTTTTACTCGTTTGTATGTCGGTTACGTTTATCAAACAGCACTCTTTCGTCGACGTTATTGCCGCCATCCCCATGTGCCTTATTGCAGAGTACATCGTTTTTTACAGGAGGAAGAAATGACGGATACAAAAAAAGAACTTTTGCGTTCACTTAAATTCACGCTTTTCTCGATAAGCGCAGGGCTTATACAGATTCTAAGCTACACACTTTTTATGGAGGTTTTCCACCTCGTACCGTGGGTATCCTACCTCATTTCGCTGACACTCTCGGTCGTGTGGAATTTTACCTTAAACCGCAAGTACACCTTCCACTCGGCAAACAACGTGCCCGTTGCAATGCTCAAGGTTTTGGCGTTTTACCTTGTATTCACGCCCCTTTCGACGTGGTGGACTAAGGCACTCACCGAGGCAGGTTGGAACGCTTATCTTGTTGAAATCCTCACGATGCTTGTAAACTTCGTGACCGAATTTTTATTCCAGCGCTTCGTTGTTTTCAAAAACAGTATTGATACGGCAAACAAATAATTTACATAAGGAGAAAACTATGAATATCACTCACGATTTTCACGTTCATACGGTTATTTCGTCCTGTGGTAAGGAATCTGCTACGGTTGAAAACTATATGCGTATTGCAAAAGACGTAGGTCTTACCAAAATAGGCTTTGCAGATCATATGTGGGACTCTGCAATCGAAGGTGCTTCACGTTGGTATGCACCCCAGGATTACGAGCACGTTGCACAGATTAAATCCGAAATTGAAAAGTATAAAGACAGCGGTGTCAAAATCTATTTCGGCTGCGAAGGTGAGTACGACTATCCCCACCGCGGTGTTGCCATGACCGAGGAAACGGCAGAGAAGTTTGACTTCATCATTATCCCCCATTCACATACGCATATCACTATGCCCAAGGACTATTATGAGCCCTATCAGAAGTGTATTGACTTTATGGTACAGGCGTATGAGGACATCATTAACAGCAACGTAAGCCGTTATATCACGTCTATGGCGCATCCCTTTATGGCTTGCAAGTCGCCCTACGACAACCGCATTTTAATGCCCCTCATTCCTGACGATACGTACAGAAGGCTCTTCTCAAAGACGGCTGAAAAAGGCATCGCACTCGAAATTCAGACGCCCTGCTTTGCACGCGACCTTGAGCCTGATGCTGTTGCAGGTCAGCATACTTTGATAAGAATATACAGTATGGCTAAGGAAGAAGGCTGTAAATTCACCTTCGGAAGTGATGCACACAACACCCTCGAATATCCGCATATCGAAATCGCAAACAAGGTTGCCGACCTTCTTAGTCTTAAAGAAGACGACCTTGCCCCCATCGTAAGATGAAAAAAATGATTTTTTCAGGGATACTTGCCGTATCCCTGTTTTTATTCATAATCTCGTTTTCCATTGCCCTGCCCATATACGTGCGCCCCTTTTACTATGCGCATATCGGGGCTATGGACCTGCCGTCACAAAGCGGTTTTTCCGAAAGCGAGATAAAAGAGGCGTATGACGGGGTGCTCGACTATTTAACGCTCGGCAAGGAATTTGATACGGGCGTTATGGCTCATTCGGCGGAGGGTAAAGCACATTTTGCCGATTGCAAGGCATTATTTACGCTCAATACCGTCGTGCTGATTGCGTCCTCACTCTGCCTTGCGGTTTTATTCGCACTGAGAAAGAGGATTAAAGTATGTAAAGCAGTCCCCTTTTACACGGGTCTTTCGGCGGTTATTCTGCCCGTTGTTATCGGTGCTCTCGCAAGTCTCAATATCGACAAGGCGTTTGTGATATTCCACCGCATTTTCTTTCCGGGTAAGGACAACTGGGTTTTCGACCCCCGTTATGACGAGATAATTTCGGTGCTTCCGATGCAATTTTTCGTAAACTGCGGTATTTTAATAGGCGCAAGCGTTTTGCTTTTATCGGTTGTAATTATGTTATTAAGCAGGAAAAGAAAATGAGTTTACCGACACGAAAACCACCAAGACTCAAAAATTATGATTATTCCTCACCGGGAATGTATTTTATTACAATTTGCGTAAAAGACAGAAAATCCCTTCTCGGAGAAATTGTAGGGGGTGGCGATTTCGACACCCCGAAAATGATGCTGTCCGTATACGGTAAAATCCTTGACAAATATATAGGTCTGCTAAATAAAAAATATTCTCACATAAAAACGGACAAATATATAATAATGCCCAATCATTTTCATTTGATTTTATGCATTACGGATTATAAAAACGGTGCGTCGGAAACCGCCGCACCCTACAACAGCGAAATATCAAAATTCGTGTCGTTATTAAAAAGGCATTGTAATCGGGAATACGGAAAAAACATCTGGCAACGGTCTTTTTATGACCATATTATACGTGACGAAAACGACTATCGGACAATATGGGAATACATAGACACAAACCCCGAAAAATGGCAGCAGGACTGTTTTTACACAAAATAAAAAAGGACTTCGTTAAAGAAGTCCTTTTTCATTATACAACGTCAATAATATTTATATCTTGTTGTTTAGCATACTTATATGTCTGAGCTGCCCCACCCCATGTAAATTTTACATAGCATATTGCATATGTGGAATTATTGACAAGGTATTTATTCCGAGCGGGAATCGCTGACTTAAAATAATATTTTTCAAACCCATACGGATATATTATTTCATCAAAGATTTCCTTATTGTAAACATTAAAACTAAGATACGGGATAACCAATATATTCCGTATATGAGGATATTTCTTTTTCAACTCATAAACAACACCTGCACATAACCTGTCAAATCTGCCCATACCGCCTGACATAAAAATATATACCCCTTTTTCTATTAGTTTTATAATTTCTGCACGAACCTGTTCCTGTGATACGTCTAAACATTCATTGTGTCCTATAAAAGTTGCTGTATGTTCTCTCATTTATGCCTCCTTCGGCTATGCATAGCCTAAAAGTAGTATGCGTAGCCTATAATGATTAAAAAAATAGGCTACCCTATATAAAAAAGGGGTAGTTTCTATGAGTAATGTTCAGTCACCGCTCTGTCAGGCGGTAAAAAACAGAATATTATGTTTATGCGACGAAAGGGATTTAACAATAAACGCTCTGGCAACCGTTGCAGGTCTGCCACCCTCATCAATAAAGAATATTCTTTACGGAAAAAGCAAAAATCCCAAAATTGCAACAATCAAAATTATATGCGACGGACTTAATATGCAGTTAAAGGATTTTTTCGACTCCCCGGAATTCGAGAACCTTGAACAAGAAATCAAATAAACCCATACGGCAGGTGATAAAACACCTGCCGTATATTTTTTATTTAATTCCGAATTCCGAATTACGAATTCCTAATTTATTTTTACCGTTTCCCAGAGGGTGTTGATGTAATCAAGCATTTCCGTGTCGAGATTTCTGTAAGCGTAGGTGTTATACAGTTCGGAGAAGTTTTCTATCTCGGGATATAAAACCTCTATTACGTCCTCGCCCATATCCTCAAGATACGTTTCATTTTCATAAACTATCCTGTTGGGTGATGCGTAGTAGGTGTACTCGGCATTTGCGATTGCCGGTTCCTCTGAGAGCATATAGTTTATGAATATCTCCGCAAGTTCTTTATTCTGTGAGCCCTTGGGAATACACATGGCGTCTATATAGAAATTGGTGCGTTCGGGATAGTAGAACTGCAAATCCACGTCGCCTGCCTGATTGTCAGCCATTGTGAAATAGTCACCCGCATAGTAGGCGCCGATTGAGGCTTCGCCCGATTCCATAAGATTGAATATCTCATCCATAACCTGACCGTAGCAGAGCGGACGCTGGGTGAGAAGCTCGGCACGAGCCGTCTCCCAAACCTCTTTATCGGTTGAATTTACGTCTAAACCGAGTTTGTACATCGCCGTACCGAATGCATCACGTGAGTTGTTAAACTGCAGAATGTCACCCGAATACTTTTCGTTCCACATAAGGTCCCAACCGCCCGTATCCGCCTCATCCACGACATTAGCATTATAGATTATGCCGATTATGCCGTAGGCGTAGGGCACGGAGTAGCGATTGTCCTTATCGTAATACAGACCCCTGAAGTTTTCGTCTATATTTGAATAGTTGGGAATGTTGTCAAAGTTGAGTTCTTCAAGCATACCCTCATCCGCCATACGAGCAATCATATAGTCAGACGGGATGATAACGTCGTAACTTACCGCACCGCTTGATATTTTGTTATACATATCCTCGTTTGAGGTGTAGGTGTCGTAATTTACGACCATTTTAACGCCGTAGGTTTCTTCATACCACTTTTCAAATTCACGGATAGTATCAAACGTACCCTCGCTGCCGTCCGAGATATATTCACCCCAGTTGTAGACGTTGAGCGTAACCGTTTCTTTTCTGCCTGCAAAAATGCCCACAGACCCGATAAGCGCAATTATGACTGCAAGAACAATCATTGCGACACGTTTTACTTTTCCCGTTTCCTTTTTCTCTTTCTTGACACCGTCATTATCCACGACGTTGTTGAGAAGCAAAAGCGTAAGCGTCACGAAGAAAATAATCGTTGCAAGGGCGTACATTTTAGGCGTAACGGTTTTTTTGGTCATACCGTAGATACGAATGGGAAGTGTCGTAAAGCCGTTTCCTGCCGTGAAATAACTTATAACAAAGTCGTCAAGCGACAGCGTGAACGCCATTATCGCACCCGTTACGATACCCGGCATAATTTCGGGAAGCTCGACCTTCAAAAACGCCTTTAAGGGCGTACAACCAAGGTCCATTGCCGCTTCGGGAAGCGATTTATCCATCTGCTGTAATTTGGGAAGCACCTGCAAAATCACGTAGGGCAGACAGAAGGTGACGTGTGCTATAAGCATCGTCCAGAAATTAAGGCTCGTCGATGCGCCGAAAAGCCTGCCCACGAAAACGAACATAAGCATAAGCGATATACCCGTGATAATATCGGGATTGGTCATCGGGATATTGGTCACCGTATTCATCGCCGCCTTATACCAGCGTGAGCGAAGTCTGTTTATGCCGACTGCCGCCGCAGTGCCCATAACGGTCGATATCGCCGTTGCCGAAAAGGCAAGTATTATGGTGTTTTTGAGTGCCTGCAAAGTGTCGGTATCCCTTAAAAGTTCCCTGTACCACTTGAGTGAGAAGCCCGTAAATACCGAAAGGCTTTTTCCCTCGTTAAACGAGAATACCAGAAGCACCGCAATCGGCGCGAACAAAAACACAAAAATGATTGCTGTATAAATTTTAGAGGCTGTTTTCATTCTATTCACCTCCGTAAACGTGCTTTGCGGTAAAGTACTTGACGAGTGCCATACATACAAGCAGAATCACCATTAAAATAAATGCGATTGCCGCCGCAAAATGCAGATTGTTTGCCACGTACTGTCCCTCAATGGCGTCACCTATGAGGAAAAACTTACCGTTACCGAGTTTCTGCGAAATGTAAAACGTGCTGATTGAGGGAATGAGCACCATCGTCACACCCGATATGACACCGGGCAGAGAAAGCGGAAAAATCACCCTGCGGAGCACGCCAAACGAGTTACAACCCAAATCTCTTGCCGCTTCAAAAAGCCTCGTATCCATTTTCGCCATTATCGAATACAAGGGCAGAATCATATAGGGGAAATAGTCGTACACCATACCTATAACGACCGCCGTTTCGGTGCCTATCATATGAAGCGGACCGATGCCGAGTTTGCCGATTATGCCGTTGATAATACCCGTGTCCTGCAAAATCGTCATCCACGCATACGTGCGGATAAGAAAGTTCATCCACATTGGTATCATAACGAGCGTCATCATAGTCTTCTGCGCTTTTTCCGAGGCACGTGCCATAATGTAGGCAATCGGATAGCCTAAAAGCAGGCTTATCGCCGTGGATATCGCCGCAAGTTTGAGTGAACGCATAAATATGAGAATATACGTGCGTACCTCCCTGACCGTACCGTCATCCTCGGTCAGATTGCTCGTTGCGGTGAAAAAGCGAGTTATATTTTCCGTGGTGAAGGAAAAGTTATTGTCCGTAAAAGCGTAGTAGGCTATGAAAATAAGCGGTACTACCACGAAAAGAAATGACCAGACCGAATACTGTGTTATCGCAAGTCTGCCACTGTGCTTTTTTCTCATTCTTCGTCCTCACCTCCGGGATTGGAGAGTTCGTCAAGCTCGTTCGAGAAGGACGAATAATCCCCGAACATACCTGAGTATTTTGACTTTTTCATAATGTGTATCGCATCAGGCTCGAGATATATGCCGATTTTTGCATCAACCTCTACCCCGTCTGTCGTCTGTATCATCCACTTAAAGCCCTTGATGTCAACGATTATCTCGTAGTGGACGCCCATAAACGTAACCGACGTGACCGTTCCGCAGAGCATACCCTTATCCTCGGGCACGATGTCAACGTCTTCGGGACGGATTACAACGTCAACCGCCTCGTTTTTGTCAAAGCCGGTGTCAAGACAGTCAAAAATATGTCCCGCAAATTTAACCTTTTTATCCTCGAGCATAACACCGTCAACGATGTTACTTTCGCCGATAAAGTCGGCAACGAAGGCGTTTACAGGCTCGTTATATATATCCTGAGGTGTGCCTATCTGCTGGATTTTACCCTCACTCATAACCACGACCGTGTCGGACATACTCATCGCTTCCTCCTGGTCGTGAGTGACGAATATAAAGGTTATACCCGTGCTTTTCTGTATCTTCTTAAGCTCCTGCTGCATATCCTTGCGGAGCTTTAAATCGAGTGCACCGAGCGGCTCGTCAAGAAGCAGAACCTTGGGGTGATTTATAAGTGCCCTTGCTATCGCAACACGCTGCTGCTGACCGCCCGAAAGACTCGTCACACTTCTCTGGGCAAAGCCTGAAAGCATTACGAGTGAGAGCATCTGCTCAACCTTTTCTTTTATCTCGGCTTTGGGCAATTTACGCTCGTGAAGCGGAAATGCAACGTTTTCAAAAACGTTGAGATGCGGAAAAAGTGCATATTTCTGAAAAACCGTATTTACGTTTCTTTTATGGGGAGGCGTGTCGTTTATCCTCTCACCCATAAACACCACGTCACCCTCGTCGGGATACTCAAAACCGCCGATAAGACGAAGCGTCGTCGTCTTACCGCAGCCCGACGGACCGAGAAGCGTCACAAACTCGTTATCGTATATGTCAAGGCTGATGTTGTCAAGCACCGTCTCCCCGTCAAACGCCTTTGATATATTTTTAAGTTCGATTATTTTTTTCATACCGTTCTCTCCCTCTACAGCCGAAGCTGACATAAAAATAAGCAGTATGCTGTATGCATACTGCTTGTAATTACGGTATTAAACGGCTCAAACCGAGCCTTCATTCCCAATGGATTTAGAGTCTATATAGCAAGCTTTTACTACTCTTATTGACCATTTCACAAGTTGTATGCCACAGGCACATATTTTTAATAACTAACTAGTAAAACTGAGCTTTTAACTCAATCAATATCTTGCTTCGGAAATACTCTTTCCAATTGAGATAATATTTTTATAACATATATAGTTCTGTTTGTCAATAAAGTTTATTTATCTTTCTTTTTGGAATTTTTGAGCACAACGCCGATTGCCATTATAACCGCAAATATTATCAGATAGAACAGTACGGGGAATGAGAATACACCGTTCGCCTTGGCGCTAAGATAGGGCGTGATACCGTGTGCATACACCGCCGCAAAAATCATAAACAGACAGGAGAGTATCGAAAGTGAGGGCAGAACGAAACGTTTGAATACACCCATCTCCTTTTCTTTTCTCATCCATGCAATGAAAATCGGGATATAGAGGGCGTAAATCGTAACAATCGGAAGTTCGGACGAGTCAAAATTGAAAAGACCGAACCAACCGCCCGTGAGATTTGCACCGAAGAAGTAGAGCATCCACGCCGAGCATACGAGAAGTCCCCATATTGACGAATTGGTCGTCATATTTGTAACGGGGTCAACCTGACCGAACATTTCGGGGGCAGGGCCTTCATCCCTCGCCGCAATGGCGTACATACCGCGTGTTGCGGCAACCATAAGGCCGTTGAGTGTGCCAAGACATGAAATTACGATGCAGATATTGAGCAGACTTCCGCCGATACTGCCGAATACGTTGGTAAATGCAAGTGCCGCACCGCCGTCTGTCATAAGCACATCCGTGCTTGCACCGCCTGCAACGCCGACGAAATACAAAACGTAGGTCGCAACCACTATAAGTGAGCCGACACCCAGCGCAATCGGAAGATTTTTCTTGGGATTTTTAAGCTCGGCATTGATAGACGTCGCAACAATCCAACCCTCGTATGCAAACACCGTTGCAATAATTGCCGCAAACAGACCGCCGCCCGTACTCTCAACCACGACGTTTGTAAAGTTGCCCGTAAGAGTGCCGTTTACGATGCCCGAAATCGTGCCTATAACAGCCATAAGCACTATCGGGATAAATTTAATCAGGGTCGTGCTGACCTGGAATTTACCTGCAAGTTTCGGAGAAAGTGTGTTTATCGCGTATGAGCCGATGAGGAAAAAGCCTGCCAGCGCAAGAACTTCTGCACTTGCGGGTGTCCAACCGAAAAGAACGCCGAAATACCTTGCCGATACCCATGCGAGAACGCCCGTCATCGCAGGATAGTAGATGTTTACCATAAACCACGCCATAAAGAAGCCGTAGTTTTTACCGCAGGTTGCCTCGGCATAATCGACGATGCCGTTTACCTTTTCGTATTTCGTTGCCATCATAGCAAACTGGAAGGAACAGATTATCATAAGAAGACCGGTTATTATCCAAGCCGCTATGCCGACCGACATATTACCGCCCGTCGATTTGAGAACGCTTTCAGCCTTGAAGAATACGCCTGAACCGATTACGGTGCCAACCACCATACATATGGCGGTAAACAGACCGTATTTCTGTGTGAGTTTACCCATTCTTTTTACCTCCGTTTTTTATTCTATTTTACTATATGAGCCGCCATTATGCAACTTGTTTTGCAAAACGTGCTGTGGTATACTTAAAAAAAACGTAAGGATGATGATTATGAAAATATACGGTGACGTGTCTGAACTTATAGGAAAAACGCCTCTTATGAGGGCTGAGAGATATGCAAAAGCAAACGGTATCAACGCCGATTTGCTTGTAAAGTTAGAATGCTTTAACCCTGCGGGAAGCGTTAAAGACAGGGTGGCACTTGAAATGATTGAGGATGCCGAGAAAAAAGGGCTTCTTCGCGAAGGCTCGGTCATAATCGAGCCGACAAGCGGAAACACGGGTATCGGGCTTGCCTGCGTTGCCGCATCGAGAGGGTATAAAACCATTCTCACGATGCCCGACACGATGAGTGAAGAACGCAGAAAACTTCTTGCCGCATACGGTGCCGAGCTTGTGCTGACTGACGGTGCAAAGGGTATGTCGGGTGCCGTCGAAAAGGCAGAGGAAATTGCAAAAAATACCGAGAACAGCTTTATCCCCGGCCAGTTTATAAATCCTGCAAATCCCGCGGCTCACGTAAAGACGACGGGCGTTGAAATTTACGAGGATACCGACGGGAAAATTGATATTTTCGTCGCAGGTGTAGGCACGGGCGGTACGCTTTCGGGTGTTGGAAAATATTTAAAGGAAAAAAATCCCGATATTAAAATCGTGGCGGTTGAGCCTGCCGATTCTCCCCTGCTTTCTCAGGGCAAAGCAGGCCCTCACGGTCTGCAGGGTATAGGTGCAAACTTCGTGCCTGACACGCTTGACAAGAATATTTACGATGAAATTATCACGGTCACCACAAGCGAGGCGTACTCAGCCTCAAAGGCACTCGTTAAAAACGAGGGTATTCTCGTGGGTATATCTTCGGGTGCCGCACTTCACGCCGCAACCCTTCTTGCAAAAAGAGCGGAAAACGAGGGTAAAGTTATAGTTGCCCTCCTGCCCGACACGGGTGACAGATACCTTTCAACAGGAATGTTTGACTAATGCGGAATTCGGAATGCGGAATGCGGAATTCGGAATGCGGAATGCGGAATTCGGAATGCGGAATGCGGAATTCGGAATGCGGAATTATGGTAGAAATTCCTTGACGGAATTTCATTTAATTTTCCTTGATTACGAATAAAAAAGAGGGTGTAACACCCTCTTTTTTATTTTATAACTTCATATATGAGAGGCTCTGCCTCTTTTTTGTTTTGCCCGAAGGTGAGGGATGAAAGATACCTCTTTTTCGCCTGCTCTATCGCATTTTCATCGTTGGTATAAAGCGTGCACAGCGTGTCACCCTTTGAAACCTTATCACCCGTTTTTTTATTTATCACAATGCCTGCCGAGTAGTCTATTTTTTCATCCTTTTTCATTCTGCCTGCACCGAGAATTACCGATGCCACACCGATGCCTTCGGTGTCCATTGAGGTTATAAAGCCGTCACAATCGCTTGTAACCTCGTATTCAAAGGCACTTTTCGGGAAAAGCGACGTATCCTCTATATAAGCCGTGTCACCGCCCTGCGCAGAAATCCATTCAAGCATTTTTTCATAGGCTTTGCCCGACCGGAGTGCCTGTAAAGCCTTTTCCCTTGCCATATCAAGCGATATGCCGTAAATGAGGGATAGCATCGCAGCCGACAGTTCTATACAAATATCCTTAAGGTCGCCCCCCTGCTCACCCTTTAGCACGGCAACCGCCTCTTTGATTTCAAGGGCGTTGCCCACGGTGTTACCGAGCGGAGAGTCCATATTCGTTATGAGCGCAGCCATATTTCTTCCGCAACGCTTACCTATTTTTACCATATTTTCGGCAAGGATTTTCGCATCCTCGGGCGTTTTCATAAACGCACCGCTGCCCACCTTGACGTCGAGCACAATCGAGTGCGAGCCCGAGGCAATTTTCTTGCTCATTATGCTGGAGGTTATAAGCGGTATGCTGTCAACCGTCGCCGTAACGTCACGAAGGGCGTATATCTTTTTATCAGCAGGCGTAAGATTGCCCGACTGACCGATTATCGCCATACCGACCTTGTCAACCTGCGAAATGAACTCTTCATTCGAAAGGTTGATTTTATAACCCGGTATAGATTCTAACTTATCGACTGTGCCTCCCGTGTGACCGAGTCCGCGCCCCGACATTTTGGTGACCTTTCCGCCGAGAGAGGCGACTATCGGGCCGACTATAAACGAGGTCTTATCCCCGACACCGCCCGTCGAGTGCTTATCCGCCGAAAGTTCTCCAAAGCAGGACAAATCGACCGTGTCCCCCGAACGTGCCATGGCATCGGTGAGTGTTGCTGTCTCCCTCTCGGTCATACCGTTAAAGTATATCGCCATAAGCAGTGCCGACGCCTGATAATCGGGTATTTCGCCCGAGGTATAGCCCGATACGAAAAAGGCAATCTCCTCATCGGTGAGTTCTTTTTTATTCCGTTTATTTAAAATAACGTCATATATTCTCATAACTTAAACCCATGTGGCAGTAACTCGCCCAAAGTGTATTTTGTGTAGCCGTCATCGTTGATGATAAGTATTTTAAAATCATCGTCACAAAATTCTTTCAGCACCTGTCGGCATACACCGCAGGGCGATGCCGTGACGGCAAGCATTTCAAACTCCCTCTCACCCTCGCTGACCGCCTTGAAAATTGCCGTTCTTTCGGCACAGACGGTCGGTGAAAAGGAGGCATTTTCTATATTACAGCCCGTATACACCTTTCCGCTTTTGGTGAGAAGTGCCGCACCCACTTTAAATTTTGAATAGGGTGCATAGGCGTTTCCCATAGCCTTTACAGCCTCTTTACACAGTTCATTTCCGTTCATTTTATCACCTGTCCGTCACCTTTAAAATCTATGCCGAGATAGTGTGCAACCGTTGCCGCAATATCGGCAAAAGTGCCCCTCGTGCCGTAATTTACGGGCGGTATGCCGTACATTATAAGAGGCACGTATTCTCTCGAATGGTCGGTAGACTCATCCCCCGGGTCACACCCGTGGTCTGCCGTAATTACAAGCATATCGCCCTCTCTCATTTCACTTACAAACGAGGGTAACCACTCATCAAATTCCGTCAGTGCTTTTGCATAACCGTCGATATCCTGACGGTGTCCGTAATGCGAATCAAAGTCGACTAAATTCACAAAGCAAAGCCCCTCAAAATCCTCCGACAAGGCTTTTTTTGCCTTTTCCATTCCGTCTGCATTCGACTTGGTCGAAACCGTTTTTGTAACGCCTTTTCCTGCAAAAATGTCGTTTATCTTGCCAATTCCGTAGACCGTCATCCCTGCAGAACTTACCGCATCAAGCAGGGTTTCACGGGGCGGCACAAGCGAAAAGTCGTGTCTGTTGGAGGTCCTCGTAAAATCGGGATATTTGCCTGTAAAGGGCCTTGCTATTACACGCCCTACCGCATGCTCACCAACGAGGATTTCACGGGCAATACGGCAATATTCGTAAAGCGTTTCAATGGGGATTACGTCCTCGTGTGCCGCTATCTGAAAAACGCTGTCTGCCGAGGTGTAAACTATAAGGTCCCCCGTTTTTATATGCTCACGTCCGTAGTCTTTTATCGCTTCGGTGCCCGAATAGGGCTTGTTGCAGAGTATACCCCTGCCCGTTTTTTGTGAAAACTCTTTTATTATCTCGTCAGGAAAGCCAAGCGGATAAGTCGGCATCGGTGTCGGGGATATAATACCCGCTATCTCCCAATGCCCGATTGTAGTATCCTTTCCCATTGACTTTTCGGCAAGACGTGCCACCGCCGCAGTCGGATTTTCACATTTCGGCAAATCTACCCCGTCAATATTGCCGAGCCCCATTTTTATGAGATTGTGGGCCTTGAAATATGCTGATTTCGCAATCCTCGCAAGCGTGTTACAGTTTTTGTCACCAAACGCCTCACAGTCGGGAAGCTGACCTATCCCAAGCGAATCAAGCACGATTATAAATACCCTTTTCATAGTTTTTCCACCGTTTTGAGTGCAAGCGTCATCATATCGGTAAACGAGGTCTGCCTCTCCTCTGCAGTAGTCGCCTCACCCGTTATGAGATGGTCGGAAACGGTGCAGATTGCAAGTGCGTTTTTACCGCAGGCAAGCGCATTCATATAGAGTGCCGCCGCCTCCATTTCAACCGCCATTACGCCCATTTTTGCAAAGGCAGAAGAATCACCGCCATAGAAGGTGTCGGACGAAAGAAGGTTGCCCACGTGGTATCTTAAACCCAAATCCTGCGCCGTTTCGGCGCATTTTTTCAAAAGCTCATAACTGCAGACGGGTGCAAACGTGCCCGGCAGATTATACTGTGAGGCATAGTTTGAATTGGTGCAGGCACCCATTCCGATAACGATGTCACGCACCCTGATATTTTCCTGCATCGCACCTGCAGAGCCTATTCTGATTATATTGTCAACGCCGAAAAAGTTATAAAGTTCATAACTGTATATGCCCATTGACGGCATACCCATACCGCTTGCCATAACCGACACCCTTGTGCCGTTATAGTCGCCCGTATAGCCCTGTATGCCCCGAACGTTGTTTACAAGCTTTGCATTTTGGAGAAAATTCTCCGCAATGAATTTTGCAGGAAGCGGATCGCCCGGCATAAGCACGGTTTTTGCAAAATCATCGGGCGAAGCATTTATATGAGGTGTAGGATAATTCATAATCATTCCTCCTTTATAACTCTATTATAAATCATTTGACAAATAAATAATAGAGTTTTATACTTATATATATTTTATTTTAAGGAATTTATTATGGAAATCAGACCCGCAAAAAGACTAAATCATTTTGAAACAGGCATATTTGCCTCACTTAACAAAGTTCGTGAAGACCTCGAAAAAGAGGGAAGGAAGGTTTACAACCTCTTTATCGGTACGCCCGATTTCACGCCACCTCAGCACGTTATCGATGCGCTTACCGAAAGTGCGAAAGACCCGATAAACTGGCGTTATTCCCTGCGTGAGAGTGACGAGCTTTTGGAGGCGGTATGCTCTTACTATAAAGACCGCTTCGGCGTTACGCTGACGCCCGACATTATTACGGCGGTCAACGGCTCGCAGGAGGGTATGGGCCATCTCGGTATGGCAATCTGCAATAAGGACGACGTTGTGCTTCTGCCCGACCCGGGGTATCCCGCATTCGAGGCAGGTGCATATTTCGGTGAGGCGGATATTCAGTATTATCCGATTGTAAAGGAATACGGCTTTATGCCAAGGCTCGACTTACTCCCCGAAGATTTGTTAAAGAGAACGCGTTATATCGTGCTCTCCTACCCCTCAAACCCCGTCGGTGCGGCAGCACCCAGAGAGGTGTATGAGGAGGTTATACGCTATGCCAAAAAGTATAATTTTATCGTTATAAACGACAACGCCTACTCCGACATCATATTTGACGGAAGAGAGGGATTTTCCTTCCTGTCACTTGACGGTGCTATGGAGGTTGGTGCAGAATTTTTCTCACTTTCAAAGTCGTTTAACGTGACGGGGGCGAGAATATCGTTCCTTATCGGCAACAAGCAGATAATTGACGCTATGAAGTTACTCCGCTCACAGTACGATTTCGGTATGTTTACACCCATTCAGAAGGCAGCAATCGCCGCACTTAAAGGTCCGAGAGAGTGTGTTAAGGAGCAGTGTGCAGAATATCAGCGCAGGCGTGACGCCCTGTGCGGAGGTCTGAGAAAACTTGGCTGGGATATACCCGACAGTGACGGCACGATGTTCGTATGGGCACCGTTGCCCTGCGGTTATACCGATTCAAAGCTTTTCTGTGAAGAACTTGCAAAAAAAGCAGGTGTTATCGCAACGCCCGGCATATCCTTCGGCCCGAGGGGTGAGGGTTACGTGCGTTTTGCGCTCGTTTTACCTCCCGAAAAACTCAACGAAGCAGTAAATGCAATTGCTGAAAGCGGTATATTAATTCGGAATGCGTAATTCGTAATTCGGAATTATGGAAGAAATTCCGTTTGCGGAATTTCAATTAAATGGAGAATTTTATGAAACAAGAAAATGCCGTTGCAGATAAAAGCAAATTATTTGCACTCAGAATAATAAAACTTTATAAATACCTGTGTACTGAAAAGAACGAATTTACTTTGTCTAAACAACTGCTTCGAAGCGGTACATCAATCGGGGCAAACGTCAAAGAGGCTTTAAGAGGTCAGAGTAAATCTGATTTCTATGCAAAGCTTAATATAGCACTCAAAGAAGCGAGTGAAACGGAATATTGGCTGGAACTACTCAGTGAAAGCGACTATATCGAAACCAAGCATTTTCACAGTATTTACGATGACTGTCAGGAACTTATAAGACTACTGGTAGCCATAACAAAAACGCAGAAAGAAGAATGCCTGTAATTCAATGATTTTTGCGGGTGCAAAAATCTTCCGAAATTACGCATTCCGCATTACGAATTACGAATTTGAATAAGACGGAGTCTTTATGAAAAAAATTGCAGTTATAAACGACATATCGGGGTTTGGTCGCTGTTCGCTGACGGCGGCTCTTCCCGTCATATCCGCAATGGGTATTGAGTGCAATCCCCTGCCTACTGCGGTGCTGTCAAATCAGACGGGGTATGAGAGTTTTCTGTGCCACGACTGTACCGACCTTATGGACGGTTTTATTGACGAGTGGAAAAAGCTTGATGCCCATTTTGATGCCATTTTAACGGGCTACTGTGCAAGTGCCGAGCAGATAGAAAAGATACGCCATTTTGTAACGGCATTTATGAAAGAGGACACCCTTTTCGTGTGCGACCCCGTTATGGGTGATGACGGTAAAATCTATTCCACGTATAACGAACAGATGTGTGAAAAGGTGTGTGCTCTTGCAAAGCATGCAAATATAATCACACCGAATTTAACCGAGCTTGCAATTATGACGGGTGAGGATTACACCACTCTAAGTAATCTTGATATAATAGGACAGAGTGCAAAAAAGCTCATCTGCGGACCACTTCATACGGTTATCGTGACGGGACTGCGTGAGGGTGATCACGCAACCAACCTCGTTGTCACAAAGGATGAAATTACGCCCGTGACCAACGTTATGTACGGGGGCAGTTACTCGGGTACGGGTGACTTGTTTTCATCAACGCTGTGCGGCGGCGTCGTAAAGGGACTTGACGTTATCAGCGCAACACGCCTTGCAGGTGATTTTATAAGCAAAGCGGTTGCCGACACCTACGCCGAGAATACCGACAGAAACGACGGTGTGAATTTTCAGAAATATCTGGGGGTGCTCATATGAACAAAACGAAAAAACTGGTAACGGCGGCACTTTTTGCATCACTTATTGCTGTTTGTACCGCCTTTATAAAAATACCGACGGGGATAAATGCAGGCTACGTTCACTTTGGTGACGCACTGATTTATCTTGCATCGACCGTGCTTCCCCTGCCCTATGCGGTGACGGCGGCGGCAATCGGCGGTGCATTTGCCGACATTATGGCTGGCGCAACGCTGTGGGCACCTGCAACGGCAATAATAAAGGCACTGAATGTTTTGCCCTTCATTTTAAATAAAAAAATTGCACCCGTTTTATCGGGTGCCATCACGGTGGCAGGCTATTTTCTTGCCGAAGCAATGCTTTTCTCGGCAGAAAGTGCGCTTGCAAGCATTCCCTTTTCGCTTATTCAGGCGGTGGGAAGTGCGATAATCTACTACCTGCTTTCAGCAATATTTGAAAGGAAAATACGGATATGACAAATATTTTATATACCTTTGAAAACTCGGTTTACCTCAACATAACTAACACCTGTCCCTGCAAATGCAAGTTCTGCATACGAAACAACGGCGACTCGGTGGGTGATGCTTCAACACTCTGGTTTGAGGGACACGCCCCCTCGTTTGACGAGATAAAATCGGCAATAGACGCTTTTGATTTTTCCGACTACAAGGGCGAAATAATCTTCTGCGGTTACGGTGAGCCGACGGCGGCCTACAAAAATTTTGTTATGACCTGCAGTTACATCAAAGAAAAACTGGGTCTGCCCATTCGCCTTAACACCAACGGTCTTTCCGACCTTTTAAACGGAAAGCCGACGGCAAGGGAAATCTGCTCACTCGTTGACACAGTCAGCATCAGTTTAAATCAGCATACGGCTGAAAAATATAACGAGCTTTGTGTACCTGCTTTCGGTGAAAAAGCGTTTGATGCAATGCTTAAATTTGCAAAAGAATGTAAAACGTGCGATAATGTAAAGGTAATCCTCTCGGTTGTTGACGTGATTCCTGCAGAGGACATCGAGGAATGTAAAAAACTTGCAGACGAAATGGGTATCCCGCTTCGTGTAAGAGAATATACAGATTGATGAAAACTTTCGTTTTCATCAATGAATTGCCTTACGGCGTGAATTAAAATCTACGATTTCGTGAATTGAGCCAAACGGCTCATGAATTGCACCTTACGGTGCATTGTGGCAATTCAATTCATGTGCGTCAGCACAATTCATGGCAAAGCCAATTCATGCACAAATGTGCAAATCATAACAAAATTTACAATACAAATTAAAGGAGTAAACGGTTATGTCAGAAATTATCCACTATCTCACACAACTTGCAACCACGGTCGGTCTTAAACTGCTTTATGCCCTGCTCATTCTCGTAGTGGGCTTTAAGCTTACCAAGGTACTTACAAAATCAATCGAAAAATCAAAGGGCTTTGCCAAAATCGACATTACGGTGCGTACATTTCTTAAGAGTTTTCTTCGTATTGCACTTAAAATCCTCGTCGTAATCACGGCGGCTATGACGCTGGGCATCCCCGGCTCGACCTTTATCACCATGATTGCTTCGGCAGGTGTTGCTATCGGTCTTGCACTTCAGGGCTCACTCTCAAACCTTGCAGGCGGTATTATGCTGCTTCTTTTCAAGCCCTTCAAGGTGGGTGACTTCATTGAAAACGGTGCGTACAGCGGTGTCGTTGAAAGCATTTCCATTTTCTACACCGTGATTGTGACGGCTGACAACAAGACGGTTACGTTGCCTAACGGCGCACTCACGAATTCTACGGTTGTAAACTACAACGGCAAGAGTGACAGACGTGTTGACCTCACCTTCTCGGTGGCATACGACAGCGATATTGAAAAGGTAAAATCACTTTTGCTTGCCGAATGTGACAAATTACCGCAGATAAAAAAAGACCCTGCACCCTTTACACGCCTTTCGGCACACAGCGACAGTTCACTCGACTTCGTGCTTCGTGTGTGGGTTAATGCAGGAGATTACTGGACGACCTATTTTGACCTTACCGAAAACGTCAAAAAGGCGTTTGACGAAAACGGCATTGAAATTCCGTATCCTCATATGGATATAAAAATAAATAAGGAGTAAACATTATGAAAAAGTTTTTAGCAGAATTCAAGGCGTTTGCCCTTCGTGGCAACGTTATCGACATGGCTGTCGGCATCATCATCGGCGGTGCATTCTCAGGCATCGTAACGTCACTTATTGACAACTTCATCAATCCGCTTATCCAGTTTATCACAAGACAGGCAAACTTCACGGGTGCTGACGTTGCAACGTTTGCAACAAACTTTCTTTCAGCCGTTATCAATTTCGTTATAATGGCATTCATCCTCTTCTGCCTTATCCGCTTTATAAACAAGCTTATCTCGGGCAAGAAGAAGGAAGAAGCACCTGCAGAACCCACGACGAAGGTATGCCCCTACTGCAAGAGTGAGATTGCTATTGAAGCAACACGTTGTGCTCACTGCACTTCAGAATTATAATTTGCAATTATAATTCAAAAATTCGGAATGCGGAATTCGTAATTCGGAATTAAGGATGAGAATAACTCCTAAACGGAGTTATTCTCTTTTTTATTGAATATTTTCATCAAAATAAGATATATCGTTGCCTGCAAGGCTATACCGATTACAAGGTCGGTTACAAGATTCACCCTGCCCCACAGAAAATGAGCACACACGGCCTTTGCGGTGATGCCCGAAAATGCCGCACAGAGCACGGGGATTACAAGCATACCTGCTATATCAAAAGAAAAGTCAGAAATTTTCAGCATCACACACAGTTTTATAAAGCAGGTAATGCCTGCACCTGCAAACATCGCACCGATATAGGCGGTAAGCCCCCACTTTGGCACCAAAAACAGTATAACGAAAAGCATTGCAACCTGCTCTGCACTGTTTATAATAACCAGAAATCGCTGTTTTCCGAGACCGTTTAAGGCGGAGGAAATTATGCTTTCGGTATACATAAGAGGCACGATAAAAGAGAGCCTGCCCACGTACTGCCCCACCCTTACGGACGAGTATATTGCGCTTCCGAGTCTGTACGGAAAAAACAGAAAAATTGATGCAATGAGCACACTTGCTTTGAGTGTGAAATCAAGATAGGGCTTTACCTCCCTCCCGTCACCGCTTTTGGCGACCGACGGCATAAGCACCGTCGAAAGTGAGGTCAGTAGTGCCGACGGAAAGGTTATCATGGGCATTACCATACCGCTGAGCATACCGTACTGTGAAAGGGCGTTGTCCGAATGGCGTGAGAGCATTCTCGGAAAAAGAATGTTTTCAGCCGTGCCGATACCCGACGAGAGATAATTGCCGAGTCCGACGGGGACGCAAATTTCAAGAATTTTGGACACTATGCCCCTCTTTACACGCCCACGTCTGCCGCCGCTTTTCAAAAATACCGCACCTATGAAGATGCAGGAAAGCACTTCTCCCATACTCATCGCCCAGGCACACGCCACAAGCGGTAGTGCCCCCATTTTAAGCATGGTTTTGATCACGACTATGCGAAGCGACTGCTCTGCTATCTGGCAGAGAACGGGCACTGCCGTATTCCCCTGCCCGATATACCACGACGAAAAGCATATCGACAGCGACATAAAGGGCACGGAAAACGAAAGTATTCTGAGCGGTGCCGTAGAAGCCTGTGCTTTGAGCAGAGTTTCTGCAACAAACGGTGCAGCCGCAAACAAAACTCCGCCCACGGCAACGGACAACGGCACGATAAGTCTTTGTGCCGTGAAAACAAGGCTCCGCCCGTAAATTTTACCCTCGCCTGACAGCCTTACCACCGCAATATTCACTCCCGAATAGGCAAGTGTGACGATGAGCAGGTAGACCGAGAATATCATTTCGTAAATGCCCATACCCTCGCTGCCGAGTGAAACCGAAAGCGTACTGCGAAAATACATTCCTATGCTCTTGACAACGAGTGTACCTATAAATAAAATAAACGTACTTTTCAAAATCTTATTCATACTACAGTTTATTAAATATAATATAGAAATATGAAACGATGTGTGATAAAATTAGTTTAAACGAAATTCCGCCAAGGAATTTCTACCATAATTCCGAATTACGCATTCCGCATTCCGAATTGAAGAACAGGGGTTTTTGTGAAGCATACGGTTACTTATTTCGTCCCGTCTGACTGTGCGGGAACGGCACTTCGTGATTATTTAAGATATAATCTCTCGCTCTCGGCAGGGCTTGTGAAACGTGCCAAGTACAGAGAAGGCGGTATCTGCATTGACGGCAGAGAAGTTCATACCGACTATATTCTCCGCGGCGGTGAAAAACTTACACTCACAACCGAAAGTGACGACGAGTTTTCTTCAGGTGTTGAGGCGGTAGACGGAAATCTTGATATAATTTTTGAAGATGATGAAATTTTAGTCATCAACAAGGTGGGCGGTATGCCCGTTCACCCCTCGCAGAATCATCACAGCGACTCGGTGGCAAACATCGTCGCCTACAGGTATAAAAATATGATTTTCCGTCCCGTAAACCGTCTTGACAAGGGCACTTCGGGTCTTATGGTGATTGCAAAGAATGCCGATATATGTGCAAGGCTTTCACAGCAACTTCACACTACCTTTACAAAAGAGTATCTCGGCGTTTGTGACGGGATTTTTGAGCAGAAAAGCGGTGTCATCGACGCACCGATCGGAAGGGTCGAAGGCTCGGTCATAAAACGTGAGGTGCGTTTCGACGGTAAAAGTGCAAAAACCTTTTTCGAGGTAGTAAAAGAGCATAATAACCGCTCTCTCGTGCGTTTTACGATAACGACGGGAAGAACACATCAGATAAGGGTTCACTCGGCTTATATCGGTCACTCCATAACGGGCGATTTCCTCTACGGAACGGAGGATAAAAGCCTCATTTCACGGCCTGCTCTGCACGCCTGCAAAACAGAATTTGATTACAGAGGCAAACGTGTCACCTTTGAGGCACCGCTGCCTGAAGATATGAAAGGACTTGTTTATGAAAGTTAATTTTCCTTACGGTAAAGACACCGTTACCTACGATTTCGAAAATGAAAATCTTGCCGCAGTTTTAACGTCGGGCATTCACGACTACAAATGTGAAAAGGACGGTACGACGCTCGTGCGCGAGGCTATGGCTAACCCCATCGGCTCACCGAGGCTTTGTGAACTTGCAAAGGGCAAGAAGAAGGTCTGCATCATCGCCTCCGACCATACTCGTCCCGTACCGAGCAAGGTGATTATGCCCTCCATGCTTGAAGAAATCAGGCAGGGCAACCCCGATGCCGACATAACGATACTCATTGCAACGGGCTTTCACAGAGGCACGACGAGGGATGAACTCGTTTTCAAGTTCGGTGAGGACATTGTAAACAACGAAAAAATATACGTTCACGACTGTCTTGACGAGGATATGCTTGTAAATATCGGCACACTCCCCTCGGGCGGTGAATGTGTCATAAATAAAATTGCCTATGAGGCTGACCTGCTCGTATCCGAAGGCTTTATCGAGCCTCACTTTTTCGCAGGCTTCTCGGGCGGAAGAAAAAGCGTTCTGCCCGGTGTTGCGGCACGCAGAACGGTGCTTGCAAACCACTGTGCCGAGTTTATCGCTTCGGATAAGGCGAGAACGGGCATAATCGAGGGCAACCCCCTTCATATTGATATGCTCTACGCCGCTAAAACGGCAGGTCTTTGTTACATCGTAAACGTGGTCATAAACGAGAAAAAGGATGCTATCTACGCCGTTGCGGGTGACCTTGAGGCTGCTCACGCAAAGGGTGTTGAATTCCTCTCGGGTCTGTGCGGTGCAAAGGCTGTACCCTCCGACATCGTAATTACGACAAACGGCGGTTATCCGCTTGACCAGAATATATATCAGGCTGTCAAGGGTATGACGGCGGCTGAGGCTACCGTAAAAGACGGCGGTGTCATCATAATGCTTGCATCGTCAAGTGACGGTCACGGCGGTGAAGGCTTCTATAATACGTTCAATGACGAGCCCGATACGCAGAAAATTTACGACTCCATTTTAAAGCGTGACAGGGACGAAACTATCGCTGACCAGTGGGAATCGCAGATTTTATGCCGTATACTGCTCAAGGCGACGGTCATCTATATTTCGGATGCGCCCGACAGCCTCATAAAGTCATTCCATATGACGCCTGCACATTCACTCCCCGAAGCACTCGAAATGGCAAAAAAACTTGTCGGCGAAAATGCATCTATAACCGCCATCCCCGACGGAGTGTCGGTGGTAATTCGGAATTAGGAATTCGTAATTCGTAATTAAGGAAAATTTTTGATTGCATCAAAAATTATTTAAATGAAATTCCGTCAAGGAATTTCTACCATAATTCCGAATTCCGCATTACGCATTACGAATTAAAAAAAAGGAACCTTTTTCAAGGTTCCCTTTTTTTATTTATGGTAAAGTTTTTTCGTCTGGTGCTTGGGCTCACACGTTACGTTGATGCCCAGTTTTCTGTATACGTCAAGGTCAACCTGTGAGAGAATGACCGTTGAATGAGCCTCACAGTTTCGAAGCTTTTCAAGCTGTTTTGTCGCAAGTGATGCAACCTCGCTCTGCGCCGCTGACACGGTAAGCGCTATGAGCACCTCGTCCGAATGAAGCCTCGGATTATGGTTGCCGAGCATCTCGGTTTTGAGCTTCTGTATCGGCTCGATAACCTCGGGTGATATTAAATATACGTCATCGTCAATACCGCCGAGCACCTTTACCGCATTGAGAAGTGCCGCCGCAGACGCACCGAGCAGATTTTTGTTCCTGCCCGTCACAATCTGTCCGTCGGGCAATTCAATTGCAACGACGGGCTGCATATCCGACGCCTTCGTCTTTTCATAAGCGGCGGTTACTACCGCACGGTCGGAAACACAGACGCCTGCCTGATTCATAAGCAGTTCGATTTTGTCAACCGCCTCTTTACTTCCCCTGCCCATACGCTGTTCGCAGAGTGCAGAGAAATAACGGCGTACTATTTCTTCCTTCGCGGCTTTTCTGACCGCCTCATCGTCAATTATACAGTTGCCTGCCATATTTACCCCCATATCCGTGGGCGATTTATACGGACTCTGTCCGAGAATCTTTTCAAACATCGTGCGAAGTACGGGGAATACCTCAACGTCCCTGTTGTAGTTTACAGTCGTTTCCCCGTAGGCTTCAAGATGATACGGATCTATCATATTGACGTCGTCAAGGTCGGCAGTTGCCGCCTCGTAAGCAAGATTCACGGGGTGCTTTAAAGGAATATTCCATATCGGAAAGGTCTCAAACTTGGCATAGCCTGCCGAAACACCGTGGAGAAAATCGTGATAAAGCTGTGAAAGACAGGTCGCCATCTTTCCGCTGCCGGGACCGGGTGCGGTCACAACAACGAGCGGTCTTGACGTTTCGATAAACTCGTTCTTTCCAAAACCTTCCTCACTCACCACGTGGGACACGTTAAGCGGATAACCGTCAATAAGCCTGTGAAGATAGACCTTCATACCAAGGTCCTCAAGTTTCTTTTTGAATGCCGTTGCTGACGGCTGTTCCTTAAACTTAGATATAACGACGCTGCCCACGTAGAGCCCGATTTCACGGAAAGCATCTATAAGACGAAGCACGTCACTGTCATACGTGATACCAAGGTCACCGCGGACCTTGTTCTTTTCTATATCAATGGCACTGATTACGATAACGACCTCAACGTCCTCACCGAGATTTTTGAGCATAAGCACCTTACTGTCAGGCTTGAAGCCAGGCAAAACACGCGAAGCGTGATAATCGTCAAAAAGCTTACCGCCAAATTCAAGATAAAGCTTGCCGCCGAATTCCTTTATACGCTTACGAATCTGTTCGGACTGCTTTTGTATATATGCATCGTTATCAAAGCCCATCTGCCACATTGCTTACTACCTCTTTTAAAAAACTGTTTTATATTTTATCACATTATATATCTTTTTGCAATAAAAAAGCGAGGTATCTTTACCTTGTTTTTTTCGTCCCGAAATCAAAATCAAACAACCGTCACCTTGCCTTTAACCGTGTTGGAAAGCGGTTTTTCTACTGTAAAGTTATACTTCTTTACAGACGCCAACGCAGGTGGTGTAACACTTTCCCGTGAATACCACTCACAGCAGGCGTAGCGCAATGCCGCCATAGCATCGTCGTGGAAGGGAACGGGCTCGTCGGTATAGTCGCCGTTTTTGTCCTTTTGATAACGCCAGGAGGATATTTCGTCAATGGTATTCTCGCAAGCAGGATGAATGTAAATATTCCTTCTTTTGAGCCAGTCGTTACAGAAAGCGACCGGCTTTTTGACAACGCCCCTCGCATTAAAACCTGCCCTTCGCCACGTAACGATACGGTCGGGCTCGGCACAGTCGCACCACATGGGGATTTTTTTGTCAAAATCCCCTGCAAGAGAAATTATTTCATCCGTGGTCTTTTCTCTTACGTAAAGTTCACGCAGAATATAGATATCCCCGTCCTTGATGCCGATTTCAAGCAGGGCGTTGGCGTGATTGAAGCCAAAGTCCTGCCCATAGCGGACGTAGTCGTAGAAACTGTGGTCGGTTGCCACGTCCTTTATCTGATAATTGGTAAAAATCAGACCGCCTCTCTCGCCCCATTCGCCAAGACCGTAGATACGGTACCCTTCAGGGTCAAGTTCTTTTCTTTTCATCATACGCTCGTGATATTGCTTATCACAAAAAGCATTGTCGAGATACGTCGAATGGGAGAGCGTCACGTCCCCACGGTCGACGTCAAAGAAAACCCTTTTAATCCAATGACCTGCAGACACGGGATTAAAGGTGAGTCTTATCTGATAGAAAAGTCCGTCGGGCAGAATGCCTCGCAGACGGTCGTCAATAATTTCAAAGTCGTCCCGTGAAAGTTCGGTCGCCTCCTCAATCCAGATATCCGTTATATTTCCGCTCGTCGCCGTGACGGACTTTAAGCGTTCTCTCTGCGTTTCATCCGAAACTCCGCCGAAAAGCACCTCGTTACCGTTTGCGCACTTAACGTGAAGCGGTCTTGACGTAAAAGTAAAATAGTCGGACAGCCCCATGCGTTTAACCGCCTTTTGCAGTTCCCTGAAGGTCGAGCGTTCGTTACTCTCGGCGGTTTTTCGTATACAGAGCAGATTTCTCCCCTTTTCAGATAACAGCCTCACGACGTAAAACATGGCCGAATCGAAGCTTTTACCGCTGCCTGCACTGCCCTTCATAACGACGTATCTCGTTTCAGCCTCCCAGCAGGGTAAAAACACGCCGTTTCTCTGAATTTCAATCTTCATAAATATCCTTTCCATAACGTTGCCGAAAGGCAACATATCGAGTGCGTCAGCACATATCGAATCGAAGATATATCGAGTGCGAAGCACATATCGCTGTTAAAGAAACTTTCGTTTCTTTAACATACATTTGTTCTGTTTTTGTGTTAAAAATAATGAAATTCCAAAAGGAATTTCTTCCACAATTCTGCCGTCGTCCTCACAAAGCATCATTATCGGCAGGGCGCAGAGACCCTCCCCTACAAAGGCTCCCTTGTGTCGTCCTCACCTCTACAAAGCCTCCCTTGTGTAAAGGGAGGGGGACCGCTTGCGGTGGAGGGATTGTCTATTTAATGATTTTTGCACTGCAAAAATCTACCTCAATTCCGAATTGCGTCGTCACAAAGTACGCTTTGCTTCATTTTGCTATTCGCAAAATTTCGCCTGCTCCCTTGTTCCTCCTTTTCCCAACACAACGCACTTCGTTCTGCCTTGTGTCGGGAGCCCTATTGTCCGCATTCCGAATTGCTATCCCCGCCCCTTTTACGTTTTACTTAAATTTCATATTACACAAATCGTATAAATCAGTCGTACAGTTTTAGATGATTTTCTATTTCATTAGACAAATATTCAGATGTGTCATTAGTATACCAAAGCACTAAAGGGAAAACCACAAGCCATTTCACTGCAAGAAACCAAAATACGTTATGTTTAAAGAAACTGATTTCCCGTAAAATGTAATTAGTAACAAGCGTAAACTCCAAGCAATACCATGCCATATCTGTAAGTGTTTTAACGACTAATACGTATTTCGGCTTAAATCCTGCATCGGCAAATTTTTTCTTACATATGCGAGCAGATTGTACAACACCTCGGATTAGCAATATCGTAAATACTACTATACCAAGAACAACTCCTATTCCATAACCGAAATATTCCGTCAAGGTATAGTACGAGTCAGCCACATCACCCACAAAAAATATTCCGCCAAAAATAAAACCGGTTACTAATAATAGAGTTTCTGCATACGGTTCCAAATGCTTTATGTAGAACTTGGGGGGTGTTTTTTTGCTCATAGCATAAGCTTTTGCCAAGACTCCCAATATAAGATAAGGCAGTATTACAAATACTACTAACAATACTACTTTCCAATTCACAAAACCGCCCCTTTACGTTTTACTTGAGTTTAATCTGTGTTGCCCTCTTTTTAATCATCCAATAAGCCACACACAAAACCAACGGAAAAATTACAAGCCACTTTACTGCCCGATACAAACGATTAAACATCATGTCCTCTGTAAAAAAGGTGAAGAACGTGCATATACACAACGTATAAGATACACTGTTCACACAAAAAATATATTTATTTTTTATTCCTTGCCCGCAGGACATTTTCTTGCTTAGTCTCAATGATATAACAACAGTAATGACGATTATCATTACCGTCAAAACTATACCTATTGCTAATCCTGTTTGCCGTTCATTGTAAAACGTAAAGTTATTGCCAAGCAATATCAGCGTTTTTCGAATATCATACACGAAAAAGGTGCAAAACCCCAACGAAAGCAATAAAATTACTGTTGTCGATATAGGTCGAAGATACTTTTCATAGTATGCGGGAAGTGAATTTTCGTTTGAAACATAAGCTCTTTCCATTGCAATCAAAATAAAAGCAATAACACCAACTAAACTTATAAAAATTACATTCCAATTCACAAAACCGCCCCTTTACGTTTTACTTAAGTTTGATCTGCAATATATTTTTCAATTTGCCGTAACATTCCCCTTTTTCACCCGTACAGTTTTACGTATTTTATCATTTGATCAGGAATATCATCAATTAACAAACGTTTCAAAAAACAGAGTGTAAGCGGAAAAATCACAAGCCATTCTATCGCCATAATCCATGCCCCACACTTTTGTATAAGCAGAGCAAATACCAAAACTTCCAAGCCCAGATCTGCAGTAGCATCAGAAATATTATTTAAAAGAAACATATACTTCGCCTTAAACCTGAATTTCGGATATGTCTCTTTGATCATTTTTAGCGTTGCCATTGCTATCCAGACAATTACTGCCAGCGAAACAACTACACCTATTACGTATCCTGTTATCCAGTGTTTATCCGCAAATTCGGGGATAAACACTGTGTTACCGCTAACCAGTTTGTAATATGAAGTTGCCACATAATGCACAAAAACCGCATTAAATAACATACCTATAAAGAAATCAACAGTCACTATATACGGACCAAAATACCTGACCCAGAATACAGGTTGCGGTTTATGTATCCTTGAATATCCTGCGTTAACAGTAATTAAACAAAATGTAATTACTCCCACAAATATCAGTACATATTTCCAAAACACAAAACCGCCCCCTTTTACGTTTTACTTAAGTTTATCATCATTCATCCACCTGAACGGGTTGCTGTAATAATTTACGTAATGCCCTTATCCTGATTACAAAAAACAAACCCCATTTTATCAGCAAATACCATATAATATCGAATTCGATAAATATCATTTCATATACGATGCGTTCCATCAGTACCTCGTATATAAGATTTTCGTATATTATCCCCAGTGCAGTTTTTAGACACTCCACGTATTTGACCTTAGTCGTTTTATGCGAATTGTTTTCTCTGATTCTGCGAAGATATACTAAAACCGACATGACGGCAAAAGCAAAAAGCAGAACCAACCCAAGAATAAATCCTATTCTCCATTCTATAGGATATGTATTTCTGAAATCAAAACCGGCATATCGTTTTGAATACAGCAACGCAACAAAAGCATTCGCTGTATTACAGGAAAACAAGCAAACAAGAATCAGCGATATAAGTAAATACAGTGTTTCACTTATTGGCTCAACATATTTGACATACCACTCCGGCAGGGGCTTGTTTTTGATCATTTGATCTCTGTGAACCCCTCTTCCTATCGCCAAAAAAACAAATACAGGCAACACTATACCAACCATTATCCAAAAAAATCTCCAATCCACAAAACCGCCCCTTTTACGTTTACTTAAGTTTAATCTGCAATATGTTTTTCATGTTATCTTCCGATATATTGCCTCTGAAATAATCTTTCGCATCGGCTATAACGTTGCTGGTATTTTGATATTTTCTCATTCGGTCTCCTTAATTTTAGCATTATTTTGTTTGTTTTTAAAGTCCTTTCCTGAAAGAGAGGGGAATTTCCCCTCTCTTACTTCTCTTTATAATATTTGATCATCTGCTTGTACTGCTCGGGAGTGAGGCCGAGTGCATTAAGAAGCTCTTTCGGCGGATTTGTAATGCCCATACTTGCCAGACTTTGCAACGTTCCAAGTGCATTTTTCTGATAAGTGTGATAATTCGTGTCGGCACGGTCCTCATTTTCCCACGCTCTGTCCTGTTCTCTCTTTTCCTTATCGGTCAGATAGCCGATTTTGTCGAGATTAAGCTTGTTTTTCGCATCGAGAATTGCCGCTTCGCCCTTGTAACGAACGTCGGCTATCTGCGAGTCGATGTCGCTGATTGCCTGATTTCTGCCAATCTCATTTGCCGTAAGCTCGGCACCGTATGCGGCGTTTGAGGCAACCTGTGAGCTTTCGCTCATACCGCCCTCGGACAGACCCGCACGGATAAGCGCTTCATTTAAATCCTTGTTGTTCATCATATAGTTGGTGTAGGCGTTTCTTGCAGAGGCGTCGTAGGCATTATGAACGCCATTTTTCTGACTTTCAAGCTGATTTATCGCCATTTTCGTCAGATTATTCTGCCCGACGGTCATATCATTAAGTGCTTTGCCGTACATATCCTCGACCGTCTGTGTGCCTGCGGACGTTATACCGCCTGTTGCTGACGGTGCAGGGTTCTCCACAAGTTTTGATGTATAATTGCCTGCAGTACCGCCCGTGATTTTCCAACTCCTGCTGCTTCCATTTGGAGTTACAATCGAACCCACCGGTAATTCATTCTGTGTCTTTCCTGTTTTGGGGTCAATATATGCTCCTACCGTTCCAAGCCCCGGCACCCAAGCCTTAGCATTGGGGGCGGGTACTTTTTCTTTTAAAGCGTCTTCTAATGTCATAAATTATTCCTCCTTATGTATGCGAGAGCCTTACGGCAAACCCAGTAGAGTCTGCCACACGGCTCTTTTTTTACTTCTTTGATAAGACCTGCCGTATCACTCACAATGCCGAGTGTGGCAAGTTCTTTTGCTATGTCGGCAATGTCGGTCGGCTGAATATATTTCATAGGGTCGGTATTTGCGGGATACGCCATTGACGTGCCACGGTGCACCTCAAAATGTAAGTGTCTGCCCGACGAATTGCCCGTGTTACCCATTACGCCGAGCAGCGTCCCCTCGCTAACCGTCTGCCCTTTTCTGACGGCTATGCTGTCAAGGTGAGCATAACGTGAAAAATATCCGTCCGTATGCTTTAAAACGACGTAGTTTCCGTAAGAGGAATGATTTGTTTTTACTGTAAAGACGGTTGCCTTTACAGGTGCGTAAATATTGTAGTCCTTGTCGGTAGGGATAAGGTCCACACCGCAGTGGTAACCGCACTTCCAGCCACCTTTGACGCCGTATTTGCAGGTGATTTTGTAATTTTTAACGGGATACATTTATTCACTCCCTCTCTACTTTTTTCCATGCGTACATTTCTTTTTGCACAAGGCTGTGAACGAAACTGTTTTCACCGCCCGCACTTTCGTATTCTTCAATCAAGTCTTCGAGCGTCTCGATTTCTATATCGTTGATTTCCCCTGTTGCATGGTGGTTTCTGTAAATCTCACTGATACTGTTTTTGAGTTCGGCACGAACTCTTTTGTTTTCCTTTTCTTCGTTTGAGTTGAATCTGTTATTTGTGTCGGTTTTGAACTCGTCAAACTTTTTAACAAGACCTTGCATCGAATCAGAAATTTTATTCTGAGCATCTACAAGTTTCTTCTGTATTTCAAAAGACTGCTCACGGTCACGGACTCTGTTGTCTGCAAATTCTTTGAGTTTCCCTTCAAGGCGGATAATAGCATCGTGGTCTTTGTTGTTTTTCTTAACCCATTTTATCGGTTTCCCGATGATGTCAAAGAACTTAACAACGGTTGTGTACACAGCAATTAAACCGGACATTATGACGAACACCGAAAGAATAAACGTGGTAAAATCAAGTCTTAATAATTCGTTTATTGCTTCCATTCATCTTTCTCTCTTTTTTCGTGCTGTGTGCCGAAGTAGAAAGCAATAACCGTTGTGTATATCGTCATAACCTCCTGCGACACGTCACCTCGGACAGCCAGAAAGCCAAACACAACTGTTAAAAGCAGTGTAACTATTGATTTTACGTTTATAAGTCGTGAGAATTTTTCTTTCATATTTAATCCTCCGTATCCGTCAAAGCCTTGTACTGCTCGTCCGTGATTTCCGTATAATTTGCCATATCGTCCGCTTCGGAAAGGAATATCACCTTTCCGTACACCTCACCGTTGGTGAGATATTTGCCCTCATCGGCATATAAAACTTTTCTTTCTGTCATTTTATTCTCCTTACGCTAATACTACCGTACACTTCGGTCTTGTGTTTCTAAGGTTGAGCCATTCGGTACTTGTTAAACTGCCAAAGGCTGTTTCTACCGCGGTCCGTGACAACGTTATTGTTGTTGCCTTCGTTGTCGAAACGGCGTTTATTATCGACTTGATACTTTCTTTGCTTAACAAAGGCGAAGCACTTACGTCAAAAGTCGTTCCTCCGATAACCCCTTCAATATTCAGAGTTACCAGATTACCACACCCTCCGAACGCTCTGTGAAGTGACTGTGACCCATCATCTCTTAAAATCAACTTGTTTACTTCTATAAGAGAGGTTGCATAAAGAAACAACTTGGATAATACGTCCGCCGAAGTCGTATCGATTATCCCCAATCTTTTAAAGTCGCTTTCGGCAAAACACGCTTCAACATTGGTTGCCTTTGACAAGTCAAGCGTTACGCCCAAATCCCTCAGAAGTTTGGCAAAGTTTTCATATATGCGAGAATATGCGAACATATAACAAGCGTTTGTGGGTTTTATATCATAAATAGGCTTAAAAGTGTCTTTGGTCCAGACCTCACCGTAAAAAGCATAACTGTAATCGGTTCTTTTTCCGTAATTCTGCAAAACGTCCCAAAAGGCTTTACGCTGTGCGTCTGCTCCTGCAGTGCAACCGTCATTCACACCTTTCTCGTAAATCTTTTGCTGATTTTCGGCTATGGTTGTAAGCTTTTCTGCTATACTCATTAAGCATCACCGCCCGTCAATGAGTTCTGAATTGATATAATGCCGTCAAGTGCGGTTTCTATGTCACCAAGTTCATCGACAAGTTTGTTGAAGGCTGTCACGATGACATTTGCCGACCTGTCGAATAACGCCTTGTTGTCCGCTGCGGTGCCCTTTAATATATCAGGGGCTTTACTCACACAGTTGTCCCCAAGTCCTGTTATTTTTTCAAACATCAAATCACCTCTTTATAAAGTTTCCGTAAGCGAAATGCTTGTTTATCTCGATGATGCCGAAGCCCTCGCCAACAACGTCATTCTCAACTATAAACTGCAGTCGCTTATATTTTTTTACCTTTGAATTTACTATGATTTCACGAAGCGTCTTGCTTGTTAAAAAGGTAAGTCTGGAAAAATCTATATTCTCCCAATCGAATATATCGGCATAGCCTTTTTTAACCTCTTTTTCGACGTCGTTTTCGGTACGCACGTACACCTTTGCCGATGACCTTGCATACGGCTTCACCGTAACGGTGTTTCCCTTTTTTATCATAGTTTTGTAACGGGTAATGTCGCCGTCATCGTCAAGTTTCGTTCCCCAACGTGCAACTATCGGCATACCTTCATCGTTGTAGCGTTCTTTCTCGTCTCTATCGGTGTTAAGGCGACACACTTTACATCCATTTGAGAAGAAAAATTCATCATTTATAACGAGTACCCTTTCAATCGGGATGCCCGTCCAGAAGTAGCAGTCGTAGAGCGTGTCGTATTTGTGGTTTCTCGACATTGAGCTTTCCGCATTGAGTATATAAACCCTGTCCTCAACCGCACACATACACTTGCCCTGCCACACGAACATATTTGCATTTGAAAGGTTTTCTTTGGTGAGTTTTCCGTCAACGTACCAGCTTCGGTTTGAGAGCGTTTTCTCCCCCGTCATATCTATCGTTGTAAATGCAAAAATTCCCTGCTTTGTGAGCATAAGGTCATCCCCGATGAGTGAGCAGAAACCGTCCTTACTCACACCGCCGACACCCGAAGCCATCTGTTTTACGGGATATGCACGTTCCCCGTTAAACTCGGCAACGCTTCTTATGTAAATGCTTCCGCCTGCCGCGCCGTCAGCCTTGACAATCGCCTGATATTCACCCGTGTTTATATAGCCGAGCACGGCGGTATTGTCACCGAATTTCTGATAGTTCAAATCAGGAAAATAATACGGGTTTTCGACGTAGCTGTGCCAGTCAAAATTAGGCTTGTCGGGGTTGCCCGTAACGAACAGATTGTTGTCATACTCGGAAATGACGGTGCATTTTGCAATGTCGGTATCCTTGTCCGCCTCGGCAACGTAATATACTTCTATATTGTCCCTGCCGACAACGGGCGGTGTCATATCAATACCATATAGACAGATAACGTTTTTCCGTATGAACTGACCGTTTACACCAAACTCCTTCAGTTCATTGTTCTGATTGGGATTGCCGTCGGTCATTTCACCCGTTTTCGTATCAACATGTGCGGCAACCTCGCACCTTACACCGTTTACAAATACTATACATTTTGTAAGTTTGTATCGATATGCAGCCGTACCCGAACCCCACGTCATTTCGTTTCCGACGAGGTCACCGCAGTAGTTGTCATCAAGCACAATCAACTGCCAGTCAGTTCCTCCACGGCCTACTGCCGTCATCCTCCGCCACGGTGAAAGCTTGTTAACACCCTCATAACCGACACCGTTCATAACCGTCGGTAAAGTACCACTGCTGTCGTATAATCTCGCCGTATTGCTTATGCTGGTCGTCGGTATATACGCCCCGCCGTCCGTGTACTTTCCACCGCTTTTAGCTTGGTTTATCTCGTCGTCTTTCCCCATTTTGTAAAGGTTGAAACCGTTTTCGTACTCATTTGCATAGAGGGTAAATACCGCACTCTTGTAATCAAATGTGTTTGTATATAACCCACATTGAAAACGGTAAAATCCTGCCTTTGGCATATGTATTTTAAAGCCGTTATTTGCAAGTGTGACACGTTGTATGTCCGTACAGTCTTTGAAGGGACTTCCGGTACTGCTATAGGCAATATCCTCTTCCCCGACGTATGCCCACTCTATATAATCGAGCCTTTCGTATACGGACTCATCATACGTCAATACGGCATTGTTCGTACCCTCTTCCTTGCATATGTATAAGCTTTTATCCGTCACTTCTTCATTTACGGAAGAGTGGAAGGTAAAGCCCTTCTGTGCCTCATTACCGTCGGGGTCGGTATATTTTATAACCCACGTGTACCAACCGGCATTTTCCATTTTAAAAACGGTTTTATCTGCAGGTTTTAAAATTTCGGTTGCACCCGACATTTCTTCATAAGTCTGCCACGTTTTCTTTTCGTTCCCCGTAAACTGCTGATACACCGCTATAACGTCTATGCAGCCGTTATGATAAAGGACGGCACCCTCCATCTGAGGTGTGATAAAGGGTGTACCGAGTTTTTCAAGATTCTTTTCGCTGTAAACACGGTAATTCTGCCCGTCCAAAATAATAAGGTCATCATCATTTTGATACGACCTGCTCACGTTCTCTGCCATATCCTCGCAGAGAGGCTCTGTCGCACCGTCAATCCAGAGTTTTGTCCCCTCGTGTACGAGCATTTTCGTAACACCGCCAAAGGTATACTTGTGCAGACCGTAGATTTTATTTTCGTATTCACGAAGCATTCGCCACCCCGGTCGTTTTTCTGGATAGCCTGCATGGTCGGGGATGATGTTTTCACATATCGGTGCCCTGTCATTGTCAACGAGTGCAGGCTCATTTGTAAAGTCTGCACCCTTCATTGGCGTATATTTCGTTCTTTTCATATGACCTCCACCGTCCCCGTATACGGTGATGACGCCTTAATTGCAGCCGCCACCATAGCGTTAAACTGTGACATCAGGTTTGACGGGGATGTCACCATATCAACCGTGCAGAGCGATGCCGCCACCCAGTAGGGCATACACTCCTGCAAAGCCTCTTTAATTTCAAATTCGCAGGTATCGTCAGTTATATCCTCGGGCAGAGTCAATATGTCAAGTCTTGCCTCACACGGAAGAATGAGTGTATCCCCCATAATCTGCGGATAAATCCGATTTCCCTGCATATCAAAGGCTGCCAGATATTTTATGATTTTTACACCCTTTTTCCACTCGCCCTCAGGCACTTCAATCAGTTTTCGTATCGGTGCAAGTGAGGCAAGATTCTTCTGACACATATCAAAAAGACAGTTAAGCCGTATTTCTATATCCTTATCAAGTTCAACCTCTCCGCCCACCGAATACTCGTCAAGCAGAGAGTAAACCTTCTTTTTCGCCTCTGTTAAAGTCATATCTTATCCGTTTTCATATCCTTTCTTTTCATCTGATTGTCACCCCAAGCCTTCCCCTTGAGGGGAAGGTGTCACGAAGTGACGGATGAGGTGTCAATTCCGAATTCCGCATTCCGAATTCCGAATTAGATTTACGCCACCTTAATAACGTACATTTCACGGGGTCTGATGACCTTACCGCCGTAGGTGTTGAGGCCCTTGACTGCATCCGAGAAAAGACCTTCGGGTCTGTAAGCCTCGGTTTCGTCAATACCGCTTGCAAAGGCAACCGCCTTTTTTGTCTTGATGAAAAGATATTCGGTGCCGTCTTCATTGTAGAAGTTGTTGCTCATCTTGACCTTAGCACCGGCATAATTGCCGAGAATGCCCGAAGCAATAGCCTGGTCGTTGTCGGTCTTGGTTTCGGTGATGTACTCCTGGAAAAGAAGGTACATTGCAGGATTTAAATAAATAGTAATGTCATCCTTCTGTGAAACGCCGTTTTCCCAGAGCTTCTGAATACCCTTGTCAATAGCCGCCTTGACTGCGGTCTTGTCCATATCCGCAAGAGTATATTCGGACACCATGTCATCATCAACGCCCTTAGCGATAATTTCTGCGATGTATGAATCACGGCATTCAGCCATTGCCTTGGAAGCCTCGTCAATGAAAGCCTCCATAACGCCCTCGACGGACTGTGCCTCATCGACGTCGTCAATCATAAAGTTGAAGTATTTAGCCTGGTCGATTTTAAGTTCCTGCTCCACGCCGTCAAAAACTTCGGGGTCAGCAATCCTTTCACCCGTGTAATCGCCTATCGTGGGGCGTGTGACGCCGAGAATCTTAACCGTCTTTCCCTTGCCTACCTCGCCCTTGAATCTGTAGTTGCAGTCATCCTCAAAAACTGTGTACTTTCCGAGCGTCTGCTCGATAAATTTGCTCCATATTGTCGGTTTAAATGATTTGTAATTATTACTCATATCTTTCTTTCCTTTCTTTTTTCTAAAGCCTCCCTTGTGTCGTCGTCACAAAGTACGCTTTGCTTCGTTTTGCTATCCGCAAAAGCTTCGCCTGCTCCCTTGCTCCTCCTCTTCCCATTGCAACGCACTTCGTTCTGCCTCGCAATGGGAGCCCTGTTTATGGAGGTGTCACGAAGTGACGGAGGGATTGTCAATCCAATCGAAACTTCGCAGAAGTTTCTTTCCTTAATTCCGAATTCCGCATTACGAATTCCGAATTGTAAAACACGTGTGTTTTACTTCAGTTTTCTCATCGATTTTAAAGCAAGCTTTAACACGCTCGGATTACTTAACTGTTCTTTAGACAGGGCGTCCAACTCCTCCGATGAGAACAGTCTTTCACCCTGTGAGGCATCCGCCCCAACTCTGCCTATATCGGCAGGCAAATGCCTGTCTGCTGCAATGGCACGGTAAGCGGTGAGATTATCAACTCCGCATGCTCTGAGTTTGATAAAGGTGAGCCCGAGGTCCTCAATGCTGTTTGCATTTTCCGCGGGAAACTCGTTTTTGATTTCCTCAAGGTCGGATGCAAACTGCCTCTGACACTCCCTGCTTTTGTACGCTTCAAGTTGAGCCTTAAGTGATGACATCTCGGCATTATCTCTCCCAATGCTAACGGCATTATCGTTTTGCCACTTGATTCTGTTCATCTCCTTGATAGCCTCATTCTTTTCACGCTGTGCCTGCTGCATACTGCGTCGCATGGACGCAAAAGCGGCGTTTGTTTCTACGCTCTGACGGGGTACGGCGACCTCCCCATTGTCTACGCCTGAATCAGTCGTTGTGTTGTGGGTGTCCACGACTCTACCCTGTGCATCGTTCACTGCATTAAAATTTTCCATACGTCGTTGTCCTTTCCATACATTTGTTCTGTTTTTTGGTCATTTTACAGAGCGACAGTAAAGTCGCTCTATAATCAGTTATTCAAAAATTTCTGCATTTCTCTGTCAATGACCGTATCATAGCCTTTAAAAAGGACATTTTCTATATCCTTATGATCAAAAAATACGTTGTATTTTTCTCCCAGATTCCCTTCCGGATACATGCAGGCCAGATAGTCCCACTCGCCATCATTTTCATCAATCTGTTTTCTTCCGTATATCATAATCGGCTGACTGCCACCCTGAAGAGTAACAACACTGCCTATCGGTAAATAATTCATATATCTTTCTCCAATTTATTTCTTAAAATTTTACTCATTCCTTTTAAACTATCTGCCGTATCTTCCGGCACGTCGTAAAACATAACACGCATATTTTCGGGCTTAAAAATAGTTTTTGCACTCCCTGCCACTTCTTTGTACGTTAATTCCGTACTGTTGCAGAATACAGAATATGCCATGTCACTTAATGATTTATAACCGTCATTCATGTAGGCATACGCACATTCAAACGCTTTTTTGCATAAGCAGTTTTTTTCCTGTGCAATAATAGTTGCAAGTTGTTCTGTAAAGTGTTTCGCCTTGTCAGAATGCACCTCAAACATAAAATACATAAGACCGCCAAATGTATATTCCTGTACGTCAGCAGAAACCTCGTATATTAATCCAAGTTCTTCTCTTAATGTAAGAAGAAAAGGCGAATACAGATTTCCACACAACGTATCTTTAAGAAGCCTTGCACATTTTATATACTCTTTCGGAATATCAAAATTCAGTACAACCCACAGCCTATTGCTATCATAGGTGTATATACGATCGTCACACTCTTCACGACAAAGGAAATACTTAGGGGAAATATCCTCACAAAAAGTCTGTTTTTTCGTCTCTAAGTCACCAAAGAGCTTTTCAGGTATATCTGTTATGACACCCGCAACAACAATTTCCGTTCCCTCAGTACAAAACAATCTGTCCTTCCATTTTATAAGGTCATTTTTACTGAATCTTTTTACCTTGCTTTCAGTACCACAGATATAATCACCCTGAGGCTGCTCATCGAAAAAGTCGTATATCATACGCTTATAGCACCAGTCGCCTGACGATGCTATTTCACGGCAAACGACTGCTTTTTCTCTGCGGATATCCTCATTTGTCCAGCCGTTATCTTCAAACATATCACGCAAAAAAGATAGTGCTCTTAAAAGATGCTCTTTAGGCAGAGTAATTTCAAATACCACACGGTCACGATAGGTCACCGCACGCAAAATACCGCCTACGGATTCAATATCATAATAAATATCGCTCTGTTTTTTACCTGCAACTCGTCTCAGACAAAGATGCTCTACGAGATGCGTTATGCCCTTTTGAGAGCGTTTTTCCCACGCCGCACCGCCGTAAAAAGACAGCAGTACTGTCACCGACTTTGTATCGGGCAGGTCAAAACTATGTATTACTATACCGTTTTCAAGTATCTTTTTCATACCCTTACCTCACTTTTATTATGGCGTTGCCAGATTTACAGGTATCGTCCACCAAAGCGGCGGTAACAAAGAAGGCAACATACGAATACCCCTGTATATAAGATATCCTGCACCTACAGCAGCAGCTCCTCCAACGACAGCCTTCCCCACGTCTTCAGCTTCTATTCTGTTGAAACCATTTGAGCCTCTGCTTCCTGCACCTTTTGGAACTCTGCTATGTTCTTCGCCCTCAGGATGTCCAATATTCCTCTCTCTATCACCGCTTGGCTGTCTGTTTTCACTGCCGTGCCTTTTATCTTTTCTTGTATTATTATTTCCTTTTCCTCTTCCTCTGCCCGATTTTGAACTAAGAAGTATTATTCCCTGATTGCCGTCTTCCCAGATATACGAATTAACTACACCTTTTGTTTTATCTCCGAAAACGCCGTCTTCTTTTAACGGTTTATCATTTTCATCTGTAAAACCGGCATCATTAAGTTTTCTTTGATAATCGGCAACTTTAAGTTTATCTTGGATATTATCTGAATACCCTTTTGATTCCGTTTCTTTTTGCAACGACAATCCATAATTTACAAGGTTTATGTTATTATGTTTCAACGCCTGTCTTATACGTTCTGAATCAGCATCTCCGTTTTCAACAACATCATACACATTTTTTGTCTTGTCTCCAAAAACACCGTCTTCTTTTAATTTTTCGTTGTTTTCTATTTTTAAGACGGTATTGTTCAGCATTCCCTGTAATTTGGCAATACGAAACAAGTCATCTGGTGAACCGTCATTTTTTATAGTTCTTTTTTGTCTCTCCACACTATTTAAAATGGGGTCATAAGTCCTGTGTATAGTTCTTTCAATATTATACAATTTATTTTTACCCTCCTTAATTGTAACATTATTTTCTAAATTTTAAAAGCATTTCGTAATTCCGCATTACGAATTCCGAATTGATTTAACCTTGCATTTCTTTCCCGCTTCACACGGACGTCTTTGCCCGGTATGAAGCATATAGTGGCAGGCAAACAAATCATCGTATAACTCCCGCCAGTAAAAACAGCCCTTGCAGCCTGATTTAACTTCTATCATAAAACCCTCGATTCAATGGACAATGGAAAATGTAAAATTGACAATTTCGGTTGAAATTTTGTCCCAAAATTTCTTCATTAATTTTCCACTTTCAATTTTCAACTTTCAATTTTCAACTTTCAATTTGCCATACATTTGTTCTGTTTTTTAGTGATTTTTTAGAGTGCCTTTCAGCACTCTGTATTTTATGATATAAGTTCAAATATTACGTTGGGTGTATCCTTATGCACGTCTTCAAAAATCTCAAGCATAGGTATACAATATTCCCTGCCTTCTTCCGAAAGAGATGAAAAGCCGTATATTTCAACCTTATAATCGCCTCTGCCGTAAAACAAACCATCCAGACAGTCCCACAGCGCATCCCAGTTCTCTCCGTAATAATCGGGCAGACCGAACTTTTCTTTTAAAATCATATGTATCTGTGACGGATACTCGCATCCCGTAAAATCAAGAATAATGGGATTTTCTTTTATTTCCTTAAATGCTTTTTCAGCTTCAGTCATACTCTTCTCCTTATACAAGCATCATAATGCAGGGGACGGCGTCGTTGTCACAAACTTGTATCATTATCGGGAGGAGCAAGCCCCTCCCCTACAAATCAATTGAATTTCCGTTAACGGTGCATCATAAATGCTGCACCCTACATTGTAATTCAATGAAATTCCGCAAAGGAATTTCTACCGTCACGTTGCCGTAAAGCAACATATCTCTGATGATGAATTGACAACTATCGTTGTCATGAATTCTCGCTTCGCTCCATGAATTGAATTGCCTTAATGCACCAAAGGTGCAATTCATGAGTCGAAGGCTTAATTCATGAAATTTTAAATTTCAATTCATGCCGTAAGGCAATTCATTGATGATGAAACGCCTCGTTTCATCATCATCATTATACTCGGATTTTTCGGTTTTGTCAATACCTTTTTTCGATTTTCCTAAATTTCACGCATTTTTAATAACGATTTCAAGTTTATTATCCTTAAGTTCAGCCGAGTTGTCGATAATAGAGCGGATTTCTTTTACCGCCGACACGTCACCGCCGTTTTGTGCCCTGCTGAGCAGAGCCGCGGCAACGAGCATAGTGCCCGTAGCCTCGTCATCGCTTAAAGAGAACCTTTCTTTAAGTGACTGCACCGCCTCACCCGAGCACTGAGCCGCCAGCAGAAACTGCATACATTCTTTTAAATTCTTATTTTTCTTTTTAGCCATAAAACCTCCCTCGTCCTCTATCCCACCCATAGCCTTCCCCTTGAGGGGAAGGGGGACCGCTTGCGGTGGATGAGGTGTCAATTCAATGAAATTCCGAAAGGAATTTCTACCATAATTACGAATTCCGCATTCCGAATTCCGAATTATTTTCCGCTCTCTTTGCAAGCACCGCTTCAAACTTCGCCTTGGGTGCTATACTGCTGCCGTCAAGGGTAGAATCGTATTCCTCAAAGGTAATCATACCCGAGGTGAGCGCACGTTCAACGCTCTGCTCCTGGGCATATTTGTCAAAGGGGCTGTCGGGCGTTGCGTCAACCCTCGTTCTGATACGAAGTGCCTTCAACGTCTCTGCCGTGACGAGTTCCTCACGGGGAAGACCGTTGTACGTAACGGTAATTTTCATACCCTGCGGATTGTAGGCGAGGAACTGGTCCCACCAGATGTGAGCGACGTCCTCTACAAACTGCTTAAAGCCCGCCATCTGACTGCTTAAGGGAAGTGCCGCCTGCGATTTTACGGCAATAATCGCCGTACCCGATGCTTTGGACGGGTCAATCATACCGAGTGCGGCATCCGAAGCACCTGCAAGGTCCTTGGTACGCTGGTAGAGATTCGACCATATGTTAAGCACGTCGGAGGACATCGACGCCGGGTAGAGATAGGTTACCATATCCGAGAGTGCGGATACACTGACGTCGTCAACCTCGATAGCACCGCCCACGCTTTCAAGCTGAGCAGGATTTGACACCGTACCCTTGCGGTAGGCAATTTTGGGATAACTTGCAAGTTTTGACGCCATAATCATACGGGCATTCTGCTTGTTGATTTCAATCTGATTGGCGATAATCGGCTCAACCTCGCCTATGCCACGAGCCGAGCCCTTTTTCTCGTTCCACAGGAACGATGCAATCGGATAGAGCGTCAGTCCCGTATTCGAGTCGGGCTCAAAAACGCAGAGTTTGCAGGCACGGCAGCGGTGAATAAAGCCGTCCTCGTCACGCCAGAGCATAAGAATACAGGACACCTTGCCGAAATCGCCCTTTACCTCTTTGGTGTTGCCGAGTTCGTCGGTCGTATCGGAGTCAGCCGTGACAAAGGATGCATCGACACCGTTAGCCTTTGCGACACGCTTTACGTCCTCGACAAAGCGTCGCTCTTTGATTATTATAAATTTCTGCTCCTGCAGAGAGCGGTTCTGTTCATCGGCAAGATAAATCTGTGTACGGTCAAGAATCTGACCGTTTCCCTTGCCGTCGTAGAAAAGCATATAACTGTCGCCGGTAATGGCGGCATTACGGCATACGTCCCAGAGACGTCTGTCCATTTTGTGCTGTTCCCACATCTGAGCCATATGCTCGGTAAGCTTTGAGCATATCATCTGTGCGCTGGAGAAATCCTCGCCCACGTTGAGCGGATTTATCGCAATGGACAGTTTGTTCTGTGCGACGGTTGCGACCTTGTGGTCAACGATAGGCTTTATCAGGTTGAGTACGGGCAATTTTTCACCGCCCGTCTCGCAGCCACGCCACTGGTCGCCGACGTAGAAATTGTGACAGCGGTCTGTCATGGTAAACAGACCCGTCTGCTCGTGCTGATTTTTAATCTGGGTATAAAGGTCCCAAGCCTGAATGTCTCTTATTTTCATATAAATCTCCTTTCTCGTCCTCACAAACTTCGCTTTGCTTCATTTTGCTATTCGCAAAATTTCACTTGCTTCGTTGCTCGTCCTCTTCCCATTGCAACGCACTTCGTTCTGCCTTGCAACGGGAGCCCTGTTTTTTCGTTCCATAATTAAAATTATTTTCATCACTTTAGCGGTGCATCATAAATGCTGCACCCTACATCGTAGAGTTCGGCGATTTTCGACGAACCGCAATTCAATGATTTTTGCAATGCAAAAATCTACCATAATTACGAATTACGCATTCCGCATTCCGAATTATTTTAAGTACATTTGTTCTGTTTTTTTGAGTTTTAAAAATGAAATTCCGCAAAGGAATTTCTTCCTTAATTCCGAATTACGCATTCCGAATTCCGAATTGATATACACAGCACCTTTTCAGGTGCCGTGTATATCATCATGTCTGCTTCTTGACACGTCGAGTATAAACTCATCTTCGTTCATATCGTAGATATAAACGTATTCGCAGTCGTACTCGGCTACAATACCGGTTCTCGCACGGTTTCGCACAAACTGTACACCCGTGAGCACGATGTCGGTATGCCCGTCACCGTCAACATCTTTATAATTCGGTGTCATATGCCCACCGTAAAAATCGGTTGCATCATAACTGAACTGCTCAACATAATTAAACTGTTCCAGCCATTCATTACCAAACATAGCTCTGCTTGCAGGTATTTCATAAGACGTTTTGGTATGCTCATCAATGGGAATAAGTCGCAAAGGACCATTTCCCACGTGCGACGTGCATATCGCAGCGATGAAATTTCCCTGCGATATCTCCACGTACTCCACGTCCAGACAGTCGATAAAACCGCCTGCCGCAGTTTCTTCAAAGACAATCTCATCGCCACTCTCGTTTACGTATAAGAGCTCTCCGTACCAATGGTCTTTAAGCGTCGCAAGCACGTACCTTTTACCACCTAAATCAAGCACCTCAAAGTAGCCTGCAATACCGTCCACACTTTTATCGTAAGCATCAAAAAGATACTGATGCTTACTTTTGAGTTTCGGTTGCACCTTGGGACCGTTATAATAATTAGGTTTTATAACGGGCGGTTCGGGTACCGGTTCGGGCTCGAGTTCAGGCACAATTTCAATTACAGGCTCGGTTTTCGTTTCAATTGCAGGTTCAACGATTTCGGTTTCTGCAACAGGCACTTTCTGCTGAGCACACGAAGCAAGACACAACAAAACCGCAACTATTAAACAAAATAACTTTTTCATACTACCCCACCTTATTTCTCACCTCAACTCATCATGTCTGCTTCTTGACACGTCGAGTATAAACTCATCTTCGTTCATATCGTAGATATAGACGTATTCACAGTCATATTCTGCTACGATGCCGGTTCTCGCACGGTTTCGCACAAACTGTACACCCGTGAGCACTATGTCGGTATTCCCGTCACCGTCAACGTCTTTATAACTCGGTGTCATATGCCCACCATAATAGCCGACGGCGTTTGCACCGTATTCATCAACGTAATTGAAGCCTTCAATCCACTCGTTGCCGTACATCGAACCGCATATGCCAATCGTGCGCCAATCGCCGTACTCTGCTTCATCCGAGACGAGCAAAAGCCCACCGTTTCCCGCATACGAGGCACTTACCGCCGTTAAAAACCTGCCCTGTGACATTTCTGCTACGCCAAGTTCAAACCAATCGGGATGACCGTATAAATCGGCATATTCAAACTCGATTTCCGCTTCGTTTTCTATAACTTTATACAAATAGCCGAAATCCCAGCCGTAAACTTTTGCAAAGACGTACTTTTCCTCTTCGATTTCGAGCACTTCAAAGTGGGTAATACCTTCTTCTTCACTTTGTTTAAATGCCTCAAGCAGATATTCATCCTCTTTCGCAAGAGGCAAAGCCTGCCTTTTCTCGATATGCGGATTCGGCTTTATAACGGGCAGTTCGGGCAACTCGGGCACGGAAATATTTTCCGTGACACCGTCCTTATCGGGTACGAAGGTAGCATCACACGGAAAATGCCAGCATCCGTCTGCAACCTTTATCGTAAAGCGTTTTATATTGAGGAAAGTCCTTTTAACTTCAACGTCTGTACCACAACGACAGAAGCTGTTTGCAACCACGATATCATTTTCGGTGTTGGGATTGCCCTTGTGAAGATACATATTATCATCACCAATCGAATCCACTTTATATTCCTTACCGTCATCAAGGTCAACTATTAACATATACGGCGTCTCTCCGTACGGACAGTAAACCGTCGCCTTCATATTGCTTTCCTCACAGTACCACACACTGCCCGGCAGGTCGTAAAGATACTGAGTATGATTCCAGTGCAGATCAAGTGATATAAGCAGAGCCTTTATAAGCAGTGTAAATATAAGCACCGACCAGAAAAGTATTTTAAAAAACTTTTTCATTTTTACACCTTGTACTTTATTTTTTCTATCAAAGCGGTGAAAAGTCTGTGCATGACAAAGCATAAAACGGGCAGACAAAACAGACCCTGCAAAGCACATTGAAGTGAAAGTCTCTCACGGGTTAATGCCGGCGGTATCAGCCACAGAAGTGCGTATACCAAAACGGCAAAAACAATCATAACGCCGACTAAATACACGTGGAATAACAACTGATTTTCCTTATTTGCAAAAGCAAAATTGAGTCTGCCCACGTACCACACGAACAGCAAAGCCACGGCTATCACCGCCCCGATTATGCTGTACGTTTTTATATCGTCTGCGTAAGCCTGTGCCATTTTCACATCAACGTACGTGTAATCGGTACTTCGCACCACGGCGACATAAGTAAACAGCCTTGTAAACGCCTGATAGAATATACCGCCGCCGAGGACAATCGGTATCACGGCATACGCCCTCACCTTTGAGAGCCATTTTCCGATTGCCGAAAAACCCTCTTTCACACGGCTTGAATACGATGAATAATACTCCTCATCCGTCCATCCAAACTTTTCGGCAATTAAATCGAGGGGCAACTTCAAAAGAAGCATTACGGCAAGCAATATGCCGATTTTGGCAAATCCATAGAGATTAGTTATCGGAAAAAGTGCAAACAGCCTGTCAAAAAGTCTTTCAAGCAGGGCAGACACAGCAAAAACAACCGCGTTGAATTTAATTATATTTCCAAGACCTCTGTATCTTCGCAGATACCATATTGTGAATATGACCATATAACCAAGTGTTACTATTCCCCCAACGACGGCACTACTTTCCAGACCGATACCGAAAATCAAATCCCCATGCTTGTCAAGCATTTCGGGTGATACCCCAAGCTCTGTTTCCGTTGCAAGAAACGTCGCTTCCGTCACAAGTTTCATAAACTGTGCAGCGACACAAGAACACAAGGTAAAAGAGCAGAATTTAACCGTACGCTGTGAGCGTTTTATGAGTGCAATAACAACCGACACTGCAAAGAGAGCATATATCGAATATAAAACTAATTCCATAATATCCCCCTACATCAGCATTATTTTTTCGTGAAAAATCGTATCAAAGACCTTATATGCCCCAAAAATGATAAGTGGCAGACACAAAACCCATTTTAGTGCAAAAGAGGCAATAAGTATACCCACCGACACCTCGTACGAAGCAAACAAAAGGTCAACCACGTTGTTTGCAAGTTTTTGCAGGAGTAAAAGCATACACAGACAAAGGTCTGACATAAATATGTAAAGCCACATCACTTTCCACTCACCCGTCAGCCAGGTGTTCGTTTCATAACTGCCCTCACCCTGCACTTCAAACAGAGTTTTTGCACACGTGATGTAATAATCACCGATAAAAAAGAGTAAAACGATGAGCAGAACCGCTGTTATTGCAAGCGTTTCCATAACGTGACCGCCGCCAAAAATAATAACTGACAGATCCTCGGCAGCAGAATATGATGTTATCACAGAATATAAGAATATTACTAAAAACGTAGAAAAATATATATCATACTTCCAGACATATTCTCTGCCACGGAACCAGCTGTACCTGCTCGGCTTTGCGATTATCAGCAAAAACGCAAAGATAAAAGCTATCCAATACATAAAACCACCCTGTTTAATTATATATTCCAACCCTGCTTTGAGTGCTTCTTGCTCACTTCAACTCATCATGTCGACTGCGTGACACATCAAGTATAAACTCATCTTCGTTCACGTCGTAGATATAGACAAATTTGCAATCGTACTCTGCCACAACTTCCGTTCTATCACGGTTATTTACTTCCTGTATGCCTGTCATAACAATATCGGTATGCCCGTCACCGTTTACGTCACGGTAATCTGCCTCAAGATGCCCGTTTTTGAAACGTGTAGCATTGGAGCCATATTCGGAAAGGTAGTTAAATTGTGCCAACCAGTCATGTCCGCCAAGTCCGCCTATTGCCGGAATGGCATATTTTTCCTTTGAAGGTTCATCAATCGGAATGAGTAGCAAATTACCGTTTCCCATATGAGTTGCACAGTATGCCTCAATAAATTTACCCTGCGATATATTTATGAAATCCACTTCAAAAAAGTATCTCGAGCCTTCTGCTGCCGTTTCTTCAAGAGTTTCTTTCCCGTTTTCTTCATTGAGCAGAAACATATGAACAGACCAGTCATTGCCGGAAAGTGCAACGACGTACGTTTTTCCTTCAAATTCAAGTACGTCAAAACATTCATAATAGTATTGACTAAAGTCCCAAACCTTTTCAAACCTTGCAATCATTTCAGGGGATTGCATAGGTGGATAATCTCCATAGTTATTCTTCAGTTCAAGCTTCGGTTGAGTTTCCTGTTCGGGTACAATTTCAATTTCGGGTTCAATTTCAGGTTCGGTTTCCTGTTCAATTTCAGGTTCAACAATTTCGGTTTCTGCAACAGGTGCTTTCTGCTGAGCACACGAAGCAAGACACAATAAAACCGCAAGTATTAAACAAAATAATTTTTTCATACCATTTCCCCTTTTGTAAGGTTTACTTTATCCATATACAAAGGATCACCACCACCGTTATGATCCCCATTCCTCACGGCATACCACAATACGCCTCCCAAAATACTCATAGGTGGCGTTATTGCTGTTTCATCATAGAATCCCGGTCTGCACACTCTCTTAAATAAACCATATCCGTCTACAGGTATATACTTTGTACCTTCATTAGGATCATATTTTTCATGTCCTTTAATTGCAGCCAATCGGTATATAGCATAATCTCCATTATAGCAAGATTTCATAACATCTCTTGAACCATTGTTTTCAGTAAAATATCCCATTTTGCTTTCTGTATGTACGTAAGCCTTTATATCGGTAGGATCTATATCTTCACCAAATTTATTATTAACATAATTTGTAAATGCAAGGATATAATCATCGTATCTGTTAAAATTTTGAGCATTTGGATTCTCACCTATTACTCTTCCAGATTGATCCTTTTCATAATGTCCAAGATCGTTTATTGTATAATCACCGTTCTTCGCCCACCATGACACAGCCTTTTTAAACTCAGGATCATCTTCGGTTATTTCGCCGTTCAGATACAACTGCATAGGATCTGTTGCATATTTGTAATCTCCTGTTCGCATCCAATTATCCCAATAATGCCAGTTTCCTTTTTCATCATAATAACCGCCGACAAACTTAATGTCCTGTTTATTATATCCTAAATCATCTTCTGAAAGCAAGATACTTGTATCATACGGAGGATCATTTTCTCTGCCATACTGTACTAAAGTTTCTTTTATCTTTTTTGGTGCTGAATCAGCAATATCGTAAGCAATATCGTTAAGTGTATCACCTAATTTACCAAACATATTATTAAAGAAACCATTCTCTGATGCTGTATTCTTATTTTCATTATTTGTGGTCATCGAATACTTCATAGGCTGTATGTCTGACCTGTTTGAAAGCATTTTAACGCTTGGTTCGTTTGTGTTTTTAACACCAGTTCCTCTTAAAAAATCTTCTACGGGCGTTTTTCCTTTCGTTTTCTCCTCATTAAAATAGTACGGATAATTTGTATACCCGTTATCCTGCCCCGGTCTGCCCGGCAGAGTTGTTATTTCCGGTTCTTCAACCGTTTCGGGTAAAGTCTTTATTTCCGGCTTGCCGATTCTGTCAGGCAAAAATTCTATTTCAGGCTTAAGAGTAGTCGTTTTGCCGGATGACTTATCAAGTTTCTTTCTTTCATTCTGCAATCCATCGTAAATCTTACCGAGAATGGCGTCTTTCTCCTTAATACTTATTGACGGGTCATAATTTCTTATCCTCTGTGACAGCAATTCATCTCTGTCACGGTTTCGGATATTCTTCATTTCGTTGTCGATTTGCTCTCTTCTCAAAGCAACGTCGCTTTTCACTTCTTTTGATTTCTTCAATTCATCATTGAAAGACATATAAATATCTGCCAGAGCCTTATCCTTATCTTTGCTGTTCATAGTGTCAGCACTTCTGCCGATATACTTTCTTGCAAGCATATCCGTATCTCCCCACAGAATTTCATTCATCTTGTTCTTTATTAAAATTTTATTATCCATTTCATTTCCTTTCTCACAAACTCCTTATCATTGTAGGGGACGGCGTCGTCCTCACAAACTTCGCTTAGTTCCATTTTGCTATCCGCAAAATTTCACTTGCTTCGTTGCTCGTCCTCTTCCCAACACAATGCACTTCGTTCTGCCTTGTGTTGGGAGCCCTGTTTATCCGTCCCGCAATTCCGAATTACGAATTACGAATTCCGAATTGATTTCTGTCCGTCCGCCGTACCGTCGTAGCGTTCGATGTTCGCCATTAAAACGTCGTAACTGTTTTCGCTTTTCTTTTTCTTTGTTTTGACACCTGCATCGTACACACCAAGACGGTATATAAGCACCGCAAGCACCGCCGCAATAAGTTCAGTCATTTTATCACCACCTTTCGTCGTCCTCGCAAACTTCGCATCATCCGTCAGCAAATATATTTGCTGACTCAATCGCTTCGTTGCTCCTCCTCTTTCCCACCACCACGCATTTCATTTGCCTCGTGTCGGGAGCCCTGTTTTTTCCGTCCCGAATTCCGAATTACGCATTCCGCATTCCGAATTATTTTAAGTACGTATTTTCAAATTCCCATTTAGCAAAGCTTTCGGCATCAAAGGTTTTCTCCGCCGTCTTTCCTTTGAGGTAAGAATACTTTTCTTTACTTTTATTTACTTTACTTTTATTTTCTTTTCTTTTCTTTGTGGGATTTTCTCTGAGAAAATCGCCTTTTTCTTTAAGAAAATCCTCTTTTTCTCTGCAAATATATTCTTCCGTTTCTTGCTCATCAAGAAGCCATATATCATTTTCAACCAAGAGATAACGATATCTCCCTCTTACTTTCATACACTCCTGATACTGTTTCTGAATCTCGCTTGAAGTGAGTATATTTTTATCAAAAAGCGTCGGATTAAAGAAATTGTTTCTGCAAAAATAGGCGACAATCTCCCTGACCCTGTCCTCATCAAGACCGTTGTCATCGGCGACGATGGCGTAAAAATCCTCGTCAACCGAGAGATAATAGCCTCTGTCCCGGTAGATTTCAGCTAAAAGATATATGTAAAGGCATATACCGTCACACCCGAATTTAGAGCGAAGCACCTTGATTTTTCTCGAATCAAAGAAAGACGTATCCAGCGGAAAATAGGAAAGCCCGTCGAGCTTAATTCGAGCCATAGTACGCCTCTCTTTCGAGATGGTCGTAGACGGTCAGCTCGTCAACGCAGAAGGCACAGCCGATAATGTCACGGCCGTTTAAATAGACGTCGTCATCCTCACAAAGTTCCGTATCACAAACGGGACAGTTTATTTTTCTCATTTCTCTCTCCTGCCCACCCCACAGTTCATACCAATCGTAAATATTCATAGATTTCAACCTCCTCCGTCGGTTTTTCAATTCGGAATGCGGAATGCGTAATTCGGAATTAAGGTAGAAATTTTGTTAAACAAAATTTCATTTAACTTCCGTTTAACATTACCATTTTCATACATTTGTTCTGTTTTTTTAGGTTAAAAAAATGAAACTCCTCGTTTCATCATCTGTATTATACTCGGAAATTTCGGTTTTGTCAACCCTTATTTTCACATTTCCGAAATATTTTACAAAATGTAGGGGACGGATTTATCCGTCCCCTAATCCAATGAAATTTCGCAGAAATTCCTACCATAATTCCGAATTACGCATTACGAATTCCGCATTGCAAGAAATAACGGTGTTATTTCTTGCCCGTCAGCCCCTTCGTGCCCTTGATTGCGAACACGTTTTCTTTAAAACTGAAAGTGAGCGCATTTTTCTCTCTGTCACGCTTGAAAGCGAGGTCGATAAGCTCGTCACACAGCGTTTCAAAGGGCTTACCTGCCGCCTCCCACAAATAGAAGGAGAGCGAGCCGGGAATGGTATTTATCTCATTTACATATACCTTGTCACCGTCTGCTGTATCCATGAGAAAATCGACTCTGGACACACCGCCGCAGCCGAGTGCCTTAAAGGTTTTCTCGGTTAAATCCCTTATTTCCTTTTCCTTTTCGGGAGAAATCTCGGCAGGGCACTTTCTCTTGAGAGAACTCATACCCTTCGAGCCTTTTGAACCGCCCATATACTTGTCTTCGTAGCTTAAAATCTCGTCACACTGAACGGGCTCCTCACACACCGAGGTCTGAACGCTGTCGGCATCGCCGAGTGCGGCACAGTTGATTTCACGAAGAGACGTCACCGCATGCTCAACTAATATTTTCGAGGCAAAATCGGAGGCGTATTCAACGGCAGAAATAAACGAGCCCCTGTCATCCGCCCTCTTGATTCCGACGCTGGAGCCGAGATTTGCAGGCTTTACGATAACGGGAAAGCCGAGTGTCTTTTCGACGTCATCGGTCAGTTTATCCCTGTTTTCGACAAATTCCCTCGCCGTGAACGCCATATGGGGCACGACGGGCAGACCATTCGCCTCGAGCACCTTTTTCATTATATATTTATCCATTCCGAGTGCAGACGAAAGGATGTCACATCCAACGTATGGCAACGATAAACTTTCAAAAACGCCTGCAAGCGTACCGTCCTCACAGTTGGTGCCGTGAACGACGGGGAAAGCGACGTCAATACGGGCATCAAAGCCCTTTTTAAAAAGTCCCTTTGACGCGGAAACGACGTGCACACCGTCCTTTTCCCTGGATAAAAGCACCCTTTCACACGAATCAATGAGCGCCTGCATATCGGCAAAATTTTCGGTATCGGTGAGTTTTTCACCCGTATACATAACGCCCTCTTTTGTCATGTATATCGGAAGCACGTCATATTTATCCTTGTTAATAGCGTGGAACGCCTGAATTGCGGAAATGACGGAAATCTCATGTTCAACCGACACACCGCCCATAAAAAGACCAACGGTAGTTTTCACTTAAAAATCACTCCTCATAGTTGTCGGGCAGGTCGTTTTCAAAGAGCACGACCGTTTTTTCACCCATTAAAGTCTGTAATTTGCCGAGTGCCTCGCTTAAATTCTTAACGACGATTGCGTTATCGGCACCCTCTTTAATAGCCTTCGCATTCTTGCCGACGGCAATAATATAATCTGCACATTCTTTTGCCTTGACACCGAGCTCACGGTTAAGTTCATACGTCTTTTCACCGAGTTCGACCATACCGGGCGTTATTACCACCCTCGTATACCCCTCAAACGAGGAGAGCACGGAAAGTGCTTCACTCGCCCCTGCGGGATTTGAGTTGAAGGCATCGTCAATCACGATATAGTTTGCACTTTTTCTGTTAATTTCAAGTCGGTGAGGCACAGCCTTAAGCCTTGCACACGCAAAGCGTATATCCTCGGCAGGAACGCCGAGTTCCATAGCCATTGCGGCGGCAGTAACGATATTTTTAACGCCCGACATACCGAGCAGAGAGGTCGAAATTTCTATTTTCTCACCCTTAGCCACAAGCGTAAAGGTCATACCGTTTTCATTGTAAGAAATATCTTTGGCAAAATAGTCACCCGACGTACCTGCCCTGATACCCTCACACTCTTTTTCAATGTCTGCACCGATTATCTTAATACCGTCGCAGGCTTCAAAAAGCTCAAATTTGGTTTTTACGATATTTTCCATCGAGCCGAAATTCTCAAGGTGACACGGCCCAATCGACGTGATTATGCAGTGGGTGGGATGCACTATATCGCAGATTTCCTTTATGTCGCCGACCTGCTTTGCCCCCATTTCGCAGATAAAATACTTGTGGGTGGGCAACAGATGTTCCCTCACCGTCCTGACCGCACCGAGAGGTGTATTGTAACTTTCGGGTGTCATAAGGGTGTTGAATTTCTGCGATAAGAATTTTTCTAAAATGTATTTGGTACTCGTCTTACCGTAACTTCCCGTAATGCCGATAACGGTGACGGAGGATGAGGCAAGCACCTTTTTAGCATCATTAATATAATACCTTGCAACCGCCTTTTCAAGAGGTGCATTTATAAAGTTGATAAACCTTGTGGCAACCGTTCTGTAGCAGACTGCAAAAACGCTTATCCAGAAGAGCACGAAAACCCAGAATCTGTCGGAGTAGCCGAAAAGATTTCTTCCCATAACGAGATTGAGCAGTACAAGCATTATAAGCGACAGCACAGTTGCCGTCACATACAGCCTTTTGACCCTTGCCGTGATGACAAGTTTTTTCTTTTCCGCCTTTCTCGGCGTGAAGATGACGGCAAGTGCAAGCGTGACCGCAAAGCAGGCGGTAAACACCCATATCGGAAGTGAGGTCATAACGATGATACACGGCACTAAGACGGGGAAAATATACCATACGGTAAGTTCTTTCCCGAAGTTTTCCTTTGCCCATTTTTTGTAGCGGTCATTGCGGTATGACGACAGCTGAAGCATATGAAACTGATGCCTGAGCAGTACCAAAAACGCCGCAATCACACAAACAAAAGCAATATTCAGATAAATTCTGTTCATACCATTTTCCTTTCTCACCAGCCTCCCTTGTGTAAAGGGAGGTGTCACGAAGTGACGGAGGGATTGTTAATCCAATGAAATTCCGCAGGAATTTCCACCATAATTCCGAATTCCGCATTACGCATTCCGAATTTCCATAAAGCTTTCCACCGCCGCATTAAATACCGCAGGACAGTCGAGATAGGAGAAATGCCCTGCCCCCTTAAGCACTACAAGACCTGCATCGGGGATAATTTTTTCCATCTCCTGCGCCGTGTAAAGAGGTGTCGCCGTATCGTTTTCACCCCAGATTAAAAGCGTGGGGGCGGAAATTTCCTTCATCTGCTCACGCATATCGAGTGAGAGCATATTGACCATGGTTTTTTTCATAACGGGCGAGGCGTTACGGTAATCCTCACTGCCCGACTTGCTGACAAGCCTTTCAAGCGCCTTTTTTGCGCCGACGAGGGAAAGCACCCTCTTTCCGATTTTAAAAAGCCTTATCCTGCATTTAACCTTAAAACTTTTCTTTGCAGGTATGCCTGCCGTATCAACGAATATATTTTTTGTAACCAACAAATCGGAATTTGTATTGAGTTCAACTGCAATTCTGCCGCCGTTAGAATGTGCGATAATGACGCAGGATTTTATATTTTCACGCCTGCATATTTCAAGCACCAGGTCAGCATAATCCTTAACGGTAAAGGGCTCACTCGGGTCAGAGGTTTTACCGCAGCCGGGCAAATCAATCGCCGTGACACGAAAATGCGGTGTGAGAAGCCGTACAATCGGCATAACCGCACCGATAGACGCCCCCCAGCCGTGAAGGATAACAACGTCCTCCCCCACACCTTCGGTTATGTAATTTACGTTCATATTTTTATAAGTAAAAGTCATCATTGCCCTCACAAATGTAAAATTGAAAGTTGAAAATTGAAAATTAAGGAAAGAAACTTTTCCAAAGTTTCAATTAAAATTATTTTCATCACTTTAACGGTGCATCATTATCGGGAGGATGTTGTTTTGTTGTAGGGTTCGGCGTCCCCGACGAACCGCCATCCAATGAAACAATTTAAAATGGAAAATTGAAAGTTGAAAATTATGGAAGAAACTTTTCCAAAGTTTCAATTAAATCATTTTCCATTTTCCATTCTCGATTCCCCAAAGCCTTCCCCTTGAGGTAGCATCTCCCTCAATAGCCTTCCCCTTGTGTCGTCGTCACAAAGTACGCTTTGCTTCGTTTTGCTATCCGCAAAAACTTCGCCTGCTCCCTTGCTCCTCCTCTTCCCTCGTCATCACAGACTTCGCATCATCCGTCAGCAAATATATTTGCTGACTTAATCGCTTCGTTGTTCTTCCTCTTCCTATCACAACGCATTTCATTTGCCTCGTGACAGGAGTCCTTTTTTCGCACTTCGTTCTGCCTCGCAATGGGAGCCCTGTTTATGAAGGTGTCACGAAGTGACGGATGAGGTGTTCATCCAATGAATTGACAACTGACGTTGTCATGAATTGGCTAAAGCCATGAATTGTTGTTATCACAACATGAATTGAATTGCCTTAATGCACTCAGTGCAATTCATGAGCCGTAGGCTCTATTCATGAAATTTCAATTTCAATTCATGCCGTAAGGCAATTCATTGATGATGAAACAGAAGTTTCATCATCATATTATACTACAAACGCAAACAAAAAAAAACACATAAAATATATTTATATAAAGAAGTGTTGCACAAAATAACGTTAATTTAAGTAACGGGCAAAAGTTTACCGTTTACATAACTCAGGCAAATAACCGATTTCCGCACAAATGTTATAAACATTTTGAACAAAGTTATTAACAGGTCTCAAAGCCTTATCACAAAAGACTTTTTTGCAGTTTTGGACGAAATTTCAAAGGCTGCGCAAAGTCAGTAAAACCGTTTTTGAAATTTTAGTTTCGGGGTAGACATAACCACTCAAAAAGAGCAAAGGAGTAAAGGTTATTTTTATGTCAATTTTAGTAAAACCGCGTCATTAATTGCATTAAATCCACGAATTTAAGTAAAACGGGACGGATTTATCCGTCCCGCAGTTTAATTGAAACTTCCGAATAATAATGAATTGACAACTGACGTTGTCATGAATTGGCTATCGTCATGAATTCTCGCTTCGCTCCATGAATTGAATTGCCTTAATGCACTTTAGTGCAATTCATGAGCCGTAGGCTCTATTCATGAAATTTCATATTTCAATTCATGCCGTAAGGCAATTCATTAAAAATAAAGGCCTCCCTTTCGGGAGGTCTTTATTTTTAATGATACTGTGCCCAGTCGGGATTTTCACGAAGTGACGTCCACTTTTCGTAAACGTGATTCTTCATGTCGAAATTGTGACTGTTGGTCGCCTCGCACATTGCAAGGTAGAACCAGTCATCCTCGTTATTGTCGGGCCAGATTATCATATTTGAAAGCAAATCAGCCTTCGTTTCGGGGATACGGTTGAGCACTCTGTTAATCATCGTAACCGCTTCGGCACGTGTGATAAGAGCGTCGGGTCTAAACGAACCGTCCTCGTAGCCGCGAATCCAGCCGTGAGCCGCTGCTTCGTGAATTTCAGCCTCAGCCCAGTGACCTGCGACGTCGTTAAAGTGGTCGACAATTTCGAAGTCAGAGTCGTCAAATCTTGCACAGATAACCGCAAACTCGGCACGTGTGATAAATGCACCGGGAGCGAACTTGCCTGCCGACTTACCGCCGACGATGCCCATAGCGGACATTGTGGAGATTGACGTGTTGTACCACGCATCAGCGGGTATATCCGTGTAAGAGTTGTTGCTTGTGAGATTGGTTTTTCTCACGTCGTCCTTAAGAAGTCTGAAGAATATGGTAGTAACCTCAGCCCTCGTGATGTTGTTTTCGGGACGAAGCGTACCGTCCTCGTAGCCTACGATGTAAGCAAAGTGGTCGTCACCGTTGAGCACAGACGGAGTGGGTGAGCCGTTGCCTGCACCGCCGTTATCCTCTACCCAGTGTGCATAAACCGTGATGTCCTTATCCATCTTAACCTCGGTCACGTACTGAGTGAGACCTTCATCAAGATGCCAGCCGTCAAATACGAAGCCTTCCTTCATGGGAACCTTGGTAAGTTTTACAACCGTACCCTCTGCATAGAGCTCGTTTGAATACTTCGTACCGCCGTTGGATTCATAGGTAAGCGTGTATCTGGTGACGGGTGTCACACCACCGCCGCCGCCATTGTATTTCCACTGAGCAACGAAGGTGATGTCTGCCGTAACCGTATGGTCGTCACCCGGCTGATAGTCGACGTTTTCTGCCTTCCAGCCCGTAAATGTGTGTCTTGACTTAGTGGGAGCGTCCTTGATTGTAACAACCGTGCCGTGTTCGTACTTAACCGTCGAATAATCGACACCGTCAGCACCGACACCGCCGTTTAAGTCGTAGATAACCTCGTGCAGATCCTCAAACATACCGTAGAATACAACCGTTCTCGCATTGTTGGGGAGACTTGGAATCGTGTACTCACCGTTTACGGGAGTCACGTGGGGTGACTTCCAGCCGTCAAAGACGTGGTTGCCGTCCGTACATACGGCATCGGGCTCAACTCTGAGCTTTGCACCGAAGGGAACGCCCGTCTTTGTCGCAGGCAGAGCCGACGCACAGGACGGAGCCTCACCGTAGTAGCGATATTCAACGTTGTATAGGATTCTGTCGTAGTAGATTTTAATAACCGTCGAGCCGTCACCTGCCACGAAAGCGGAGATAACGTTGTCAGCCTTAGCGGTAAAGCCGTCGAAATGCTTTACTTCAGCCGTTACGAGCTGACCGCTCGTTGCGGTAAGGTCTGAATACTCAGCAAGCTCGTACTCGTTGATGGGCTCAGTACCCTCAGCGTTGAGCTTCTGCTGATAGTATTCAACTCTGTACGCCGTGTTCGTATTTGCCGTGAAACTGCCCTTGAAGGTAACCGTCTTAGCCGGCATATCAAATTTACCGCCCGAAACCTGAACATCTTCCGTCGTCCAGCCCGAGAAGGTGTAGCCCGTCTGTGAGAGGTCGGGTTTAACCGAAACGCTCGTGTCATAAAGTTCGGTAGTGTTGTAGTCTTTCGGCACCGTAACCGTCACACCGTGAGGCTGAGCGCCGTCAAGAACGTACTGCACGTCGTAGGAGAGTCTGTTGTAGAAGAGCTTGAGCTCAAGTGAGCCGTCAGCCTTGATGTTATCGCTTGTGAGTGTATCGACATGATCGGGGTCGAACTTAAAGCCGTCGTAAACCTTACTTACGGCAGATACGGGAGTACCCGTTTTACCCGTTCTGTACTCTGGCTGACCGTCTCTATGATACTGACCGTCAAGACCCTGCAACCAGTGTGACACCTTGTAACCGGTGTTTTCACTCGGTTCAAAGTGACCGACGAGAATCACGTTTCTCGCAGGCATCGTAAACGTGCCCGTTGCGGGACTGTTCACGTCACCGAAATACCAGCCGATAAATACGTAGCCCTGAAGCGTTACCGTCGGCTCAACCGTCACGGTCTGACCGTATAAGTACGTACCTCCCGTAGGAAGTGTCGGAAGTGTGAGCCCCGTGGTATCGCCCTCGTAAGCGTAGGAAACGTTGTATTCGTTTCTCTTGTAATAGAGTTTAAGTACGAGATTGCCGTCACCCGTGATAACACCCGTCTTTGTAAGAGCACTGTCGGCATCGCTGTAAGTAAAGCCGTTAATCGTTATGGGTGTTGCCGTAACTTTCGCACCCGTCGTGCCTTCAAGTGTCTGTGTCGAGTAGGGTTTACTCTGATAAGTAACGTTGTCAAGTTCTGTTATATAATGCTCAACCGTGTACTTGGTGTCGGTCTTCGGCTGGTAGTAGCCGTATATCGTCACCTTTTCGGCAGGCATCACGAAGGAATCTGTAACCGTTATATCGTGTCTGTGCCAACCCGAGAATGTGTAGCCCGGGAGCACGTAATCCTCTGCAAGCTCAACCGTTTCACCGTAGTAGTAGGAAACCATTGCAGGAACGGGCTCTGCCTCAGTGGGCACCGTACGTTCGTATTCATAAACAACTTCATACTTTTCTCTCGCATAGTAGAGTTTAAGCACAAGGTCGTTTCCGATAACACCCGTCTTTGTTTCCGCACTCTTTACGTCGTCATACGTAAAGCCTTCGTACTTGAGAAGCGGTGTTGCGGTAACGGTGTGTCCCGTCGTACCCTTGAAGGTTTCGGTATCTGCAGGTGTCGAGGGGTACTTACCGTCCGTACCCATGAGGTAATGTTCAACCGTGTAGGGTGTCGCCGTATTCGGCACGAAGTGACCGAGCAGAACGACGTTTCTTGGAGGCATGGTAAAGTCGGTAACCAAGTTGCTTTCTGTACCTACGTACCAGCCGTGGAATTCGTAATCTTCTATGCTCACCTTAGCCGCCACGGAAACGTCCTCACCGTAGTAGTACGTACCGCCCTTGGGAAGTTCGGGAAGCGGGAGACCTTCTGTATCACCCTCATATTCGTAACTCACGGTATAGGTGTTTCTGTTGTAGTAGAGTTTGAGCACAAGACTTCCGTCACCCGTGATAACGCCCGTCTTTGTCAGTTCGCTGTCTGCATCGCTGTAAGTAAAGCCGTTTATCGTTACAGGCCTTGCAGTAACTTCTGCACCCGTTGTGCCTGCGAGCGTCTGCGTCTGATAGGGTGTTGCCTCGTAGCCCGTGTTGTCAGCGTTTGCGATATAATGCTCAACCGTGTACTTGGTGTCGGTCTTTGCCTCATAGTAGCCGTATATCGTCACGTCTGCAGTCGGCATCACGAAGGAATCGGTAACCGTGATGTCGTGTCTGTGCCAGCCTGAGAAGGTGTAGCCCGGGAGGACGTAATCGTCTGCAATTTCAACCGTCTCACCGTGGTAGTAGGAAACCGTTGCAGGAACAGGCTCTGCCTCTGTCGGCACCGTACGTTCGTACTGATAAATAACGTCGTACCTGTTTCTCTCATAGTAGAGTTTAAGCACAAGGTCGTTTCCGATAACACCCGTCTTTGTTTCCGCACTCTTTACGTCGTCATACGTAAAGCCGTCGTACTTGAGAAGCGGTGTTGCGGTAACGGTGTGTCCCGTCGTACCCTTGAAGGTTTCGGTATCGGCAGGTGTCGAGGGATACTGACCGTCGATACCCATCAGATAATGCTCAACCGTGTAGGGTGTTGCCGTATTCGGCACGAAGTGGCCGAGTAAAACAACGTCTCTTGCAGGCATTGCAAATTCGTTAACGAGGTTGCTTTCAGTACCTATATACCAGCCGTGGAATTCGTAATCCTTTATGCTCACCTCATCTGCCACGTCTACTAGCTGTTCGTAGTAGTACGTACCGCCCGTCGGAAGTGTGGGGAGTGTGAGACCTTCTGTATCACCCTCGTAATCGTAGGAAACGTTATACTTGTTTCTCGTATAGTAGAGTTTGAGAACAAGCTGACCGTCACCCGTGATAACGCCCGTCTTTGTCAGTTCACTGTCTGCATCGTTGTAAGTAAAGCCTGTTATCGTTATAGGCTGTGCCGTAACCGTTTCACCCGTTGCACCCGTGTGGTTATTGGTCTGATAGGGTTTCGCCTCGTAGCCTGTGTTGTCAGCGTTTGCAATGTAGTGTTCAACCGTATACTTGGTATCGGTTCTGGGTGTAAATCTTCCGTAGAGTGTAACCTCTCTCATCGGCATCACGAACTGACCGCCGACAATGTCGATTTCACCTTCTGTTGCGTGGTGATGCCAGGTTTCAAAGTCGTAACCCTCGACAACTACGGGTGTGGTGTCCACCGTCACGGTCGCACCGTAATAGTAGTCTGCCGTTGCAGGCACCGCAGGTGCATTTGACGGGATGTCACCCTCATACTTGTAAACAACGTTATACTTGTTTCTCGAATAGTAGAGTTTGAGCACAAGGTCGTTTCCGATAACGCCCGTCTTTGTCGGCTCACTCTTTACGTCGTCATACGTAAAGCCGTCGTACTTGAGAAGCGGTGTTGCGGTAACCGTGTGTCCCGTCGTACCCCTGAAGATTTCGGTATCTGCAGGTATCGAGGGGTACTGACCGTCAAGACCCATCAGGTAATGCTCAACCGTGTAGGGTGTCGCTTCCCCCGGCACGAAGTGACCGAGTATAACAACGTCTCTTGCCGGCATGGTAAAGTCGGTAACGATATTGCTTTCCGTTCCGATGTACCAGCCGTGGAATTCGTAATCCTCTATGCTCACCTTACCTGCCACGGTAACCGTCTGTTCGTAGTAGTACGTACCGCCCGTCGGAAGTGCGGGAAGTGTGAGACCTTCTGTGTCACCCTCGTAAGCATAGGAAACGTTATACTTGTTTCTGTTGTAGTAGAGTCTGAGAACAAGCTGACCGTCAGCAGTTATAACGCCCGTCTTTGTCGCTGCACTGTAAGCATCGTCGTAGGTAAAGCCTGTAATCGTTATAGGCTGTGCCGTAACCGTTGCACCCGTTGTACCCGTGTGGTCATTGGTCTGATACGGTTGTGTCTGATAGCCCGTGTTGTCAGCATTTGCGATATAGTGTTCCACCTTGTACGGAATATCCGTTCTTGCCGTAAATCTTCCGTAGAGTGTCACGTCTCTCGTCGGCATCACGAACTGACCGCCGACAATGTCGATTTCACCCTCTGTTGCGTGGTGATGCCACGTCACGAAGTCGTAGCCGTCAACCGAAACGTGTGTGGTGTCAACCGTCACGGTCGCACCGTGGTAGTAGGATACCGTCGCAGGCACAATCGGTGCATTTGTCGGAATATCGCCCTCATATTCGTATGTAACGGCAAACTTTTCTCTCTCATAGAAGAGTTTAAGCTTCATTAAGCCGTCACCCGTTATAACGTCACTTGCCGTCGATTTAATCGGATCGTAGTTATACAGTTCTTCATATTCGGGAAGCGGTGTCGCCGTTGCGGTATGCTCCGTCGTACCTTTAAGTTCTTCCGTCTTGGCAGGATTCGACGGATAATCACCGTTTTCATCCATCAGATAATGCTCAACCGTGTATTTCGTACCCGAACTCGGCACGAAGTGGCCGATAAACTCAACGTCGTATGCAGGCATCGTAAATGTACCGCCCGTCACGGCAAGACCTGTCTGTCTGGGGATCCAACCCGAGAAGGTGTAACCCGGAACGGAAACGGGGTCAGCCACGGTAACCGTATCGCCGTAGGTTTCTGTGTGTTTACCGGGCAGTTTTGCATCTGCACCTGCAGGAATTTCACCCGAGTAAGTGTATGAAACCTCATACTGCTGTGCAGTAAAGTTACCCGAAATCACAACGTCAGCATCGGGCATATTAAACGTACCCGTCTTGTCCCAGCCCGAGAAGGTGTGTCCCTCTTTGGTAGGCTCGGCATCAACCGTCACCGAAGCACCGGGGAAGCGGTAGAATGACTTGGTTTGGGCGCCGTCAACCTTGTAGGTGACCTTTTTTGCCTCAACTATGGGAGGCTCTGCCGTGTCAACCGTGTCACCGTCGCTGTTTACGACGAGTGCTGCACCAAGGTTTGTGGGCATTTTGCCGTCTGTAAGACCTGCCGCGTCAATATCGGCATAGTCGGGTGCTATCTTAACGTCAATAATAAGCTTTCTTCCGTAGAAGTCACCGTTATCGCCTCTGCCGTCTGCAGAAATGTGGTTTGCGTCAAAATCAAAGCCCGAAACCGAAAGCGTCTGTCCGCTTACGGAAGCGGTAACGCCCGTTGCCGCATAGGGTGTGCCCCAGCCGCTTGCCGTTCTGTCCGCAACCGTGAGTGTTACGCTGTCTGCCCCGTTCGGAATAGTGAAATATTCGGAAATCGTGTCAATAACTCTCGCCTCAGTGCCGAGTTCTATGGTCGGGAAGTTAATCTGACTTAAAATTTCATCAAATATGTCAGAAAGGTTCTTATCGTCGGTCGCCGTCATATAGTAACCGCCGTTAACGTCACCCGTACCTGCCGTTATCGTATCGCCCGAAGCCGAAGCCGACGGGAAGTTGTTTGACATATAATGCATGAATGCATTGTAGTCGTCACCAATCTGTGAACTGTCGGCAGAATTCTTTCCTCCGATAGTGTAAATCACAACGCCCGTGTCCTTAAGGTTCTTCGCATGATTTACTGCAGAGGCTGCAACCGAATCACTGTAACCGTTTGAATGGTTGGGTTCACCGTCTGTAAAGAGGATTAAAACCTCGTTTCTGCCCTCGGCATCCGTCCTCTTACCGAACTGTGAAATGGCAAGTTGCATACCGTAGTCAACCGACGTTGCACCACCCGCCTGAAGAGCGCCGAGTGCATTTGTAAGTGCGGTCTTTCCCGTATCGTCAACAACCGTAAAGTCGGAAACAACCTGCGTATAGTTGTAGTCGTTGTCGTCTCTGTTGTTGCCAATTACCGCCTGAGTGTAATCGTCTGTCCCATCCGAGCCGTCGTAATACGAGTTGCTGGCAAACTTTATAATTGAAATTCTGTGCTTTAAAGCAGGGTCTGTGATAGACTCGTTCTTCAAAGCAGTGTGTGCAATAAAGTCACTCGCCCCGTCGTAGAGCACTTCCATATGCGACTTGTAGTCCTCCCTATAGAACTGCACCACGGCGTAACTGTTTTGTCTGTTCGTTGGCGTGCCGTCTTCAAGAATCGGATAGTAGTTCACGCCATTCGCACTGTAATATTCGAAGCCGTTGTCGTCGCGTGTACGGTTTGAAACGGGGACGTACTCTTCACCGTTCTTAATATAATACTGTGTACTGCTGTTAAAGCCGTATCCCGTATTAAAGAAGCCGTACCAGTATCGTGAGCCCTTGACCTCCACAAATTCGGTCACGTTACTGTCATCATCCATCGAGCCCGACATATCGAGCAGAAGAATAATGTCGGTCGGCGTGGTGGTCGAGGTGTTTCTCACCTGCCCCGTCGTATACGCCTCCATATGTATATTGACCGAGTTATCTGAATTTACCGTTGCCGTCTTGGTAAATTCGATACCGTCGTCAACCGTGTCGGCAAACACGAGCATATTGAACGTCATGCATAGTGCAAGTGCAATTGCCGCCACTCTCTTCCAAGTTTTTTTCATAAGATCCTTCCTTTCTTATCCAATCCTTTGCATAAATCTCGCATAAACCTTCTTTGCCACGTCGGGCAAATTGGTTGCAAGAACCCTTTTTATCGTTTTATTTCTTTCATTCTCGGGTATTTTGTAGACGAGCATAAGCGCTTCAAGTATCTTTGACACCTTGTCCTCAAGCGTAATCTCGTCGTTGCATTTCATTATAAAGGATGAATTTTCAAGCCCGATAGCAAGATTTTCGTGTACCGCGAAATCTGAAAGCGACCATTCGGGCAGCCAGTCGCCGAGTAAAGCGTGATTTTTCTTTGCTCCCCACGCCCTTATAAAATCGAGCGTTCCCTGATGATTATAAGACGAACGGTAAACGTCGTTTACCTTGTCGTACTGCTCACACAAGGCTATCTGGATAGAAATCTCCATCGCATAGGCAAAAAGTTTATCCTCCGTTTCGCCGAGTATGGCGTCGATTATCTCGGAGTGATAGTCCATAATCTCCTGCATGAGCAGATAGAGCATTTCCTCCTTCGTGTGAAAGTGATAACAGAGCGTTCCCTGACGTATACCCGTGTCGTCACTTATCATTTTGAGCGTCGTCTCGGTAAAACCGTTTTTAAGAAACAGTTTTATCGCCGAGCGTATAATCGTTTTTTCGGTTTCCGATAAGGGAGCAAGCATTCTGCTACGTCCAACTATGCTCTCTATCAAATAATTTCACCCCTTCTTTCCTTAATATAATAATTGTATAAATTCCTTACCAATGCCTCCCTTGAGGTAGCAACCACCCCAACGCCTCCCTTGCCTAAAGGGAGGGGGACCGCTTGCGGTGGAGGGATTGCTCGTCCTCACAAATGTAAAATGTAAAATTGAAAGTTGAAAATTAAGGAAAGAAACTTCCCCGAAGTTTCAATTTAAATCACTTTCCATTTTCCATTCTCAATTCCCCAAAGCCTTCCCCTTGAGGTAGCGAAGCGGCGGTTTGGTAGTGAATGACATTCCGGTGGATTGTCAGAGCCAAACCGTGACCGAGCCGCAGCGAGACAGGGGGACCGCTTGCGGTGGATGAGGTGTCAATCCAATCGAAATTCCGTCAAGGAATTACCACCACAATATTTGACCGCAAGGTCAGATACTTCACTGCAAAGCAACTTCACTTGCCGTAGGCAAACTTCACTGCGAAGCAACTTCACTTATCTTAACCTTTAGGTTACATTTAGGGTACACCCTAATCGTACACTAATAACACCCAAAAGTCAACCACTTTCCCCCAAAAACCGTCCTCCCCAAAGCCTCCCTTGTGCAAAGGGAGGTGTCACGAAGTGACGGAGGGATTGTTCGTCCTCACAAACTTCGCATCATTCGTCAGCAAATATATTTGCTGACTTAATCGCTTCGTTGCTCGTCCTCTTTCCCACCACAACGCACTTCGTTCGTCTCGCTGCGGCTCGGTCACGGTTTGGCTCTGACAATCCACCGGAATGTCATTCACTACCAAACCGCCGCTTCGCTACCTTGTGTCGGGAACCCTGTTTTTTCATCCCTTAATTCCGAATTGCGTCGTCACAAAGTACGCTTTGCTTCATTTTGCTATTCGCAAAATTTCGCCTGCTCCCTTGCTCCTCCTTTTCCCAACACAACGCACTTCGTTCTGCCTCGTGTCGGGAGCCCTATTCTACGAATTCCGAATTTAATTGAAATGCCCCCGCATTTCAATTATAATATTGTCGAGGTGAAAAAAATGTCACATCAATTTTCAAGAACAGAACTTCTGCTCGGTGATATAAAAAAACTTAAAAACCGTCGTGTAGCCGTATTCGGCATAGGCGGTGTCGGCGGCCATGCGGTCGAGGCACTGGTGCGGTGCGGTGTCGGCGAAATCGATATTATCGACAATGACACGGTCTCGCTGACCAACTTAAACCGACAGATATTTGCCCTTCACAGCACGCTGGGCAGACCAAAGGTTGAGGTTGCAAAAGAAAGGCTCATCGATATAAATCCCGACGTAAAAATCAATTCCCACAATCTGTTTTTCACGCCCGACACGGAATTTGATTTTTCGCAGTTTGACTACGTGATAGATGCAATCGACACGGTTACCTCAAAAATCGCCCTTGTCGAATTGTGTCAAAAAGCAGGCGTGCCAATAATCAGTTCAATGGGCACGGGCAATAAACTCGACCCGACTAAATTTGAGGTGACCGACATTTACAAAACGTCCGTCTGCCCCCTCGCCCGTGTAATGCGGTACGAACTTAAAAAAAGAGGCGTAAAACGCCTCAAGGTAGTCTATTCAAAGGAAGAGCCGATAAAGCCGTCCGAGAGTGATGAAGACAAAGGTGTAAGGCGTTCAATCCCGGGTAGTGTCTCCTTCGTCCCGTCAACCGCAGGCCTCATCCTCGCCGGCGAAGTGATAAAAGGTTTAATTCGGAATTCGGAATGCGTAATTCGTAATTAATGTAAAATGTAAAATTGAAAGTTGATAATTAAGTAAAAAACTTCTCCGAAGTTTCAATTTAAATCACTTTCCATTTTCCTTTCTCTATCGCCACCCCCAATGCCTCCCTTGTGTAAAGGGAGGTGGCATTTTCGCAGAAAATGACGGAGGGATTGTTCATCCAATTGAAATTTCGCACACGAAATTTCTTCCGTACCTCTTCACTATTCACTCTTCACTAATCACTCAATTTGTAGGGGACGGCGTCCCCGACGTCCCGAAAATCCCAATCGTGTTCATTATTTATTGTAGGGCAGGGGCTTGCTCCTGCCGTTAAATAACAAAAAAAGAGATACCGAAATGGTATCTCTTTTTCTATGGAGCTAGTGATCCGGCTCGAACGGACGACCTGCGCATTACGAATGCGCTGCACTACCGACTGTGCTACACTAGCAGATTTATCTTACTCAAAGAGTATAGCACAAAAAAAATTATTAGTCAACTAAAAAATTTTTCTTGACATTTGTTTTTTTATAGTGTAGAATAATTCTTGCGCTAGGGAATAGCGCATCTAATGTGGCGGCGTAGCTCAGTTGGCTAGAGCAATCGGTTCATACCCGATCGGTCACCGGTTCAAGTCCTGTCGCAGCTACCATAAGGCCCGTTGGTCAAGCGGTTAAGACACGCCCCTTTCACGGCTGTAACATGGGTTCGATTCCCGTACGGGTCACCAACAAAAAAGAGATACCATTTCGGTATCTCTTTTTTTGTTATTGGTAACCCATACGGGACTGAGAACCTTTTTGCGAAGCAAATGCGTTCGTCGAAGCAGTCGCAAAACTGCGATAAGTTTTGCTCTAAAGGGCTCCCAACATAAGGCAGAACGAAGTGCGTTGTGTTGGGATAGAGGACGAGCAAGGGAGCAGGTGGAGTTTTGCGGTCAGCAAAATGGAACTAAGCGAACTTTGCGAGGACGTAGTCTCGAGCACCGAATGTTTTTCGCAACCGTTCGGAACGGTCGAAAAACAGAGAGGCGCAGAGTTTCCCATACAAATATTAAAGAGATACCTTTTGGTATCTCTTTTTTTGTTATTTCCGGACAATTCGTGAATTGCCCCTACAAAGCCTCCCTTGTGTAAAGGTAGCGAAGCGGCGGTTTGGTAGTGAATGACATTCCGGTGGATTGTCAGAGCCAAACCGTGACCGAGCCGCAGCGAGACGGGGGACCGCTTGCGGTGGAGGGATTGTCCATCCAATGAAATTCCGCACACGGAATTTCTTCCATAATTCTGCCGTCGTCCTCACAAACTCCGCTTAGTTTCATTTCCGCATATATGCGAAAATTTCACTTGCTTCGTTGCTCGTCCTCTTCCCAACACAACGCACTTCGTTCTGCCTTGTGTCGGGAGCCCTATTTTTGACATCATTTGCCGTAGGCAACATCATTGCGAAGCACATCATTTGCATAACAACATCATAAACGGGAGGGGACAGAGCCCCTCCCCTACGATATCGTTTTGTTGTAGGGTTCGGCGTTTACGACGAACCGTCATCCAATGAAATTCCGAATTACGAATTCCGCATTCCGAATTGACAAAGGCTTACAGAGCCTTTGTCTTATATCCCTGCGCCTCAACCGCGGAAACTAATACGTCAACTGCGATATCCTTTGAAAGCGTCACAACCGCGGTGCCCTTTTCGTGACTCACCTCGGCACTCATAACGCCGTCGATTGCAAGAAGCGTATCTCTTACTCTTGCTTCGCAATGGGGGCACATCATACCCTCGATATTAAGTGTCTTTTCCATAATTTTCTTCTCCTTTTTTCTGTCGAATAGATTTATTCTGAGTGCGTTGGTCACAACGCAAAAGCTCGACAAACTCATTGCCCCTGCGGCAAACATCGGGTCAAGCGTGAGCCCGAAAAGACCTGCCGCAAGCGGTATACCAATCAGATTATACACAAACGCCCAGAACAGATTTTCCTTAATAATTCTGAGCACCCTTTTTGAAAGTCGAATTGCCGCCTCAACGTCAGCAAGCGAGCTGTTCATAAGCACGACGTCGGCGGCATCAATTGCAATGTCGGTGCCTGCGCCGATTGCAACGCCTATATCCGCCCTCGTAAGTGCAGGTGCATCGTTGATACCGTCACCCACCATCATTACGGGTGCATCAAGCTCCTTTATAACCTTTTCCTTGTCCTGCGGAAGCAGGGATGCACGAATTTCACTTACACCCGCCTGCTGACCGATTGCAGAGGCAGTCGCCTCATTGTCACCCGTGAGCATAACGACCTTTATGCCGAGGCGTTTTATCTTTTCAATCGCCTCACGGCTGTCGGGCTTAATGGTATCGGCAATGCCAAACATACCGAGATACTCATCCCCCATCGAAAAGAGAATGGGCGTCTTACCCTGCCTTGCAAGGCCGTCTGCCTGAGCCCTGATTTCGTCGGAAATTTTGACTTTTTCCGACATAAATTTAAGATTTCCACCGTAAAGGCGTTTTCCTTCACACATAGCGGTAACACCGTTACCCACAAGCGTCTGAAAATCAGTAATATCAAGGCTTTGAGCCCCTTCGCAGTGACTCACGACCGCCCTTGCAAGCGGATGCTCACTCATATTTTCAAGCGAGTACGCCACGGGAAGAAGCATAGTATCATTTTGTATCACGTCGGTCACGGTCGGCTGACCGAGGGTGACCGTACCCGTCTTATCAAGTGCAACGGTTTTGACCTTACCCGTGTATTCGAGTGAGGTTGCCGTCTTGAAAAGGATGCCACGTCTTGCACCGACACCGCTGCCCACCATAACTGCAACGGGCGTTGCAAGGCCGAGTGCACACGGACAACTTATAACGAGCACCGCAATGCCCCTTGACAGAGCATATCCGAAAAGTTCACCCAAAAGCAGATGAGATACGGTAGTTATAACCGCAAGTGCGATTACCACGGGCACGAATACGCCCGAAACCCTGTCGGCAAGTTTTTGAACGGGTGCCTTTTCTGCGGCGGCATCGGTCACGGTCTGAATAATTCTCGATAAAAGCGTGTCCTCACCGAGTCCCGTTACCGAGCATTTGAGAAAGCCAAAGCGGTTAACCGTACCTGCATAAACCTTGTCCCCCTCGTCCTTGTCGGCAGGAATACTCTCACCCGTGAGTGCCGACTCATCGACCGAGCCGTGTCCCGAAATTACAACTGCATCTGTCGGCACACTTTCACCGGGACGGATTGCAATTATATCGCCGATAACGAGTTCATCCACCGTCACGGTAACCTCTTTACCGTCACGAATGACGTTTGCAACCTCGGGTGCAAGCTTCATAAGACCGTTTACGGCGTCCGCCGTCCTTCCCTTTGAGCGTGCTTCAAGCAGTTTGCCCACGGTAATGAGCGTTAAAATCATTGCCGCCGACTCAAAATAGAGGGCGTGCGTTTCACCCACAGCAAGCAGATAAACGCTGTACACAAACGAAATTCCCGAGCCCATTGAAACGAGCGTATCCATATTGGGACTCTTGTTTAAGATGCCCTTTACGCCCGATATAAAAAACCGCTTATTTAAAATAAGTACGGCAGCCGACAACACAAGTTGCACCACACCGCCGAAGCTGTGATGAGGAAGCCCCACCATATGCCCCATTGAAAAATACATCAGAATAAGCGTGAGAATGATTGAAGCGACAAGTATCTTTTTAAGTTTACCCGTCTGCTCGTCAAAATTCTGTACTTTTCTTTCATATCCCGAAACGCCGTAGCCTGCACGTTTGACCGCCTCGATTATGATTTCGTCTTTAACGTCACCTTCAACGGTCATCGAATTGGTGAGCAGATTTACCGAGCATGCGCTAACCCCCTCCAGAGAGGAGACCGCCTTTTCCACCCTTGCCGAGCAGGCGGCACAACTCATACCCGTTACGTTATATTTTTTCATCCGATCACCTCAAGCATTTCCCTTGCGATAGCCTTAGCACCGTCTAAATCGTGGTCAAGGTAATTACCGCATTCTTTTCTTGAACTGCCGGGGATTACGCCCTCAAAATCGGCAATGAAAGCAAACGTATCTTTTATAAGAGAGGTAACCTCATCCCGTGACACGTCATCCCTCATAAGCAGATAAAAGCCCGTTCTGCAACCCATGGGGCCTACGTAAATGACACTCTTTTCAAACTTTGAGTTTCTTGCAAAGGTTGCAAACAGATGCTCAAAGGTATGCAGAGCGGCATTTTGCAGATAATCACCGCCGTTTGGAATTTTCATTCTTATATCATAGGTTATAACGTCACCGTCCACCCTTGAAATGTGGATACCCCTTTCAAGAGTATCGTGATCCACCGTAAAACTCGCAATTTTTTTCACTACACTAATTCCTTTTCCTATTTTTATTTAATGAAACTTCGAAGAAGTTTCCTCCATAATTCCGAATTACGAATTCCGCATTCCGAATTAAAATATATCCTTATACGCCTGCGCATTGAGCGACATATCAGCCAAAGCACCCGCCTGATATTCGTAATAGGCTTGCGCCCCGATCATCGCCCCGTTGTCACCGCAAAGGTAAAGAGGGGGCATATACAATTTGTAACCGTTTTTGTCACAAGCCGTCTGCACGGCATCACGCAGATGCGAATTTGCCGAAACACCGCCTGCAAGCACGATATTTTTATATCCCGTCATTTTTGCCGCATCCATAAGCCTTGAGCAGAGAATATTGGCAACCGAGCGGTTAAACGATGCCGCAAAATCGCATTTATTTATCTCTATGCCTTTCTGCTCGGCATTGTGAATGGTGTTTATCGCCGCCGTTTTGAGTCCCGAAAAACTAAAGGACAACGGTTCACCCGTAACCTTCGGGTCAGGAAACGTAAAGGCATCAACCTTGCCACCCTGCGACAGTTTATCTAAATTGACACCGCCTGGGTATGACAGACCGAGTACCCTTGCCACCTTGTCAAAGCACTCGCCTGCCGCATCGTCGTGCGTACTGCCGAGGCGTTTAAAGGTGGTATAATCCGAAACTTCGGCAATCATGGTGTGACCGCCCGACACGATAAGACACAGAAACGGCGGTTTTAAGTCTTCAAATGCTATGTAATTTGCCGCCACGTGTCCCCTTATGTGATGCACGGGAATAAGCGGTTTACCGCTTGCAAGCGCAAGCCCCTTGGCGTAATTGACACCCACTAAAAGCGCACCTATAAGACCGGGATAAGCGGTCACGGCAATGGCGTCAACCTCATCGAGCGTCATATTCGCCTCAGCCAAAGCCTGCTCCGTCACGTAGCAGACAGCCTCCGTATGCTGACGGGAGGCGATTTCAGGCACGACACCGCCGTAGATTTTATGCGTTTCTATCTGCGAAGCCACGATATTTGATATAATTTTTCTTCCGTCCTCGACGATTGCCGCACAGGTCTCGTCGCAGGAAGATTCGATTGCAAGTATTCTCATTTAAGTCTCCTCGTCATAAGCAGGGCATCCTCCGTGGGTGCCGTGTAGTAATTTTTTCTCGTGCCGACGGTATCAAAACCGCACTTTTTATAAAGGTAAACGGCAGGATTTGAGACACGCACCTCAAGATTTATTTCGGTTATCCCCCGCTTTTGACATTCGTTTTCAGCCATTTTCATAAGTGTAAAGGCGATGCCTTTTCCACGGTAATTTTCATCTGTTGCAACGCAGAGCACCTCTGCGGTATCAAGAATAATCTTAAGACCGACCATTCCTATTATTTCTTCATCCTCGCACACGAAAAAGAGGGTATTTTCACTTTCGCACCAGCTTGACGGAAAGAAACGCCGTTCAAACTGAGCCCCTTTTTTATAATCGGTAAGTATTTTATTTTGCATCATACCAACTCTTTCCGACACCGACGTCCACTTTAAGCGGAACTTTAAGTTTTGCCGCCCCCTCCATCTCACGACAAAGGATTTCTTTCACTTTTTCAACCTCGTTTTCGGGACACTCGATAATAAGTTCGTCGTGCACCTGTAAAATGAGTTTTGCACCCAGTCCCTCAAGTGCCTTTTCGGTTTTGACCATGGCGTACTTGATAATGTCGGCAGCCGTACCCTGAATGGGTGTGTTTCTTGCCGCCCTCTCCCCGAATGAACGCACCATAAAGTTAGAGGATGAAAGTTCAGGCATATACCTTCTTCTGCCGAAAAGCGTGGTGACAAAACCGTCACTCACTGCATCCTCAACCGTCTTGTCAAGGAAGGTTTTTATACCCGTATATTTGTCAAAATACGCCTCGATATACGCCTTCGCCTCCTTGTTTGAAACGCCTATGTCATCGGCAAGTCCAAAGGCGGATATGCCGTAGACAATGCCGAAATTGACCGCCTTTGCCTTGCTTCTCGTCTCGGGCGTTACGATGCCGAAAACCTGCGAAGCGGTGATGGAATGTATATCTTCACCATCTGTAAAGGCTTTCACCATTACAGCATCTTCAGCCATATGTGCAAGCACACGGAGTTCAATCTGTGAGTAGTCGGCATCGACTAAAACGTTGCCCTCACCCGCAACGAACATTCTGCGCAGTTCACGGCCGAGTTCTGTCCTCACGGGAATGTTCTGCAAATTGGGTTCGGTGGATGAAATCCGTCCCGTAACGGTCACGGTCTGATTAAAGGTGGAGTGGATTCTTCCGTCCTCCTCAATGACCTTGACAAGACCGTCGGTATATGTCGATTTTAATTTTGCAAGTTGTCTGTAATCGAGCACGAGTTTGACAATCGGGTAATTTACCGCAAGTTTCTGCAAACGGTCGGCATCGGTTTTATATGCACCGTTTTTGCCTTTTTTACCGCCGGGTAAACCAAGCTTGTCAAAGAGGACTTCGCCAAGTTGTTTGGGCGAATTGATGTTAAACTCCTCACCCGATAAATCGTATATCATTTTTTCAAGTTCGCTTATGCTTTTTTCAAGGCTCTGCCCTAACGTTTCAAGTGCCTGTCTGTCGGCAAGCACGCCACGTTTTTCCATATTGTAAAGCACGAAGGAAAGGGGCAGTTCAACATCACGGTAAAGCGCCGTCATACCAAGTTCTTCGAGTTTTTTGCCCATAACGTCGGCAAGTTTTATCATATTTAAAGCGCAGGAGGCACCGTCAGGCGCATTTACACCGAGGTATTCCAAAACAAGCCCCTCCGCCTTGTAGGAGGATGCACCGGGGTCAAGCAGATAGCCTGCAAGCAGAACGTCAAACGCCACCCTGCTTTCATCTATTTTTCCAATCTGCCCCAAAAATTCCTTGACGCCGATTAAAACGAGCGGTGTTTCACACTCAAGTAAAGGTGTAGACAGAGAAGATGAAAATTCAATTACCTTTTTCCCGTCGGATGCGAAAACTGAATCGTTTTCGACCAAAACCGCAACCTTTTGACAGTTTTTTACAAAATTTGCAACCTCATCTTCGGTCATAACGCTGACACATTCGGCTGGGACAGCCTCACACGGCGTCTCCTCCATAAGTGCGGCGGCAAATTTGCGAAGTTCGAGTTTTGTGTATATTTCAAGCAGATTTTTCGTATCCTTCTCCCTGATTTTGAGGTCGGAAACAGACAAATCAAGAGGCATATCAAGCATAATCGTCGCAAGACTCTTTGACAAGAACGCACTTTCTTTCCCCTCGATAAGACGTGCTTTAAGCGTGTCCTTTATATCAAGTGTATCAAGATTTTCATAAATCTCTTCGACCGTGCCAAACCTTGAAACGAGATCTGTCGCCGTCTTTTCGCCGACCTTGGCAACACCGGGAATATTGTCCGACGTATCGCCCCAGAGCGCCTTCAAATCAATGAGTTTTTTGGGTTCAAAACCGTATTTTTCAAAGAATACCGCAGGCGTATAGGCGACCGTTTCGTTACTGCCACCCTTTGTCACGGTGAGTTTGCAGGTAACAGCATCACTCACGAGTTGTAAATCGTCCTTATCCCCCGTGATTATGACGCACTTATCCCCCGCCCTGTCGCACATCGCAGAGAGAGTGCCGATAATATCGTCAGCCTCGTAGCCCTCTTTTTCAAGGCAGGCGATGCCCATATATCCGAGTATCTCTTTTATAAGAGGCATCTGCATTGCAAGCTCGTCAGGCATACCCTTGCGGTTAGCCTTGTAAAGCTCGTACGCCTTATGCCTGAATGTCGGTGCCCTCAGGTCGAAAGCGACTGCGGCGGCATCAGGCTTTTCGTTTGCCAGTTCTTTTTCGAGAATATTTATAAAGCCAAAAATGGCGTTTGTAAAAACACCGTCCTTGGTAGAGAGCGCACGAATACCGTAAAACGCTCTGTTCATTATACTGTTGCCGTCAATAAGTAAAAGTTTCATTTTTACCTCACAAACTTCATATCATCCTTCAGCAAAGCCTCCCTTGTGTAAAGGGAGGGGGACCGCTTGCGGTGGAGGGATTGTCCATTTAATCGAATTACGCATTCCGAATTATTCCATACTCTTTATTATACCATAATTATATAATGAAAAAAAGAACGGTTTTTGCAAACCGTTCTTTTTATATTAAAACGCTATCTTATTCACAAGTGCCACCGTGCACAGAATAATTGCGCAGGCAACGTAGAAGAATTTACCCGAATAGTACCACAGATTGCCAAAAGGCTTTTCCACAGACTTGTTGATTTCGCCGAGTAAATCGTCTTTCTTCATAACCCAGAACCACGAAATTGCACCGAGCGTTGCGCCAATCGGGATTATATAGATGGAAACGATGTCCATCCAGGGACCCCACTTGAAAATAGGCTCCATAGTGAGACCGAAGCCGAGGCAGATTACGCCCATTAAAACGAGAACTGCGATACGGTTGAGTTTGGGGAATTTAGCTTCAAGCGATTCACCAACCGCCTCAAACATATTCTGAAGCGAACTGATACCTGCAAAAATCATGGCAACGTAGAGGAATATTGCAAAGACCTGACCAAAAGGAATATCCTGCAGAATTCTCGGCAGCGTCACGAAGAGAAGTGACGGGCCTGCACCAACGTCAAGATTATATGCAAAGCAAGCAGGGATGATAACGAGTGCCGCAACGAGTGCCGCAATCGTGTCGAAAATTGCCGTACGAACAGCAACGCCGACAACGTTTTCTTTTTCATCGAGGTAGGCGCCGTAGACTATCATACCGCTTCCCGTAACGGAAAGTGAGAAGAATGCCTGACCCATAGCCCACACCCACGTCATCGGGTTTTTGAGCATAGACCAGTCGGGCGTGAACATAAACTTATAGCCTGCTGCAGCGCCGGGCAGGAAAGCCACGCGGATTGCAAGCACTACGAACACGAGGAAGAAAATCGGCATCATAACCTTGTTTGATTTTTCAATGCTCTTAGCGCCCAGAAGAAGTGTCAGAAGTGTAACCACAACCACGATAACGTGGAAGGGCACGACTGATAAATCAGTCGTCGAGAATGAATCAAACCACTTGCCCGTATCAACGTGCATAAGAGTGCCCGTCATCGAGTTCCAGAACGCCTTGAAGACGTAAGAAATAATAACGGCGTAGCCGATTGCAATGCACATAGAGCCTGCAAGCGGAAGCCAGCCGAGGGCACCGCCTGCGGTGCCGAGTTTTTTGTGTCTTGACTCCCACGCATTTTTGTACGAGCCGAGTGTACCCGTCTTTGAACGGCGGCCGATAGCGTATTCAGCCGACAGACCGACAACACTGAAAAGTGCAATAAAAATAAGGTAAGCGACTAAAAATGCGCCACCACCGTTTGCACCCATTTTTGCGGGGAAACCCCACACGTTAGCCATTCCGACTGCCGACCCCACCGCCGACAAAACGAAACCCCAACGGTTTGTAAATTTCTTTTTCATGTTTTTCTCCTTTCGTCCTCACAAAGTACGCTTTGCTTCGTTTTTCTATCCGCAAAAACTCCGCCTGCTCCCTTGCTCGTCCTCCTCCCATTGCAACGCACTTCGTTCTGCCTTGCAACGGGAACCCTTCTTTTATATTTTTATTACTTATCAAAGGCTTCCCCTTGACGGGAGGCTCCGCCGTAGGCGGTGGTGAGGTGTAGACTCTTTTCCACCTCTTGCCATTAACGGGAAACCCTTCTTAATTCATATTTATAGGGAACGGATTTATCCGTTCCCTACGTTATTCCTATCGGGAATATGTATCCATTTTAAGTATATCTCTTGCAAAAAGCGTAATAACAAGTGCCACTTCAGCCCTTGTAGTTGTATCTTTGGGATTGAAGGTGTCACGTGTTTTACCGTTCATAAAGCCCTGCTTAATCATAAAGTCAATAGCAACGGTTGCATACGGAGACATCTCATCTCTGTCCTCATAGAACTCAAGCATAGAGTAGCCTCTGTTATCAGTTACGCCCTTCATCTCGGCATAACGGTACATGATAGCCGCAAGCTGTTCTCTCGTCAGATTAGTATTCGGCGAGAAGTGCGTCTTATCCGTTCCGTTTACGATACCGTTCTCGCTTGCCCAGGTTACTGCGGGAGCATACCAGGCATTGTCCGGCACGTCAACAAATGCATTTTTGCTGTCGGCAGTTGCACCCTCCAGACGGTAAATCGCAGTAACGAGCATGGCACGTGACATTTCCTTATCAGGCTCAAAGTACTTGCCTGTACCTGATAAAATGTTGTTTTTATACACGAATTCTACTGCAGAATAGTACCAGGCATGAATGTTTAAATCAGGGAAAATCGGCTCTTCCTCTGCCATTGCCGCAAATGAAATACAATTTGCGAGCATAACCAATGCCAGTAACACTGTAAGTATTTTCTTTTTCATAATTTTATCCTCCTCATTTATATGTATTTTTACTCTTTTAATGTTTTTTCTAACGATTCAAGCCACTCAGTAACGTCCTTATATAATTGAGCAGACTCCTCAGTTCCGTCTTCTACACATATTTTCGCCCATTCGTGTGCATTTCTGAGGTGTTCACGAGTTTTTTCGAGCGTGTACCTGTCGTCATGAAAGCCTTCCATATATTCAGTGGCAATCATGGTATAACGTCGTGCAATAACCGCAGCGGCTTGTGGCTTGGAGGTAATATTATAGATTTTTTTCCATTCCGCAATACCTTTGAGCGTAATTTTTTCGTATTGTGCACCCTGCTTATTTTCAGCCTCTTTAAAATATTCAGTTGCCTTTTCGTAATGCTCTAAGAGTCTTACGTTTGGATGCTCATCAAAGCGTTTTCTCCATTCCGCCGAAAGACTTGTATCTATTGCTTCCAATCTCTCAACCAGACGTCTCGCTTCATCTATTGTTTCTGCTTCGGTAATCTCAGAAATGGCGATTTCTGTCAACATGATCAGCACGTCAACGTTTCCGTTGTCTGCCGCCTTGGTAAACAACTCTTTGGCTTTATCAAACTCATCCAAATCCATATATTTTTTTGCAGCCACAAGCAATATACTCTGCTCCCGGAGTACTTCATACCCCTTATTGTAAATTTCGTCATACAACTCCTCCGCTTCCTTTTCATAAGCACTGTCACGGGCACTTATTATCCTCGTCCACGTCCGTGCTTCTTCATATTCGGGAATCGTTTTTGCAATCTGACACACCGCATCCGACGCTATATGGCAATATTTCATAACGTCAAAAGTGATATAATCATCGTCCTTTATAACCTCACGGTAAAGGGAAATAACTTTTTTATAATTTTTTGCTTCGTATGCCTTATCTATGTCAGCAAGAAGGTTTTTTCTTTCTTTCTCCTGCTTTTTAAAGTAACGTCCCATTGATATATCGGAAAAAATAGTCGCAAAAAAACCAAAAACTGCCATTATTGCACGAAACAGCCATCCGAAGACAACGAATATTCCACCCTTGAACACAAAAATAAGTAATGCTATCGCTATAATTATCGGCATCTTTAATCCCCCTACGAAGAATCATAGCACAATTAGCGAACTATTTAGATGCCGCTAATTTTTTATCGATATGCAAACTAAAGTTTGCTCGATATTTTTGCTATCACAAAATCGATATGTTTTCCCTTCGGTCAAACTCGATATGATATAAATCTCGTTGCCGTAAGGCAACAAATCGAGTGCAAAGCACATATCGAGTCATTTATGACATATCGAAAATCTCGTAAGAGATTTATATCGACGATTTCAAGCTTTGCTTGAAATCATTATACATTATTTAACAAAAAATTACAACATTGTGTTATAATAGAAGCAGATGATATAAACGAGGATATTTATGGACAACACGTTTTTTAAAGGAAAACTTATACTTGCGCCGATGGCAGGTATCTCAAACAGCGCATTCCGTGAGATATGCAGGGATTTCGGTGCTGATATGTCGGTCGGTGAAATGGTGTCGGCAAAGGCTCTGTGGTACGGTGACAAGAAATCCGCACAACTTCTTCACACCACGGAGGTTGAACAGCCCGTCATACCGCAGATATTCGGAAGTGACCCTGAAATTATGGCGTCGAGTGCCAAAAAAGTGCTTGAACTGACGGATGCGCCTGCAATCGACATAAATATGGGCTGTCCCGTACACAAGGTCATATCGGGGGGCGACGGGTCTGCCTTGATGAAAAATCCCGATTTGATTTTTGACATAGTCAAAGCGGTAACAGGTGCGGTTGACGTGCCCGTAACGGTCAAAATCCGTGCAGGCTTTGAAAAAATAAATGCGGTCGAATGTGCCCTTTCAGCCGAAAGTGCAGGTGCATCGGCAATCACCGTCCACGGCAGGACACGGACGCAGATGTACGCCCCTCCCGTCAATCTCGACATAATCGCACAGGTTAAAGAGGCTGTGGGCATTCCCGTAATCGGCAACGGCGACGTTCGTGACGGAAAAAGTGCCAAAGAAATGCTTGAAAAAACGGGCTGTGACAGTATAATGGTGGGCAGGGCGGCACTCGGCAACCCCTTTATTTTTGAAGAAATAAAGGCGTATCTTTCAGGTCAGCCTTACGAAAAGCCGTCACTTTCGCTCATAATGGACACGGCAAGAAGGCACATTCACGCCCTCGTTTCACTCAAGGGCGAGAGAATAGGTATTTTAGAGGCTCGCGGTCAGCTTGCCTGGTATATAAGGGACATTCGGGGCGGTGCAGCCCTTCGTGCACAGGCAACGAAGGTATCCACCCTTAATGAAGCAGACGAGTTTATTAATTTAATTCGGAATTCGTAATGCGTAATTCGTAATTAAGGAAGAAATTCCGTGTGCGGAATTTCATTAAATTACGGTGCATCATAAATGCTGCACCGTACACCGTAGCAATTCAATCCACAACAAATAAAAGGATGAGAATTTTCTCATCCTTTCTTGTTATCATATGCTTTTCGGACATCCGTTAAGCCAAGAATATAGTCAACACTCGTCTGATAATACTTTGCCAGTTTTATAACTGCCCAGACAGGAATTTCGTGAATCCCCTTTTCATACCGTCTGTAAACTTCCCGTTTACACTCTAAAACACTTGCAATTTCTTCTTGTGTTTTATCTGCATCAACTCTTAAATCTTCTAATCTTTGAAAAAACATAAAAGCAACTCCTTACAGGAATATGCTACTATTTTGTTGCTTTATTTTTTCAAATATGCTACTATTTTGTTGCATATAGTATTTTACAAAGGACGTATATAAAGTAATGAGTGACTATTCCAAATTGAGTAAAATCATTTCAGAAAATGAAAGCAAGCTTTTAAAAACATTGAACGACGAACAGAAAAAATACTATAATGAAATTATGTATCTCATGAATAAAAAGACGTATATACTGCTTACAGATTTCTCTGATAAAGATGTTGAATTATCCAGAAATATATTGCTCAGATTACTCGAAGATGATTTATTCTGAATTCGCAAATAAAAGTATATATTTTTTCTTTTCTGCCATACTACCTTTTGTGAGGTGTGCGGATATGAAGAAAAACGATATGCTCGCCGAAGCAGAGCGGATAATAAACAACTACTCAATAAAATATTATCGCAGACAATGCAGGAAAAGGCGTGCAAAACTTGCATATCCGTTATGCCTGCTGTTTATAGGACTTGCGGTACTGATATTTATAACAAAAGGATGAGAATTTCTCATCCTTTTATTTATTGTGGATTGATTTTTGCATTATCAAAAATCTTCCTTAATTCCGAATTACGAATTGATTGTAACCGCCACTACGCTCATATCGTCGTGGGCAATGCCCGACAGCGAGGAAATCACCTCTTCGGGCAGATTTTGCGTATCACAATTTTTGGCAATGTTCGTTATAACGGTACAGTTTTCGTCAAAATCGGTCACCCCGTCGGAGAATAACAGCAGGGTGTCACCGTCTTTTAAATGAAGCACCGTCTTTTCACTCTTACCGCCCACCCCGAGAGGCAGGGTATTGCCCGACAGACCGAAAAACTTGTTTTTTCGCCATAGGAGCGAGGGTGCTCCCCCTGCCTTGATAAGTTGTGCCTCAAGCGTCTGCAGGTCGATTACGAGCATATCGGCGGCAACAAACCAGTCCCCCTCGGCAAAGCCCAGCATATCGCCGACCAAAAGCAGAGCCGTTTCGGGAGAAATACCGCCTGCCACAAGTTTTTTGACGGCATCACACACGAATACGCTGTACCGTCTTGCCGCCTCACCGCTGCCCATACCGTCGGAAAGAAGCACTATCTGCCTGCCCCTGTCCGAAAAGACGCTAAGGTTATCCCCCGACACGCTTTCACCGCTTTTCGTTTTGAAGGCTTCGCTGACGGTTACGGTGGCACGGACCTCCCTTTCACCGTGAGGACAGCTTAAATCCCTGAGAATTGCGGCAGAAAGGACCGACGGCATATGCACTTTTTTTACGGTATTACTGCGGTAAGCCTCGTTTAAACAATCGCAAATTTCACCGCCCCTGATACAGCCGTAAAGCCTGCCCGACAGCAAATCGGGCGTCATTGCCGTACCGCATTTAAGGTGATTTGCCGCCTTTGCGACACACTCGGTCGTATCCGAAAACTCCTTAACCCAACACTCGTCACGACGTGAGCAGGTAATACATATATTATCGCAAATCTCATCGCAGAGTTTTGACACTTCAATCTCCCCACCGGGCGTGACACCTGAGCAGATTCTCTCAAACTCGCTCTGCAGATTACAAATCACGTCGGCAACTTCATCATAAGTGTCGACCGATTTTGCCTTATTCTTTCTCACGGGCAGTGCAAGGCTTACAAGGTAAGCGATTACACACTCGATTATTCTGTATACGGCTTCAGACGGGTTACTCACGGCAAGCGTAAAGGAAAGTGCGCCGAAAAAGAGTGCTTTGGCGACCGCCCTGCTTTTCTTCTGAATAAAATGGCATACTGCGGACAGAATCGGCAGCAGGGCACATATTACGGGGCTTGTCCAGAGTGACGTTGCAAGTCCGCTCACCGCACCCGTGAGCACAGCAAAGGAGAGGTCGTCACATATTCCGTAGGATGCCCCTGCAAGCAGGGCGACGATTGCAAGCGACACGCCCAAAAAATCATTTATCAGCAGAGCAACCACGATATATGCATACAGAAATTTCGACTTATTTATAATTGCATAAGCGCTTATCCCTGCAAGCAGGGCGAGCAAAAACGCCTTCATAAGAGATGATGCACCGCCAAATCTCGGCAGAGCCGAGATGCCCGAAACCATAACCGCCGCAAATGCGATAAAGGGGGCATATTTTGAGGGCAGACCGTCAAAGACGATGCGAATGCCTATAATAATAAGACAACAGCAGAAAATATTAAGGCTGTCGTAGAGCGTTCCCAGCGAAAGAAGCCCCAAAAGTGCTCCAAGCATACCCGAAATTCCCGTTACGTCAAAGGAAAAAGCAGAGCATATTGCCGCCCCCGCAGGCAGAGTCATTTTAAAAGCCGTAATTCTCGAGCATAAAAAGCACCCTGCAAAGAGGGCGCAGTATTTTAACATATTCCGTCTTACAATTTTCACGTCCATACACCTCGCCCACCCATTGTACCCAAAGAGGAATCATAAAAAAGTCGTATATTGGCGTAAGTTTACATAAATCACTTTACAATATTCTGCCAAATAGTTTATAATACGTTTAAAGAGGTGTCATTATGAGTGAATATATCAAAGTAACAATCAAAACGACAACGCAGTCGGCGGATGCACTGTGCGCACTTCTGGGTGACGTAGGCATCGGCGGTTTTGTGATAGAGGACAGGACGGATTTTGAAGATTTCGTAGAAAATTGCCGTGACAAGTACGACTATATTGATGAGGAACTTCTAAACAAGCCTGCAGAAACACCGCAGATAAGTTTTTATCTCGAAACGGAAAAAAGTATGGAAACGCTTGCAGCCGTTAAAACGATTCTGTCAGGGCTTGACAAAGCCTTTTTCGGCAATCTTGAACTTGCCTGTGAAACGGTTAATGAAGAGGATTGGGCAGAAACGTGGAAGCGTTTCTTCAAGCCTACCGAGGTGGGTGACAAACTTCTCATCGTACCCGAGTGGGAGGATGATTTTAAGACCGACCGTATGGTATTCAAGGTAAATCCGGGTATGGTATTCGGTACGGGAACGCACGAGTCGACACAGCTCTGTCTTGAAGCGGCGGAAAAATACGTTAAAAAAGGTGACAAGGTGCTCGACCTTGGCAGCGGAAGCGGTATTCTGTCGGTAATTTCGATGATGCTGGGTGCAGAACGTGCATGTGCGGTTGACATTGAACGTGCCTCCTACGAGATAGCGCTTGAAAATGCGACGATGAACGGCATCCACAGAAACTACGATGCAAAGGTCGGTGACGTGACCGACGATGAGTTCCGCTCTACACTCGGCAGCGGTTACGATATAGTTTTTGCAAACATCGTATCAGGCGTTATAATTGCACTTGCCCCGTATATAAAAGGCTTTCTTGCAGATGACGGCGTATTTATAACGAGTGGCATTATAGACGAGAGAAAAGACGAAGTTCTGACGGCACTTGAAGCAAACGGACTTAAACTGATAAAAGCGACCAACCGCCGCGGCTGGAACGCACTTATAATGAAATAAAGCAGTCTGTAAAGACTGCTTTTTTCAATTCGGAATTCGTAATTCGGAATGCGGAATTAAGGTGGATTTTTGATTTTATCAAAAATCATTTAAATTACGGTGCATCATAAATGCTGCACCCTACACCGTAGGGTTCGGCGTCGTCCTCACAAACTTCGCTTAGTTCCATTTTGCTAACCGCAAAATTCCACCTGCTTCGTTGCTCGTCCTCTATCCCACCACGACGCACTTCGTTCGTCTCGCTGCGGCTCGGTCACGGTTTGGCTCTGACAATCCACCGGAATGTCATTCACTACCAAACCGCCGCTTCGCTACCTCGTGTCGGGAGCCCTGTTTTCCGTCCCGAAATTCAGCCGAAACTTCGGTAAGAAGTTTCTTCCATAATTCCGAATTACGCATTCCGAATTACGAATTAAAAAAGAGACCTTAAAGGTCTCTTTTTATTATTTTCTTTTTTCAAGTAAATTCTTTATTTTTTCGATGGGGTCAACAATCTTGCCTACCGACATATTGTGATTGAGTGCCGCAATAATATATGAAATATATTTCGAGCAGTCAACCTCGATAAACCAGTCTCTCGTGAGAAGTTCAGGCGTTCTGTAAGTCAGATTCGTGCCGAACACGCCCGTGATGTAGCCCTTTTCATACGCCTCGTCAAACTTTTCAAGACCGCTTGTAAAGAGTGCGTAGGTTGCATAGCAGAACACGTTTCTTGCACCTTCAGCCTTGAGCTTATATGCGATATCAAGCATCGAGTCGCCCGAAGCAATCATATCATCTGCAATAAAGATGTCCTTGCCTTCAACCGGCTCACCGAGATACTCGTGAGCAACGATGGGGTTTCTGCCGTTTACGAGCCTTGAATAGTCACGGCGCTTGTAGAACATACCAAGGTTTACACCGAGCACCGATGAATAGTAAAGATTTCTCGTCATAGCACCTTCGTCAGGGCTTACGCAAAGGAAGTTTTCCTTTGACGGCTTCATATCGGGGAAACGGCGGAACATCGCCTTGAGCACCTGATACGTAGGCATAACGTTGTCAACGCCCAGAAGCGGAACCGCATTTACGACACGGGGGTCGTGGGCATCAAAAGTCACGATGTTGGCAACACCCATAGACTGAAGTTCCTGCAAAGCAGCCGCACAGTCAAGCGACTCTCTGTACGAACGTCTGTGCTGACGTGCACCGTAAAGCTGAGGCATAATCACATTGATTCTGTGTGCCTTACCGCTGAGCGCCTGAATAATACGCTTAAGATCCATATAATGATCATCAGGCGACATATGATTTTCCATACCGAACATTTTGTAGGTATTGCTGTAATTGCCTATATCGGTAACGATATAAATATCGTCACCCCTCACGCTTTCCTTAACGAGACCCTTACCGTCACCCGACTGAAATCTCGGACAGTCTGACGGGATTATAAATGATTCATCCGTACCTGCCCACTGCCTTAAATACCAGTCAATCTTGTTGCCGAGTTCCTCAGCACTTTTCATAACGATAAGACCGATAGGTGCCGCCTGTGTAAATGATTTAAAAACATCGTGTGCGTTCATCATATCCCCCTGAAAACACTAATATGTCTTATTGTAACATTGTATTGACTTTTTCACAACAATTTTGTCGAAAAAAATTGCCGTATTTTACAAAAAAAACACGGCAATTTCAGTTAATTTTTATAATAACTCAAGTAATTTATCCAGATCCTTCGTGTAAACGTAGTATACACTATCCGACGAATCGACCGACACGGCGGCTTTCGTTACGTTTATATAATTGTAGGAAACGCTCTTTTTTCTGCCGTCACGGTAGGTCATATCGACTTTAAGGATAGTATTGCCCGCTTTTTCATTTTCGGCAACCTCGCCTTTAACAGCAATTCCGATAAAGTTTGAATACACCGTCTTAAACTGTGAAGCGTCAAACGCCTCGCCGTTTAAAGTGACTGCAAAATCCTCGTCCGACATCTTGCCCTTTATCTCAAAGGTCTTGTCAATACCGCTTCCCTTAAATGAAATTTCCGAGAAATCGTCAAGCATTTCGATAAAGAGATACTGTTCGCAGAGTTCGGTTTTTGTAAGTGAAAGCGCCTTGAAATAGCGGTTAAAATCAATTTCATACACGGCGCCCACACCGTCCAAAACCGCATGGCACTTACCGTCAGCGGTCGGCTCGGAGAGAGTAAACTTATAAGTTACACCGCCTGCCGTGAAAGCAAAGCTTCCGTACGGCTTGTCAAGTCCGCCTGACGCCTTTACCATTTTCTCAGCTCTGAGCCCCTCACCAAAGACGAGAACGTACTGCTCCATATAATGCTGGCTGAGCGAAAGACCGCCGTCGGGATAGGTCATAACGTAGTCGCTGTACATAAGTGACGGCTCTGCCGAATCGTTTTTCTTTATAACCACCCTGCCAAGAGTGGGGCTTTCGAGTTCAACATCGGTTATTTCGGCAACCGTCGGCACGAGAGCAAGGTCTGCCATATTCTCGGCAGTGCAGTTTACGACGTTTGCCATATACGTTTCGGTGACGTAAACGGTATTTTCCCCCTCAAACGTGAGGTAATAACCGCCGCCGACCGACTGATTTCCGAGTGAATACGCAGTATAACTGCCGTCACTCTCGTTTATTTTTACGGTTGCAAGCGGTTTGTCAAAACCGTAGTCCGCGAGATTTGTCACGTCGTCCATCCTCTTCATATAGGTGGGATTAACGGCGCTTGCAAAAGCCTGAACGAGTGCGTTACCATCAAGGGGCAGGTCACAGTTTTCGGCTATGACCGTACTTAAATCCTCGGCGACGAGCACCATCGTTTTTGCATCCTTTGGCGTGATTTCGACGTTTACAATCTCACCCTGCGCAAAATAGAGCAGGTCCGTTGCGGTAACACCCTCGTCAATCTGTTGCACGGGGGCATCCGTCATTGACACGGCAATATACACCCCTGCAAGAAGTGCGAGAAGCACCGTCACAATAATAATATATCTGATATTCTTTCTCATCTGTGCTTTCTCCTGATAAATACTGCAAGACCGAGTGCAAGAAGTCCCACGGGGATAATATACACGAAGAGGTATGAGAAGATACGCATTTCGTTGTAACTCATACGCAGATAGTTGTCAGCAAAGGATATCGTACCGATATGCGTAAGCTCAGGTGCATCCTCGCCCGTATTAAGACAGTTGAGTGTAAACTGAGCATTGTTTATGCCTGCACCGCTGAGATAACTGTCTGAAAGTGCCATACTTGCAGTGCTGACTATAACCTTTGATTTACTTGAATTGCCCGTTGCCGTAGCATTCTTTTTCGCCTCTGCCACGATTACAAACGGCCCATTTGCCGATTTATCGTTAAGTAAAGAGGTTTCAGCCGAATAGAGCACGGGGCTGACCTTATAATCGTGCGTTTCCTTTAATTCAAGGGGCGTTGCCCAGGGCATAATAAGATGCACCTCATCGGACAGATTTTCGGTATACTGCGTACTGCCGTAATCCGTTATGATTGCCGATGCTTCACCCACGTACTGTGACTGGTCTACCACGACGTTGGTAATACCGCTTGTCACACCTATACCTATATCTGCAAGGAAGGACGAGAGATTTGAAAGATTTTCAACACCTGCATAGAGATATATCGCAAGCGTGGTATCGCCTCGGTCAAGCCAGAGCTGAAGCTTCTTTATTTCATCCTGTGAGAAATCCGCAGCGGGAGTATTTACCGTGATATACGTCACGTCTTCGGGAATGTCGCCTGTCATCAAATCAAGCGTCTGACTTTCATAGCCTGCAATCTCAAGAAGATTGATATACTCCCCACCCACGTTTTCATTGTGGTTGACCGTGTAGGCATGCTTTTTGGTGCCAACGTCCCTTACCACGTATGAAATGGCATTTGTAAGCATCTGCTCAACGGACAGACCTGTGATATACATATCGCCATTGTCGTTTGCATCCACCTTAAACAGATCGTAAAACGTAACTACTTTACTTCTGTCACCGCATTCAACGACAATGTCGGACTGGCTTGTAAGGCCGTATTTTTCACGCAAAGTGGGGTCAGCATCAAAGTCAAGCTGCTCTATTTCAACCTTGTCGGAATAGAGTGCATATTTCTGCATATATTCGGACAGCGAAAATCCGTTAACGGGCATCATACCGAAACGAATCGGAAAATCGGTTGAAAACCACTGATCAAGCGTTTCGGGTGAAGCAAAAGTATAAATTTTCACTTCTTTTTCGAGAGAGTCAAGAATCTGATACGTGGTATCGCTCACCGATGAACGTTTGTCCATCGTCATATCGAACAGAAGATTCGCCCTCTCCCCGATAAGACCCACGATAAGATTTACTGCGATAAGCACCGCAAGGAAAACGACGATAAAGACCGTAGAAGCGGCACCGTATTTAAAATTTCTTTTCATTTATGATGCCCTCCTTACGAATAGCGTCTCTTTTCGATGACTCTTGCAGTCAGGAAAACGAACGCCGAAATAAGACTTACGAAAAATACAACTGCAGGCAGATCAAAAAGGCCCACCGTGAAGTTGTAGTACCTGTCATATACAGAAAGCGCAGACACGGCTTTTGCCACGAAAGCACTTGATATTTTCGATGCAAACGTGGGCATAAGCATTGCAAGAAGCATTACGACAAAAGTGCCGAGTGCCGAGATAAGCTGACTTTCCGTGAGTGATGAAATAAAAAGTCCGATAGCAATAAACACCATACCGACCAAAAGCACGGCAACGAAATTGCCTGCCGCAACGCCGAAGTCAAAACTCGGGCTGTTGGTTGCGGAAATCACCCAGAAAATAAGTGTCACGCCAAGTGACATACCGTACATAGCGGCTGCGGAAAAATATTTTCCGAGCACTATGTCAAGTACGCCGACAGGGCTTGTTATAAGAAGCTGATCCGTACCGAGTTTCTTCTCCTCACTTAAAAGTTTCATCGTGAGAAGCGGAACTGCGATAATAAGCACCGACAGAAGTGTCGAGTAGAGCATCGTTAAGTCATTTGACTGAACGTACTGTGCCGTTGCACCTGAAAAGGGATTAAATCCCGCATTGTTGATAACGAAAACAACCGAGGAAATAACGGTAAACACCGCAAGAATGATGTAGCCGAGAGGCGAGGTAAAATACGCCTTCATCTCTCTTTTGAAAATTGCACTCATTTCTCTTCCCTCCTGTCCGTAAGCTGAATAAAGATGTCCTCAAGACTCATATCGGGTGCCTTGCTTTCGAGCAGGTACCAGTTATTATCGGCGCAGAGCTTGAAAAGAGGCTTCTTTATATCAACGGTACCGTCGGTTTCGATGATATATTCTGCTTCATCGTCACCCGTCTGCGAGGAAAGTGAGATTTTTCTCACACCCTCAAGACCTTCAACCGCCTTCATAACGTCGACTGAAGGACCTGCAATTCTTGCAATCACGTCCTTTGAAGAAACGGCGTTTGCCGTCAGTTCTTCGGTCGGAGCGTCGGCAACCTTTTTGCCCTTTGCAATAACGATAATACGGTCACACACCGCCTGCACCTCGGAGAGAATATGCGAGGAGAGAATTATCGTGTGCGACTTGCCGAGTTTTTCAATAAGATTTCTGATTTCGATAATCTGTTTCGGGTCAAGACCAACCGTCGGCTCGTCCAAAATAAGCACGTCGGGACTGCCGAGCAGTGCCTGTGCAAGACCAACCCTCTGCTTGTAGCCTTTGGATAAGTTTCTTATCGGTCTTTCAATAACGTCGGTTATTTTAACGACGTCAGCAACCTCTAAAACGTGCTTTTTCTTATCAAAGCCCTTTTTGCCAATTTTCTTTAAATCGAACACGAAATAAAGATAATCCTTAACCGTCATATCAAGGTAAAGAGGCGGAAGTTCAGGCAGATAGCCTATCTTGCCCTTTACCACGTCAGGCTCCTCCAAAATATCGTGTCCGCCGACCTTTGCCGTACCTGCGGTCGCTGAAATATACCCCGTAATCATATTCATCGTCGTGGTCTTACCTGCGCCGTTTGGCCCCAGCAGACCGACGATTTCACCCTTATTTACCGTAAACGAAATACCGTCCACGGCATATTTCTTACCATATTTCTTGGTAAGACCGGATACTTCAATCATTTGTTTACTCCTTTATTTCTATTCCAAGCACGTCGAGTGATGCCTTGTCAACCACGTCAGGAGCGTTACTCATAAGTTCGCTCGCATTCTGCACCTTGGGGAATGCGATAACGTCACGCAGGCTGTCAGCACCGCACATAATCATCGCAAGTCTGTCAAGACCGATGCCTGCACCGCCGTGGGGTGCCGCACCGTATTTGTAAGCGTCAACGAGGAAGCCGAACTTCGCAGAAATTTCCTCGTCGGTGAGTTTGAGTGCCCTAAACATTCTGTTCTGAAGTTCGGGGTCGGTAATTCTTATCGAACCGCTTGAAAGCTCAATGCCGTTAAGTACGAGGTCGTACGCCTTTGCATAAACCTTTTCGGGCTCGGTGTCAAGATACTGAATACAATCGTCATTAGGCATTGTGAAGGGGTGGTGCATTGCAACCCATTCACCTGCATCCTCATCCCACTCGAAGAAGGGGAAATCTGTTATCCACAGGAAGTTGTAGCCGTCGGGAATTATATCAAGCTGTTTTGCCACGTTAAGACGCAGTGCGCCCAAAACGGGTAACGTAACCTTATTTTTGTCGGCAATGATGAGGGCAACGTCACCCTTCTTCATACCGAGTTTTTCAATAATTGCAGAAATTTCATCTTCGGTCATAAATTTTGCAAACGAGCAGTTGGGTGCATCCTCCACCCATCTGATGTATGCAAGACCCTTTGCACCGATGCCCTTTGCCGTCTCGGTGAGTTTGTCAATGACCTTTCTCGTAAGTTTGTCGGCGGCATTTTCAGCCACGATACCTCTTACGCTTCCGCCTGCTTCAATCGCACCCGTGAATACGCCAAAACCGCAGTTTTTAACAATTTCGGACAAATCGGTAATTTCCATACCGAAGCGTGTGTCGGGCTTGTCCGAGCCGTAGCGGTCCATAGCCTCGTTGTAGGTAAGTCTGGGCAGAGGCAGAGCAATATCCGTATCAAGCACCTCTTTAAAGAGCCTCTTTACAAAGCCCTCGTTCATTTCGAGCACGTCCTCAACGTCAACGAAACTCATTTCAAGGTCAATCTGTGTAAATTCGGGCTGTCTGTCTGCACGAAGGTCCTCATCCCTGAAGCAACGTGCAAGCTGGAAATAGCGGTCAAAGCCCGCAATCATAAGTAACTGCTTGTAAATCTGGGGTGACTGTGGCAGAGCGTAGAACTTGCCGTTGTGCACTCTTGACGGAACGAGATAGTCCCTCGCACCCTCGGGTGTAGACTTCATAAGCATTGGCGTTTCAATGTCGATAAAGCCGTTTTCCGTATAATATTCTCTTGCCACCTGCGCAATTTTGTGACGCATCATAATGTTGTCGGCAAGAGGCTTTCTTCTCAAATCGAGATAGCGGTATTTAAGACGAAGTTCCTCGTTTACGTTGGTTTCCGCCGTCACTTCAAAAGGCGGAGTCTGTGCCTTTGAAAGAATACGAAGGTCGGCAACGTCAATTTCAATATCACCCGTCTTTAAGTCGGGATTTTTGCTTGAACGCTCGATTACGACGCCCTTTGCCATGATAACGTCCTCACTTCTGCAGGTGGACGCCTTTTCAAAAATTTCCTTATCCGTCTTATCGTTAAAGGAAAGCTGAACGATACCGCTTCTGTCCCTCAAATCGATAAATATAAGGTTGCCGAGGTCACGAATCTTCTGCACGTAACCGCCGACTGTCACCTCTTTACCTATACCTTCAACTTCGGCGCAGTAGCAGGTGCGCTTTAAACCCTTCATTGAATCAGCCATTGTATATCTCCTTAAATTCATTTACGAAATTCGAAAGTGAAATTTCCTTTTCGGTCTTATCACTCATATTTTTTATTTTTGCTCTGTTATCGGCACACTCCTGCTCACCTAAAATGACGGAGTATTTTGCCCCGACCTTGTCGGCATACTTCATCTGTGCCTTGACGCTTCTTTCCATAACGTCACACTGTGCGAAAATGCCGTTTGCACGAAGTGCGTCGCATATTACCGCCGCCTTCGCCTTAGCGTCATCCCCGATACTGCCGATATAAACGGCAGGTGCATTGTCTATACCGAAATCGTAGTCGGAAAGCACCATAAGCAGTCTGCCTATACCCATACCGAATCCCAGTGCCGGCATATCCACACCGCCGAGTTGTGTGCACAGCCCGTCATATCTTCCGCCGCCGCAGACGGTGCCCTGAGCACCGATACCGTTTGAAACGAATTCAAACACGGTCTTTGTATAGTAGTCAAGTCCCCTCACGATAGTCGGGTCAACCTCAAAGGAAATGCCCATTTCGGTGAGAAGTTTTTTAACCTTTTCAAAATGCTCCTTACACTCGTCACAAAGATAGTCGAGCATAATGGGTGCACCCTTTGCAATTTCCGAGCAGACGGGGCTCTTACAGTCGATTATCCTCATGGGGTTTTTGTCAAGCCTCGTAAGACAGGTCTCGCAGAGCTTGTCCTTATGAGCCGAAAAATACTCGTAAAGTGCCTTCTGGTAATGCTGTCTGCATTCGGGACATCCTATCGAATTTATGTTGAGCGTAATAGCATCAAGCAGGCCGAGTTTTTCAAATATTCTGTAGGGAATGCTTATAACCTCTGCATCTGCATAGGGCTCCTTCGAGCCGAACATCTCAACACCGAACTGTTCAAACTCTCTCCATCTGCCTGCCTGCGGTTTTTCGTAGCGGTAGCAATTTGCAAAATAGTACATACGAACGGGCAGCGTACCTGCGTACAGACCGCTCTCCAAAAATGCCCTTACCGCACCTGCCGTACCCTCGGGACGAAGCGTAATGCTTCTTCCGCCCTTGTCCTCAAAGGTATACATTTCTTTGGTTACCACGTCGGTGGTGTCCCCCACACCTCTCTCAAAAAGTTCGGTGTGTTCAAATACGGGCGTTCTAACCTCGCCGTAGCCGAAAGGACGCACCGTATCACGAAGCAGGGCTTCAAGCCATACCGTCTTGTCACTTTCGTCGCCGATTATATCTTTAGTGCCCTTTGGCACTTTCGTTATCAGATTCATTTATTTTTTCCTTCTCTTTTTATTTCTTCGGATTAACAATGTCACGCCAGTCAAGGTCGCCCCTTGCCAGACCCTGTATAAGTACTTCAGCCGTTGCAAGATTGGTTGCAACGGGGATTATGTTCTTGTCGCAGAGTTTAAGTATTAAATCTCCGCTTTTTATTTCACCCGTTTCCATAATGTCACGGAAGAAAAGAACAAGGTCGATTTCATTATAAGCCACTCTCGTGCCAATCTGTTCGAGGGCACCCTCGTTGTCAGCGATAATGGCATCTATGTCAAGTCCCGTTTCAGCCTGAATGGCAAACGCCGTCTCGGACGCGGCACACAGAGTGTGCTGTGAGAGAATACCGCAGTATGCCGTACAAAACTGCACGAGAAGTTCTCTTCTGCTTGAGTGTGCAATAAGTGCAATATTCATAGTTTTACTCCCTTTCTATTTCCAGAATTTCTTAAGCGGTCTGTTTTCACCCTCGATTCTTGCGGCAATATCGTCAATCTGCGTTTTGATTTCGCAGCGGCGGCTCATTGGCGACAAACCGCCGTTCTGCCACCTTATAAGCCTGCTTTCACAGGGCAGAAGTCCGATAAGTTTAACGCAGACGCTGTCGATTATTTCATCGACGTCGGGTGCATTTTTGCTTGCAATCAGCCTTTCGTCAAGGCTGTTGACTATCATATAAGTCTGTATACCGTCCTTTGCTATCTCGCAGGCAATTTTCTCACCGTCACGGATAGCGGGCTTATACAGCGTAGTCACGATTATTACGGTATCGGCATTTTTGGTATAGAGTTCAAACGATTTTCCCATACCTGCGGCAGTGTCCACGACGATATAGTCGTAATACGGCCTTAAATGGTCAAGCAGTCTGCCGATAACGGATGAGTCCACCCGCTTTTCCGCTTCACCCTCAACCGTACCTGCCATAAAAAACAGATTGTCGGCAAATGCACTTTTGTATATGGCGTCGTTTAAAACGCAGTTTCCCGTCGCCACGTCGCCAAGGTCGTATGCAAACGAGCCGTCAAGCCCGATAAGCAGATCAAGATTTCTAAAATCAAGGTCGCCGTCAATGGCAAGCACCGTATTTCCCCTCTCGGCAAGTGCCTGAGCGAGTGCGGCGGTAACCGTCGTTTTGCCGACGCCCCCCTTACCCGAGGCTATCGCTATAACTTTTGCATTTTTATCCATAACCGTTATCCTTACTTCAATAATATGTTACTCTCCGTCTGTGCCGTATCAAGACCGAAATACACGTCCATAATATCACGCACTATCGGTGCAACGTTGTTACCGCTGCCGCCGTGTTCAACGACGACTGCAATTGCAATTTCGGGGTCATCGGCAGGAGCGAAGCAAACGAATACACCCGTTGCCGTGCCCTTTGCCACCTGTGCCGTACCCGACTTACCGCCGACTGCCACAGGGTAGTTTCTGAATACCGAAGCGGCTGTACCGCCCTCGTTTACAACGGCCTTCATTCCGTTTATGACCGCTTTGTAGGTGCTGTCGGAAAATTCGACGTTTTCCACAAGTTCACTCGTCGGCTTTTTAGTCATCTTACCGCTTGCCGAATCCTTTGCCGAGCGTATCAAATGGGGTTGCCACCTCTCACCGCCGTTTACGACGGTCGAAACGTAGGATACGAGCTGAAGCGGTGTCATAAGATTGTAGGACTGACCGATAGATGCCTGCACCGTATTACCTGCATACCAACGCTGTCCGAGTTTTTCCGCAACGTCGGGGCCTGCAATCGTGCCTGCCACCTCACCGCCTATTTCAATGCCCGTCTTCTGACCGAAGCCGAACTTTTTTTCCCATTCAATCAGCGTATCAATGCCCGTCAAGTAGCCTGCCTCGTAAAAATACTCGTTGCACGAGCCCTGAAGTGCCCCCGATACGTTTACCGTACCGTGACCTCTGCCAAGGTCGGTATACTGCCAGCAGTAGAATTTCTGCGGACTGAATCTGTCGTAAATACCGTCACAGTGATATGTTGTAGACGGTTTCATCGCACCGCTTTCAAGTGCTGCGATTGCCGTTGTCATTTTAAAGGTCGAGCCGGGTGCATATGCACCTGCAATCGCCCTGTTCAAGAAAGGCTTTGTCTTATCCGTATTGTTTTTTGCAAAATCCCTGGAATAATTTTTAAGACTGAACGTGGGGTAACTTGCAAGTGCAAGAATGTCCCCGTTTTTAACGTCCATCGCAACGACGGCACCTGCGTCGGCATCGGCACCTCTGCCCGAGAGCCTGCCTCTCGCTGCAATAGCCTTTATGTTTCTTTCAAGCGACTCTTCCGCCGCCGCCTGAAGCTTTAAATCTATGGTAAGGTAAACGTCATCCCCGTTTTGCGGAAGTTCCTCCGAAATTATATTGACGTTTCCCTGAGCGTCACTTTCAACGAGCCTGCTTCCGTCAATACCGCGCAGACTGTCCTCCATTGCGTATTCGACACCGCCGATACCTATAAGGTCGTTCATCGAATAGCCTTTTTTGGTGTATTTTTCCATTTCGCTTTCGGATATATAGCCGACCCTGCCGAGTATGTGTGAACAGTAATCGGTGGTATACTCTCTCGTCGAGGAGGTCACTATATCCGCACCTGCATAGGTCACCTTGTCCTCTTTAATGACGGTTATGATTTCCATATCCACGTCACTTGCAAAGGTGTAGGGCGTTTTCTTGGAAAAGCCCTTGTATTCCATATCGTACAAAAGCGGTGCAAGAAGACGCTTGTTTTCTTCGGTAAGGTCGGTGAGTGAATACCTTTTGCAGAGTTTTTCCATAAGTTCGCCTGCCGTTATATCCTCTTTTGCCTCAACCGTTTTTATAAGCCTTTTTTTAACCGAGTCAAACGAAGCCTGAATGTCGGCATCGTCACTCGTGTAATACTCGTAGGGTGCATTTCCAAAAGGGAAATTGTCGGTATAGGTAAGTGCCTCCTCATCAATGAGTTCAAGCAGTGACAAAAGCACCTCGTTTTGCCTGTCAGACGGCAGCTGTGCACGGCTGAGTATCACGTCATAGCAGAGCCTGTTTGTCACAAGAGGCACACCGTTACGGTCGTAAATCTCACCCCTCTGCGAAACGAGCACCTCGGTAGACGAGGTCTTTCTCAGCGCCCTCTGCAGATAGGTGTCGTAGTCGATTATCTGCATATTGATTAGCCTTGCGACAATTATCACCGCAAAAACGGCAACTATAATAAGCAGAAACAGACTTCGTCCCTCATATTTTTTTGTCGGATTTTCACGTTCATTCATCCTGACCGAACTTACCTTTCATCCATTTGCAAAATAAAAATACGGGTATAGCAAAAATGCTTGAATATATACATTCAATCCACAGACCGAGAATTTCCGTCCCGAGTCCGAAGGTTGAGCCGATAATAAAGATTTTCCAGAACAACTTATATACCGTCAGCACCACGTACACGCTTACCTGATATATAAGTGCGGCAATAATACCGTCGCTTATCGCATTTTCGGAAACGAAGCGGATAACGCAGGCGGTTATCATAAGTAAAAGTGCGTATTTGCCGAACATAACACCGCTTACCGCATCGCACGCAAGGCCGAGTATGACCGAAAAAGCCACGCTTTGAGGCAGAGTACAGTTAAGTGTCACGCATATGACGGCAGGTATCAGCATAAAGGGCTTTATCCCGAATATTTCAATGCCCGTTGCACTCACCGTCTGGAATGTGTATATAACCATCAGCAGAAGCGAGAGCAGGGTGTAAACCGCTATACGTTTTTTGGTGTATATGCTCATTTTTCTCCTCCGAATGACGTGATTACCATAACGGAGGTCACTTTATCAAAATCAACCGTCGGTTTGATGACGGCTGTCACCGAATTTCTGTATTCATCGGCAAAAACCTCATCCACCGTGCCGATAATAAGCCCCTTCGGGTAGGTGTGTCCGAGCCCCGAGGTCTGCACCGTGTCGCCCGTCTGTGCCGAGTTTTCGTTTGGCAGAAGCGAGAGAACACATTTGCCCTCACCCTGATAACGTGTGCTTCCCTCAAGTATGGCAACGTCGTGTGTACGCACTATCATTGCACCGATTGAAATTTCCGTATCAAGAACGGTCGTAACCTCTGCAAAAGCGCTGCCCACGTCGGACACCACGCCGACGACACCGTCACTCGTCATAACGAGCTGTCCCTGTGAAAGCCCGTCACGCTTTCCGGCGTCTATGATAAGCACCTTATCGGAATTGCCCACTCCCCTGCCCGTGACCGAGGCGTAGACAAGTTCGTAATCGTCGTGAGTATCCTTAAGACCGAGATATTTTTTAAGGTCCTCATTTTCCTTTGCAATACCCTCGTTCTGACGAAGTTTGAATTCAGCCTTCGAGAGTTGTGAACGCAGATTGTTGTTTTCCTCCACAAGCTCGTCATAGCCCGTCAGCCTGCCGTAGTTGTAGGAAATGAAGTTTCCTATCGCAGTACCTGCCTTGCGAAGCGGTGAAAACACGGTTCCCGTCACGTTCTGGAAAACCGTCATATCCCCGGCGGATGCATACGAGTAAATCATAAGTCCGCCCAGAATAAGTGCGATTACAAGTGCAAATATAATTATCGGTTTTTTAATAAACTCCGAAATTCTCAAATTAAAGTGTTCCTTTCAGGCAATCAATGCCGAATTCATTTTTAAGTTTTTCTGCCACACGGCACACGGGAAAGCCGACAACCGTAAAATAGTCACCCTCAATGCCCGAAACGAGCAGAGCACCGAGTCCCTGAATACCGTAGGCACCCGCCTTGTCCATCGGCTCACCGCTTTTGACGTAGGACAAAATTTCATCATCGGTCAGTTCTTTAAAATGCACCGCCGTTTTTTCGTGAAAGACGATGCTTTTTCCGCCACCCACGAGTGCAACACCCGTGTAGACGAAATGCGTCCTGCCTGACAGCATTTTAAGCATATTAAAGGCATCTTTTTCATCCGTCGGTTTGCCCAAAATGACGTCATCAAGTGCCACCACCGTGTCCGAGCCGATAACAAGCGTATTTTCGCACGCCGCCGACGTCGCCTTGCCGAGAGAGAGTTTTTCAACCGTCACGTCGGGTGAAAAACCTTTCACACTGTCCTCATCAAAGCTCGGCTTACAAATATCAAATTGAAGTCCCATACCGGAAAGAAGTTCCCTTCTTCTCGGCGACCCCGAAGCAAGCAATATTTTCATAACGACCTCGTTATTTCAAATTCGTAATTCGGAATTCGTAATGCGGAATTAAGGTGGATTTTTGATTCCATCAAAAATCAAATTCATTCCGTCGTTCTTATAATGTCTTTTTCACATAATTCAAACAGGATTAAATTCCGAAATATATTCTTAAGGTTTCCCCATAAGGCTCCCTTGTGTAAAGGGAGCTGTCAGCGTAGCTGACTGAGGGATTGTTTATTCCAATAAAATTTCGCAGAAATTTTTTCCTTAATTCTGCCCTAAGGCAGACATCATTTGCACGAAGTGCAACATCATTGCGTAGCACATCATTTGCGTAGCAACATCATTTCTTGCAATTCCTAATTGCCAAAAAAGTTTTACAAAACTTTTTTGGCAAACATTCCCCTCGTGAATTCACCCGAAGGCTTTCCTTTTCTCTCTCTGTAACAGAGAAGCACCTCTGCACACTTTGCAGGAGACTCATCGGTAAAGAAGAGCGCCCTTGACGACAGATTGAGTTCTTTAAGTTCACTCTCCCTGTCTGCAAGCCAGACGGGGACGGAGTTGTATATGACGTTTCTGCACATGGGTGCCTTCATCACGAAGAATTTCTGTCCCGCCCTGTCGGAGAGCGTCTGTGGCAGACGGCACCTTCTGCCGTCACAGCCGAGGGCGTTTTTGCCGATGCAACTTTCGCTGACCATAAGAGGCAGTTTACCGTAGGCAAATATACCGCCTGCACAAGCCTTTGTTATATCCCTTATCTGCGGTGCACTGCACTCTGCCGAAAGGAGCACGTCCCTTGCGCCGAGTGAGTAGAGATACTGCACCGAAAATCTGTTGAAAGCATTCAGCGATATACCGCATATGAAATCAAGACCGCACTCTTTTGCAAGAGCAACCTGCCCGATATTCTCAACACACACGATTGTATTGCCGAGTTTTTTCGCCTTGCACAGCATTTCGGCGTAGTGACTTCTCTCGTTATCGGTAATTATCTTAGGCAGATGAATACCGTATCCCGACAGAGAATTTTTAATTATCTCCTCAATGGGTAAGAAAACAACGTCACCGCCGAGCACCTTTGCCTGCGACAAATTCAGCGCAAAGCAGTACAACTTGTTTTCACCCTTTTTCTTTGCAAAGGTTTTTGATGCAATAAAATCCTTTGCAGCCTGCTCATCTGCAGGCGGTGCTGACACGGGTTTTACCTGTGAGAGCAGTTTTTCATAACGCACCCTCTCTTTTGCCAGAAGTGCGGAGTATTTTTTTATATCCTCGTCAACCTTGACTCCGAGGTCAAACTGCCCTTTTCTGCCGTCAAAGAAAGATGAGGTAAAACCGCTTCTCGAAAAAATCTCGGAAAGCGTCTTTTTGTTATAGTCGCCCCTTGCATACGCCCTTGTGACAGCACCGACGTATTCGGCACGTTTCATCCTGCCCTCAATCTTGTAGGCGGATGCACCCGTTTTTGCCACCTCGCCCATCTTGTCGGCAAGGCACAAATCCTTGAGTGAGAGAAAATACCCCTTTTTACCGCTTACCGTGTACGGCAATCTGCATGGGCCTGCACAACGGCCTCTGTTACCGCTTCGTCTGCCGATAACGGCACTCATAAGACACTGACCCGAATAGGCGTAGCAGAGTGCACCGTGAACGAAAATCTCGGTTTCTATACCGCAGTTGTCGGTAATATACTTGATGTTTTTTGATGACAGTTCTCTTGCAAGGACAACCCTTTTCATACCGAGTTCTTTGCACATTTTTGCCCCGTCAAGTGAATGGACGGACATCTGTGTCGAGCCGTGAAGCTCCATATCGGGAATATATTCCCTCAAAAGACACGCAAGACCCCAGTCCTGCACGATAAGTGCATCGACGCCGATATCCCTCATCTGCTTTGCAAAGGCGAGTGCCGACGCTATTTCCCTGTCCCCTTCAAGAATATTGAGTGTAACGAGCACCTTTACGCCGTTTTCGTGACAGAAAGCGACAACACCCGCAATTTCATCGGCAGAAAAATTTTTGGCATACTGCCTTGCATTGTGGTCACCGCCGCCGAGGTAAATCTCATCCGCCCCGTTTGCAACGGCGGCACACACCGCCTCAACACTTCCGCAGGGTGAAAGAACTTTTCCTCTCATCTGAGTTTCATGCGAAGCTCGGCATTCTCATTCTGAAGCTTCGTGAGTGCCCTGCGAGCCTCTTCAGCTTCCGCACGGTATTTTGACACCTCGTCAATATACTCTCTTATCTGTGAGCGCAGATTGTTTGTCGACTGCATAACCTTTTCAATCTCATCGCAGTAGGTAAATGACGTAAGCACCGCCGCCATTGTGAGCGAAGCATGCTCGTTAGCAGCCATAACCTCTCTTGTCTTTGCATCGACCTTCTTTGCGATACCCTGTACGTACTCCTCCGACTCGTCGGCAAGAATAGTGTAGGTTGAATCAAGAATTTTAACCGTTACCTTGTTTCTCATATTTAAACCTCTCCCTGATGAATAAATTTTCTTTTACCGCTTGCAAAGTCGGCAACCACGTCACCGTCACCCTCAAGCAAATATCTGTAACTTACGAGTCCCTCTATACCGACGGGGCCCCTTGCATGTAACTTGCCCGTGGATATGCCCACTTCTGCACCGAAGCCGTATCTGTACCCGTCGGCAAACCTCGTCGAGCAGTTTTTGTATACGCCTGCGGAATCGACGTTGTTCATAAAGAAATCAGCCGCCGCATTATCCTGCGTCACGATACAGTCGGTATGTCCCGAGCCGTATTTGTTTATGTGGCGTACCGCCTCGTACACGCTGTCAACGATTCTTACCGACAGTTTTAGACCGACGTATTCGGTAGACCAATCCTCCTCGGTCGCCTGCTCACAATTTATAACCGCACAGGTTCTCGGACAGCCTACAAGCGTAACGCCCTTTTCAGCGAGTGCCTTTGACACCTCGGTGAGAAATTTGATTGCCGTCGCCTCGACAAGAAGCGTTTCAACGGTATTGCAGGCGGCAGGATACTGTGTTTTTGAATCGACCACTATGTCAACCGCCTTTTTGATGTCGGCAGAGCCGTCAACGTAGACGTGGCACACACCGTCGGCATGTCCCATAACGGGAATAGACGTATTGTCCATTATGTATTTTACGAATGCACCGCTTCCTCTCGGGATAAGCAGGTCAACACAGTCGTCACACGACAGCAGTTCGCCAATTTCCTCTCTCGAGGTGAGAAGTGTTAAAAATCCGTCGGGCAGACCTGCTTTAACACCTGCCTCTATGATTATCTCGGCAAGTGCGGTATTGGTTGCATACGCCTCTTTACCGCCCTTGAGTATCGCCGCATTACCGCTTTTGATGCAGAGCATTGCAATCTGCACGAGCGCATCGGGACGGGATTCAAATATGACACCTATAACGCCTATTCCGCAACTCTTTTTGGTAAGCGTCAGCCCGTCGGCAAGTTCCCTTTTAAAAAGAATTTTATTACACGGGTCAGAAAGCCCTGCCAACGCCCTTGCCCCCTCAACCGTATCGGCAAGTTTTTTGCCGTAAAAGCCGAGTCTGCTTCGCAGCGCAGGCGAAAGCCCGTCCTTGTCGGCAAGTTCTATATCAAGCGCATTTGCATTTTCTATTTTTTCACTCTGTGCCGTAAGAGCATCACATATAGCATTTATCGCTCTGTTTTTCGTATCGTCATCAAGCGTACCGCATACGATAGCCGCCTCTTTGGCATGCAGAGCATACTCCCGAACTCCCATATCTTCCTCCATTTCGTTCTCGCAAACTTCGCATCATCCGTCAGCAAATATATTTGCTGACTTAATCGCTTCGCCCTTCGTCCTCTTTCCCACCACGACGCATTTCATTTGCCTCGTGTCGGGAACCCTGTTTTTTTCACAAACTTCACTTGCCGTCAGGCAATTCACTATTTTAGATATATATAATAATATAATATAAAACACGCACTATTTCAATAGAAACACTTTAATTTTTGTAACATATGTGTTAATATTCCCTTAAGGTGATTTGATGAAGGTAAAAGAAATTGCAAAAAAAGCGGAAATTGCACTTGAAAAACTCTATCCCGATGCGCTCTGCTCTCTGCAATACGGTAAAGATTACGAACTGCTTTTTGCGGTGCGTCTGTCCGCACAGTGTACGGATGCCCGTGTAAATATCGTGTGTGCCGACCTTTTTGTGAAATATCCGACGCTTGAGTCGTTTGCACAGGCAGATATAACAGAGCTTGAGAATGCGGTAAAGCCCTGCGGTTTCTATCGCACCAAGGCGCAGAATATAAAAGACGCCGCAAAAATGCTTATTGAAAAATTTAATTCAAAAGTGCCCGACAATATGGAGGATTTGCTTTCTCTGCCCGGTGTCGGCAGGAAAACGGCAAACCTGATTTTAGGTGACATATATAACACGCCCTCGTCGGTCGTGGCGGACACCCATTGTATAAGAATATCAAACAGGCTCGGTCTTGCTCTGTCGAAAGAGCCCGAAAAGGTTGAATTTGCACTTCGTGAGGTGCTAACACCCGAAACCTCGTCGGATTTTTGTCACAGGCTGGTGCTTTTCGGCAGGGAATACTGCACCGCACGCAAGCCGAAATGTGATATTTGTCCTTTAGCACAAATCTGTAAGTCGAGGGAAGCAAAACCGCATAAGGTTTAAACGCAGGAAAATTTTATATAATTTGAATGCGTAAGTCCGAAGTAAGGCTGACGCCTTTCGAGGACGACAAATTGAAAATATAAAAATTTAACAAGTTTAAGCCTATGGGATTTTACTTTCCTCGGCTTAAGGAGAATAAAAAATGAAAGACGTATTAGTTATAGTAAACCCCAAAGCAGGTAAAACACAGTCGAAAACGGCTTTATACGATATAATTTCACCCCTCTGCTCACACGGTATCGACCCCGTCGTACACATAACCTCGTCGCAGAATGATGCGACGAATTATATCACCGAGCACGGTGAAAATTTTGACACGGTCATATGCGTGGGCGGTGACGGTACGCTCAACGAAACGATAGCAGGCGTTATGTCGCTTGAAAAGCCGATTCCGATAGGCTACATCCCGGCAGGCTCGACAAACGACCTTGCTTCAAGCCTCGGTCTGCCCAAAGACATACCTTCGGCGGTAAAGGCAATCATAAACGGTGAGCCGAAGTATTTTGACATCGGCAGAATGAACGGCAGGTATTTTTCTTACATAGCGTGCTTCGGTGCATTTACGAAAACATCCTATTCAACACCGCAGAATTTAAAGAATTCACTCGGTCACTTTGCATACGTACTTGAAGGTATAAAAAGCCTCGGTGAAATAAAGCCGTATCACGCAAAAATAACGGTTGACGGCACCGAAATTGAGGGTGATTACCTCTATTGTGCGGTGAGCAATTCGACCTCGGTGGCAGGCATGATAAAGCTTGACAAAGACCTCGTTGATTTTACCGACGGTATCTTTGAAATTATGCTTGTAAAAGCGCCAAAGGACATTCTTGAATTCAACAAGATAATAACTTCGCTGACTCTCAACAAATTTGACACGGATATGGTCTCATTCTTTCATGGCAAGGACTTTGCCTTTACAGTAAATCACAAGATAGGATGGACGGTTGACGGTGAATATGCAGGCAGTTTCAAGACGGCTGATATCCGCTGTTTACACGACACGATACAGATAATAAGATAAGAAAAAAGCACCCGAAAGGGTGCTTTTTTTAATTCGGAATTCGGAATTCGGAATGCGGAATTATGGTAGAAACTTCCTTGGAAGTTTCATTGAATAACGGTTTGTCGTAAACGCCAAACCCTACGACAGAACATATTGTAGGGTGCAGCATTTATGATGCACCGCAAATGGTGCAATTCACAAATTGCCCGTTTAAAAACTGCTTTTTTTAACTGCAAAATATACCGTCGGCACGAGGATGAGATGAATGACTATCCCCGGCCATGAGGTAATAAAATAACTCGTTATCCACACCTTAACCGAATAACTTCCGGGTGCTAAAACGAACGCTTTTACAAGCCCTGCAACCACCCTGCCCGAAAGCATTGCGGTGAGAAGACCTGCATATACGGCAAGATACTTTTTTTTCGTCCTGACAAGCCTTGGCATAACGCCCGTCACGACACCGTAAACGGCGAGTTCGGCAAGCATAGACGGAAGATACGCCACAGGCGGCATACCCGTAAGAAAGGTTGATAAAACGGGGCCTGCAATACCGCAGAGCAGGCCGTACAGCGGACCGCAGAGCAGACCGCACAAAAGAACGGGAATATGCATCGGAGAGCAGACGTTACCTGCCTCAGGTATAGCATGAAACGCCATCGGCAGCACGACGCACATTGCAACGCAGAGTGCCGAAATAACGGTTTTTTTCACGTTTGACATCTTAAATCTCCCCCTGTTCATACAGACAATTTTAAAATAACTGTAAATAAAAATCAACAATTACGTAATAAATTTGACAAACGCAATCTTTTGCTGTAATATATATTCATTTCATTATTTATAGGAGGACATCATGTCAGACGTAGCCCGACAACTTTTGTTGCAGCTAATTCTAATTCTACTCAACGCATTCTTTGCGGCAACGGAGATTGCCGTAATATCACTCAACGAAATCAAACTCAGAGCGCGTGCTGAGGACGGGGACAAAAAAGCCGTCAAAATGCTCAAGATGATTGAAGAGCCGACACGTTTTCTTTCAACCATCCAGATAGGCATAACGCTTGCAGGATTTCTCGGTTCCGCTTTTGCGGCAGACAATTTTGCAGAGCGACTGACCGGTTTTGTTATGAAATCGTTCGACGTGCCGGCTTCACAGTTCGGTGCGATAAACACGGCGTCGGTCATCGTGATAACGCTTGTTCTTTCGTTCTTCACACTCGTACTCGGCGAACTTGTGCCCAAGCGCGTGGCGATGAAGCATAAGGAAAAACTTGCCGAAGCGGTGTGCGGTGCAGTTTCAGGTCTTGCGCTCGTGTTAAAGCCTGTCATCTGGCTTCTTACGGTTTCTACCAACGGCGTTTTACGCCTGTTCGGTATCGACCCCAACGAGAAGGAGGAAGCGGTTTCGGAAGAGGACATCGTGCTTATGCTTGATGCAGGCGGTGACGAGGGTACTTTTGACAGCGATGAAATCAGCTACATAAAGAACGTCTTTAAACTTGACGCACTTACTGCCGAAAGCGTGATGATGCCCCGTGAAAACGTCGTTTTCGTGTCGGCAGACGCCACGCAGGAGGAAATTCTTTCCCTCATTGAAAAGGAAAGGTATTCAAGGCTTCCCGTGTATTCGGAGACGACGGACAATATCGTCGGCATACTTCATACGAGGGATTATCTTTTAAATTACAACAAAGAAGGTTTTTCACTTAAGGATATACTTCTCGAGCCCACGTTCGTGGCTGAGGGTATGCATCTTGACGTGCTTCTGGGCGATATGCAGAAAACGCACACTCACATCGTGATCGTTGTAAACGAATACGGCGGTACGGCAGGTATCGTAACGATAGAGGATATTATCGAAGAACTTGTCGGTGAGATATGGGACGAAAGTGACGAAGCGGTTGAAGACATCAAGAAGACGGGTGAAAACACGTATAAGGTGCTCTGTTCAACCGAAATCACGGCATTTTTCGACTATTTTTCCCTTGAAATGCCCGAAGGTCTTGACGTGCTTACGGTAAACGGCTGGCTGACGGAGATGCTCGGAAACATCCCTGCACAGTGTCAGGAAGTCGAGTATGAAAATCTGTCGATAACGGTCACCAAAGCAAGTGAAACGATGGCAGAAGAAATAACGGTAACAGTAAAAGAAGGACTTTAAGTCCTTCTTTTTTAATGCGGAATTCGTAATTATGGAAGAAACTTCTATGGAAGTTTCTTATAAAAAGCATTGTTTACGTTATATATTATGTTACACATTCTAACATATACAAGCAGTTCTTATTGAAATATAATTTGATAAAAACTGAAAAACAGAATGAGGGACACAGAATATGAGTATACTTAGAGATTTATATTACGGAGAAATCAAACTGTCAGAAAAATATGTAAAAAACGGAAGTAAGTATTATAAAATGTCGGAAAAATTATCAGACGATATTGATAATTTTATAAAATTGCTTAACGCTGAAGAATATGAATTTTTTGATAGAATACTCGACAGTATGCTTCAAATAGGTGGCATTTGTGAAGAAGAATGTTTTACAAAAGGATTTTGCACAGGTGCAAAAATGATGTTGGAAATTTTACATTTTAAAAGTGATAATTTCAATGATTTTTGATGAAATCAAAAATCCACCATAATTCCGAATTACGAATTACGCATTCCGAATTAAAAAAGCACCCTTTGGGGTGCTTTTTTCTATACGTGTTTTATAACGTTTCTGTCGCAGACTTCTATGCATTTACCACACAAATCGCAGAGATTATCGTCAATTATAATTCTTCTGCCGTTGTAGGAAATCGCCTTTTTTTCGCAGACTTCTATACATTTACCGCAGCCGTTACAGCCCGTTTCACAGTACTTTTCGGTCTTGGAAAAACGCTTGTTACTGCAGGCAACGTAGTACGAAAACGACGAGCTCTGCGGTCTTATCAGCCCCTTGGGACAGATTTCAATACACTTCTTGCAGAAGGTGCATTTGAGTGAATCAATCACGGGCAGACCCTTTTTCATGGTTATTGCGTTTTCGGGACAAATCTTTTCACAGTCACCGTAGCCGATGCAGGCGTAAGGGCAACTTTTGTCACCGCCGAAGAGAAGCGAAGCCGACGAGCAGGTAAGTTCCCCCGCATAGTCGAAAGAAACGTCGGTACTCTGCTCGTTACCGCAGCAGGCAAGCACAGCCGTAAGCCTTTGAGTCGGTGCCGACTGCCCTTTCTTTTCTGCGGGAATCTTGTCTTTTAAGAAGAATACGAAAAGCGCACCGCTTCCTGCAACTGTTATAATTGCGAGGATTATTTTGAGTGCAATCATCATAACGAAACACCCCCTATAAACGCCATGGAGGCAAGTGACATCAGTGCAAGCACGAGAAGTTTTGAAGGCATACCCACGAATGAACGGGGCAGGTCGGCATTACTTATCCTGCTGCAAAGTTTATTGAACATAAGCAGAGCAAGAATGTAACCGACGCCTGCAAAAAAGCCGTAGAGCACCGCAAAATAGACGGGATAGGTCTTGACGGCGGTGATCACCGCAACACCCAGCAAAGCGTTGTTGAAAATGAGTGCATTTTTGTATTTTTCAAGGTAAACGCCTGTTTTGGGAATAAATCTGAGTGCCCATACAACCGCAAAAAGAAGCGGTATATAGACGAAAATACGCAAAAACTGTAAATCAAAACGGGCGAACACAAAAAAGTCAAAAACCCACGCAAACAGCGACAGCACAGTCGATGCAACGACGGTAAATATGCCGAAATGCAGATAGTCGTGACGGTCAAAAAGTGCCGTTTCCATACCCATTGCCCTCGTACAGAGCAGGTTTTCGGCAATCATTGCCGTTATAACGAGAGAAAGAAGTTGTATCATAATTTACCTCCTTTACCTCTGATAAAGTTTATGAAGGCAAGCCCGAATGCAAAAACTATCATACCGCCGATAGGAAGCACCATAGCGGGCATTTTAAGATAATCTTTTATAACGGGTATGCCAAGTAACGTGCCGAATGCGAGAAGTTCACGCACCGCACCGATTGCAAGACATACGGCAGAAAAGCCGACACAGTTTAAAACCGTGGTCTGTAACGTGGCGTGAAAAGGCTTTACCGTAAAATCAAACGACCGATCGGAAAGACAGTATATCGCCGTGATAGGCAGATAAAACGCCATTCGCGATGCAAATTCGGGATAGAGTGCCATACTCGCGAACTCACCGAGCGAGACGATTGCACAGACCGACAGAGCGTACAGTGCAAGATGCCACTGTTCGTCAACAAAAAGTGAAATAAGCCACCTCATAAGCAAAGATGCGACAACGGCACAGGTGACGAAAATACCCGTTGCCAGACCGTTGAGAAGCGATATCGTCATGGTTATGACGAGTGTGAAAAAGCATACGCCCGTCAAAAGCGTATTTCTCATAAACACGTCGCCCGAGGCAAAATTTCTTATTTTCATTTATTCTGCCTCCTTTGCGTAATCATCGTTAAACGCCTGCGACACGGCGTTGACACCGTCTATAACCGCAAAGCAGGTGTAATGTGCACCACCCACGAGAGAAACGTCCCCCGCAAGCGTAGCCGCACCCTCAATGCCGTTAAAAGGACCGGTTCTTCCCGTAAACGAGGCAGTAAAAGCATTAAAATCCGTCATATCGCCGTAGGAAACGGGCTCGTCAAGATACGGGAAATATATACCGATAACCCTGCCCGTCATATCAAGACCGACGTAGAAATTTATCTGTCCCGAAATGCCGTTTTCGTTGACGTTGTAGAGGTATCCCACTACCGTTTCATCGGTACTTACGGCGTAAACCGACTCTATTTCATTGTCGTATTTTTTGTGTTCTTCATCAAACGAGGTCGCCGTCGGGAACACGTTTGACAGGGCGGCAGATATAACCTTATCCTCACCGTATGTCAGCAACGGAATAAGCATACCGCATAAAATACCGAAAGCGACGAGAATTGCCGCACCCCCCGTCAGCACACGGCGAAGGGGTGTTGAGAGGAAAAAGTCTTTCATTTCGTTTTCCTCCTTTCAGGCAGATAATCCCAAAGTTTTTTCTTTTGGGTAACGCCCTTGTAAGTTACGGGTAAAAGAGTGTCGATAACGGGCGTCATGAGATTTGCAATGAGCACCGCAAGCACCGCACCCTCCGTATAGGTACCGTAAAAACGGATATAACACGTGATAACACCGCATACAACGCCGAAAACCGCCTTGCCCCTTGCGGATTGAGGGGTGGTCACGGGGTCAACCGCCATAAAGAAGGCGGCAAGGAAAAGCGTACCGCTGAAAAGTTGCGCCAGCATAAATGTAAAGCTAAACGACTTTACAAGTGAAAGCAGAGCAACCGTACCGATAAATGAGGCTGGAATACGCCAATCTGATATACGTCTTACAATAAGATATATACCGCCTATAAGAAGCAGGAAGGATGAGGTTTCACCTATATTTCCTGCGGTATTTCCCATAAAAATGTTGAAAAGGTTCTGCGGTGTCTGACCGCTTGCCTTGAGTTGCGAAAGCGTAGTCGTTACAAGTGTTGCATCTTCGGGAATAATCTGTGAAAAGCCCAAAAGAGGTGCAATAAACTTAGTCATCGACGCATTGAAAGAAACCATCAGAAAGGACAGTGCCGCCGCCGACGGATTAACGATATTGAGACCTATTCCGCCAAAGCACTGCTTTACAATCACTATTGCAAAGAAATTTGCCACGGCAACCAGCCATACGGGCACGGTCACGGGCAGACAAAAGGCGATGATAACGCCCGTCACCACACACGAGAGGTCGCTTACCGTCGGAAGTTTGCCCATAATCAGCCTTGAAAGATACTCAAAACCGAGTGAAAACGCCACCGAAACAAGCGTTATAAACAATGCCCTGCGTCCGAAAAAATAGCAGGACGCAACAAACGAAGGCAACAGCGCCACGAGCACGCTGAACATTATCCAGGATGTTGCCTGTGCCGTCTTAAGATGGGGCGATGCCGACACAAGCAGAAGTTTTTTATCTCTTTTCATAAATTATTCTCCCATAAGCTGAGCACTTTTTAATATGAGGGGCAGGTTAACCCTTGCCGGACATATGAACGAACAGCATCCGCAGAGCGTACACGCACCCACGAAAAGCCTTTCAAGTGCCGCCGTATCGTTGAACTTGTAAGCCCTGATTATACTTTTGGGACTGAGTCCTTCGGGACAGACGGTGTCACACCTGCCGCAGTTTATGCAATGCGACTCGCCTGCATAACGGTGCTGATGGTCAAAAAGCGTCAGCACGCTTGATACGGTGCGGTCTATGGGCGAACGCATATTGTATATGGCGTCACCGTTCATAACACTGCCCTTTACAACCTTGAGCGGTTCACGTTTAAAGCTCGTCCCCGCCTTTATAAGAGCTGACACACAAGTGCCGTAGGGCACGGAAAACACGTCGGCACGTCTGGTACAGTCACCGCTTAAAGTGACGAGTTTTTCCGTGACGGGACGTCTCGTTTTGAGCACCCTGTAAATGTTACACAGCTCTTCAGTACCTATGACTTCGCAACTCTGCTCCTCAGTCGCGGTGCGTTTTAAAATGTGGGGCCAGCTCTGCGGATACTTACTGCTTACCGTGAGAAACTGCACCCTCTCATCCTCCATAAACACCTCGGCAAGTTTTGCCGCATATTCGGCAAGGTCGGGCGTCGTACAGATAACGACTTGTGTATTTTCACCCGTTTTTTCGAGCAATCTGACACCGCCCACAAACTCGTCAAACCTGCATGACAGGACAGCCTGCACGTTTACCATATAGGGCTGGTCCTCAACACAGCTGATAAGATAAAGTGCGGGTGCATTTGCTATTTTCTGTGCAGCAGGCAGACCGAAACGGTCAGTCACACCGCCGTCACAGAGAAGCGTGACCGCATCCTGAGCCGAAAGTTCGTCACAGAGCGTGTTCTGCATATCGTTTTCAACGGTAATACGAGAACTGCTTACCTTTATAACGGTGCCCGACACGGGTGTTGAAAGCGATGCACCGTATTCACTGTCGGAGGGTGCAACAATCTGCCCTGCAAGCACCTTTTCCCCCGCTTCAACCGCAGGCGAACATCCCGACGGAACGGAGAGTACAACCGTCTCCCCCGCCTCGAGCGGATTTATTACGGAACCGCTTAAAAATTCACTTTTATTGCCGGCGTCAACGCCGCCTCTGAACGTTAAAAGCATTTTATACCTCAACTTTTCGTAATTTGCCACCCGTTATTATAACATAAATCATCGGCGTTGTAAATGTAGCATATTTTTCTTAACATAATGTTAAACTTTCCTTGACAAAAAGTACAATTAAAATTTATAATATAAGTTAGATTATATGCTTTTAAAGCTTAATCGTAAATATCAGAAAAGGAGAAACCAGAAAATGCCGTTTACACCAGTTCAGTTAGTTGTCGGCGTGGTTGCTCTTTTACTTGTTTTTGTAATTGCATTCTTCATCGGCATAAGTCACAGAAAAAGGGTTGCCGAAAGCAAGATCGGCTCTGCCGAAACAGAGGCAAAGAGAATAGTTAATGACGCTATCAAAGCGGCTGAAAGCAAGAAAAAAGAGTCAATACTCGAAGCTAAGGAAGAAATCCTGCGCAGCAGAACGGAAATGGAAGCCGAACTCAAGGAGCGCAGAAAAGAAGTTCAGAACCAGGAAAGGCGTCTGAATCAGAAGGAAGAGAGCATCGACAAAAAGTACGATGCAATCGAAAAGAAGGAAGAAAAACTTGCCGAAAAACTCCACGAAGTAGAAGTACAGATGGAGGACGTTGCAAACATCAAAAAGCAGCAGTGGGAAGCGCTCGAAAGGATTTCGGGCTACACCGCAGAACAGGCAAAGGAAATGCTTCTCTCTCAGCTTGAGCAGGAACTTGATCACGAGCGTGCCCTCAAGATAAAGGAGTCGGAGCAGAAATTCAACGACGAAAGCACAGAAAAAGCAAGAGAAATCATTGCTCAGGCTATACAGCGCTGTGCACCCGAATACGTTGCAGAAGCAACCATATCGGTAGTCCCCATCCCCAGCGATGAGATGAAGGGCCGTATAATCGGCCGTGAAGGCAGAAACGTAAAGGCACTTGAAACACTTACGGGCGTTGACCTTATAATTGACGATACTCCCGAAGTTATCACAGTTTCCTGTTTTGACCCTGTCCGCAGGGAAATTGCACGTCTGTCACTTGAAAGGCTTATTCACGACGGTCGTATTCATCCCGCAAAGATTGAAGAAATCGTTGATAAGACGAGAAAAGACATCAACAACGTCATCAAGCAGGAGGGTGAAAAGGCTGCTCTTGAAGCAGGCATCGTAAATCTTCACCCCGAAATTGTCAAACTTTTAGGTAAACTCAAATACAGGACGAGTTACGGTCAGAACGTTCTTCTCCACTCTATTGAAGTGTCGCATATAGCAGGCGTTATGGCATCCGAGCTTGGTCTTGACGTAAATCTTGCAAGAAGGGCAGGTCTCCTGCACGATCTCGGCAAGGCGCTCGACCATGAGATTGAAGGTTCACACGTTCAGCTCGGTTCGGACGTTGCCAAGAAGTATAAGGAAAACGACGTGGTTGTCAATTCTATCGAAAGCCACCACGGTGACGTTGCTCCCAAGTATACGATTGCTGCTCTCGTTCAGGCGGCAGATGCAGTTTCCGCTGCACGCCCCGGTTCAAGAAGAGAAAACCTTGAGAACTACATAAAGCGTCTTGAAAAACTTGAAGAAATTACGACGAGTTTTGACGGCGTTGAAAAGTCGTTTGCAATTCAGGCAGGCCGTGAAGTACGTATTATGGTCAACCCCGAAAAGATAAGTGACGACAGATTAGTAATTCTCGCAAGGGAAATCGCCCAGAAGATTGAGGGTGAACTTGAATACCCCGGTCAGATAAAGGTAAACGTAATAAGAGAAAAACGCGCACAGGACATTGCGAAATAAAAAAAGCACCCAAAGGGGTGCTTTTTTTATTTCAATTTGGAATTCGGAATGCGTAATTCGGAATTTCTTCCATACCTCTTCACTATTCACCATTCACTCTTTTACCAAATTATAGGTCGGTTTCACCCTAATGTCAATAGGTCAATTTGCCATAATAATAGCAGGTGATGTGATGAACAGGCTTAAAGAACTGCGAAAAGAACGCGGATATACACAGGTAAAAATGCAAATGCTCACAGGGATAGACCAGAGCGACTATTCAAAAATCGAAAACGGAAAAAGATATTTAAGTTTTGAGCAATGTATCAAGGTTGCCGATGCTCTTAATACGAGTATGGATTATCTTGCAGGCAGAACGGATTGTAAAGAACCCTATCCAAAATCAAAGAAATGAAAACGGGAGGAAATATAGGTCCTCCCCTACAATTTAATCGAAACTTCAGCACGAAGTTTCTTTCCATAATTCCGAATTCCGAATTCCGAATTAACAAAAAAGCACCCGAAAGGGTGCTTTTTTGCTTGGTCACATCATGTCTTCTACACTGCGAATCGCACGACCGACCTGTCTTTTGATTTTTCGTACCGTACATCTTTTCATCGGCATCGGATATACAGAAGCAACCGTCACACCGACTGCCAGACCTACGAGCATACCGCCCATACAAGCTTTCATAGACTTTATCCTCGCAACTGCATTTATCGGAAAATATATCATCCGACAGCGCTTCCGCTTGACTAACGGCGATATCTCCTCCGACAGTAATATTATGTTCACATATTAACAAATTAGTCATTGTCATTTATGGCAATTTTTTATATAATACAATTATGAAAAAATTTTGGAGGTCTTCAAATGAAAAAGACGATAAAAATTGTATCTCTGCTTCTTGCGGCGGTACTTATGCTTACCTGCTTTGCAGGTTGTAAAAAAGACGGCTCACTCGGCACGATAAACGGCAACGAAATACCGACTGAGCTTTTTAAACTCGCACTTTCGGATATGATACAGAACGTGGAAGCAACCTACGGCGTATCCTTTGAGGAAGTTGCCGACCAGCAGCTTACCGAACAGATGACGGTATATCAGTACGTGGTTTCCTATTCCGTTTCCGTAGTACAGCAGGCACTTGCAGTAAACGAATATTTTGACGAGCTTGGCCTTGACTGGAACGAGGATATGCAGGCGGAATACGACGCCATTATGCAGGATTATTTTGAAAGTTTCGGCGGTGAAGACGCTGCAAAGAGCGACCTTAAAAATAAGGGCATTGATTTTTCCGCAGTTGAAGACCTTATGGAATTCAACACAAAATACACCGCCATTACAAATTATTTATACGGTGCACACGGCACGAAAGCACTTACAGACGATGAAATCATTGCAAAATTCCACACCGATTACGCTCGTATAAAGCACATTCTCGTTGCAACGGTTGACACGGAAACCTATCAGGCACTTGAAGGTGATGCACTTACGGCAGCAGAGGCAAAATATGCAGACGTCGAGGCAAAGGTAAAGGCACTTGCAGTAAACGACGAGGCAGGCTTTACCGCAATTATGAAGGAATACAACGAAGATCCCGGTATGGAACAGTCACCCGACGGTTACGTTGTTACGGACAACGGTCAGTTCGTTCAGGCATTCGTTGACGGTGCTTTCTCGGTAGAAGTCGGCGAATATGCCTTCGTTGACAGTGAAGAATACGGCCACCACATTTTAATGCGCCTTCCCACCCGAGAGGAAGACATTAAAGCACAGTTCGGCACGGTTGAAACCTACCTTGAGAATGCAAGGGCAACTCTTGTTTCGGAAGACCTTTCGGAAAAGGTGTCCGACGACAAGGTTGACATCAATGACGATGCCGTCGTTAAAATCGTTTCAAGCCTTATAAAATAAAAGATAACGGGCAATTCGTGAATTGCCCGTTATTTAATTGAAATTCCGCATTCCGAATTAAAAAGGGAGGGCTCACAAGCCCTCCTTTTTTATTCTTCAACTTCTTCAAAATCGTGTTTTAAGATGACAAGACGTATAATATGATGATGCTCGTCAACCTCTTTTACGATGAGCGTGTAATTCTTGAAATCAAACGCATCAAACGGAACGGGCATGGCACCGATATTCTGTGTCGCCCAGCCGCCGACCGTTGCATAATCGGTCTGAAGCTCGTCCTCATCAATGTCAAGGTTGTCCATAAAATCGGTGAGGTTCATATCTCCCGAACATTCAAAACGTTCATCGGACAGTTTCTGCCATTCGTTGACGATATCGTCATTCTCATCCCAGATTTCGCCGACAAGCTGTTCAAGCACGTCCTCCATAGTAACGATACCCGTTATACCGCCGTACTCGTCGGCAACAAGTGCCATATGAGTCTGGTGTTTACGGAATTCGTCCATTATGGCGTGAAGTTTCATGGTTTTTGGTATCATAACAGGCTTTAAGAGAATGTCGGAAAGTGAAATTTCCTTATCCTCCGCAAGTTCCCTGAGCAGATGCTTTACGTAAAGTATACCTACCACGTGGTCGATAGTACGTTCGTAGACGGGGTATCTTGAAAACTGCGTTTCCTCGATAACTTCAAGAATATGCTCCATACTGTCGCCTATTTCAAAGCCAACGACGTCTATTCTCGGCGTGAGAATTTCAGCCGCCTCCATATCCGAAAATTCGAGTGCCGACTGCAAAAGTTCTGTTTCCTCTTCGTCGATGACACCGTCATCCTCAGCCGTATCGAGAATATTTTCAAATTCCTCTTCGGTTATCGTTACGACCTGTTCGTTCTTCCTCGTCCACATAAGGCTGAAAAGTTTTACCACGAACGACGTGATAAGCACAGCAGGAAAGAAGACCACCATCATAACGAGAAGCGGATAGGCCGCAAATTTAGCAAAACCTTCGTTTATACGGCGTGCTATCATCTTGGGTGTGATTTCACCGATGATAAGGATAAGCACCGTCATTATAACCGTGACAATGGACGACGCCGCATCGTCACTCATCTTCAAATCCTTTGCAAGACCGACGGCAATAACCGTTGCCGTAGAGGTCGCCGCAATGTTAACGAGGTTGTTTCCTATAAGTATTGTTGAAAGTGCATAGTCGTAGTGATTATATATAAAACGTACGACCTTTTCGGAAAACGTGGGGTTTTCCATTTCTTTTTTGTATTTGAGTTTACTAAGTGAAGTATAAGCAATCTCCGAGCCCGAGCAGAATGCAGAGCACAGAAGAAGCAACGCTATACCTAAATATGCCATATCCTCTGCCCCCCTTACACAAGCTCCAGGCCTTCGCCTGCATCGCTTTCATCACGGATATCGCCCACAAGTTCTTCAAGCAGGTCTTCCATCGTGATGATGCCTATTTTTTTACGGTTTTTGTCAATGACGAAAACCATGTGTAATTTGTTGAGCCTCATTCTCTGCAGAAGGTCTACGATTTCAATCTCGCTGTCAAAGACGTAGGGCTTGAGCAGAAGCGTTCTCAGACGGCAGGATTTACCCGACACATACTTGCTGAGAAACGTATTTACGGGCAAAATGCCCACTATATTATTCTTATTGCCTTCGTACACAGGAAGGCGTGAATAGATACTTGTCGTTGCGATATTTACGAGTTCCTGCTTTGAGATTGTACTTGGAATCGACACAACCTCGTCCATAGGAATCATTATTTCGTGAGCGACTTTTTCACGGAATTCCATTGCAGTGTTTACAAGTTCCTGCTGTTTCGGGTCAAGTACACCCTCATCCTCGATGGTTTCGATGATGCTGATAAGTTCTTCCTCCGTAACCTTGTCGTCATTACCGGGGGCAAGGAACTTTGAGAGCAGTTTTGAAATCCCCGAAAACAGAGCCGACAAGGGCGTGAGCACTTTTACGAGAAAAGCCATACTCGGTGCAAAAGCAAGGGCAATCGCCTCACTCTTCGCCTTTGCAAGACTTTTGGGAATCATTTCTGCAAAAAGGTATACGATGATTGTGGTTATAAGCGTACCGTATACGACGTACTCCTCCGAAAACGTTCTTATAACAAGTAACGCCGAAAGTGACGCACAGCTTGCATGGAAAACGTTGTTTCCGATTAAAAGCGTAGTCAGCGTCTTGTCAAAACGGTCACAAATCCACAGTGCAGTTTTTGCACGTTTGTTGCCTTTGTCTGCCATGGTACGCAGACGTACTTTGCTCACTGCCGTATAGGCAGTTTCAGATGCGGCAAAATAAGCCGAACATAACAAAAATAAGACATACAGTATACTACTACCGGCGGGATCCAAGAAAAAACCAACTCCTTAAAAATAATCATTACATCTATTATAACAGATATATACAAAAGGTCAAGAGCAATAAAAAAGCAGTCCTCGGACTGCTTTTTTCTACACAATATCGTATAATTCTTTAAGTGATTTTATTTCATAAGTTATATCAAGGTCGGTTTTCTTGCCCTTCGGGTTGAACCAGCAGGTGTCAATACCTGCATTTATACCGCCCTGAATGTCACTCGTAAGGCTGTCACCGATAACAAGAGCCTTCGTTTTGTCAAAGCCCTCGATATTTTCCTCCACGTAGTCGAAAAACTCTTTATGAGGCTTTGGCACACCTATCGCCTCGGACACGAAGCATTTTTCAAAATACGGCTTTAAACCGCACTCGGCAAAGCGTTTTGCCTGCGTCGTGGCAACGCCGTTGGTGATAATATAAAGTTTATGCGTTTTTGAAAGCGTCTTGCAAACCTCAAGCGCATCGGGCATCAGTTTATGTCCGTTTGCAAGATTTGCCACGTAACGCGAATTTGCTTCGGCAGGGTCAAAAGGATAGCCCATTTTTTCAAAGAACACTTTAAATCGATTTACCACAAGTTCAGCCTTTGAGAATGCACCCTGTTCAAAAAGTTTCCACTGTGCATCGTTTGCAGCACTGTAGATTTTTATAATTTCATCGTCGATTTCAAGACCGTACGAACGCATCGTTTCAATAATACCGTCATATTCAGCCGCCTCAAAATCAAGCAGCGTCATATCCGCATCAAAGAGAAGTGTTTTATATTTCATTTCTTTCCACCGCATATATAATTGAAGGGGCGTAAATGAGCATTGATGCGAGAACTGCAAAATCACTCGTAAATGGCGTGCAGAACACCGCTTCCCTGCTCAATGTGAAATAAATTGACGGAAGTGCCGTAACGAACACCCCGAGAAATGTGGCGTATGCCGAGAAATGCAGTATTGCCGACGAGTTACCGTCAATAAACGCTTTTGCCGAGTAGAAAATAAACAAAAGCAAAGCGGTAAGTGAAAGAGTCTGCAACAGATAATCCGAAATGGTCACGATAGTGGAAAATTTGCGGAATACCGTTATAAGATTGTATACGCCCCACACCGACGGAACAAGAAGAAACACGGGCAGATAAGAGGCTTTTTCGGGCATTACGTGTGCAGGTGCACCGATAATAACGGCAATACCGCCGATTACGGCAAGTACACCGGCAAGAGTATTTCCCGAAAGAATACCGTCAACACCGCACCTCACGAGTGCCGCCGCAAAGATTGCCGAGGCTGCAAGCACAAACTTACCGCCCGACATATTCTCGCTGTGTTTTTTTCCTTTGAAAGAGAGGGCTACCGCCGCAAACAAGACGATGAGTGCAATGCAAAGCACCGTAAATACGGTTGCAAGCACGTCACCTTTCACGTAAAAACCGCTTTCGACCTCAACAGAGTTTTTTATGACGAATATTCTCAGTACCCCAAGCAAAATTGCCGTAAGAAAACAGATTATACTGCGAAGTTTCATTTTATTACCTCATTCTAAAAAAGGACTCGTTTGCGAGTCCTTTTCGTTACTTTTTATAGATTGTTGCTATGATGTAAGCCACACCTGCGATTACCGCATAAAGCGCTATTGCATAGCAGGAAAGGCGAAGCGCCTTATATCCGACAACCGCCGTTGCAAGTGAGCAAACCGTATGCAGACCGCCGAGGATAAACGACGGGAAATAGATTGCCTTTTTGGGAAGAATACGCTTGTCGCACTTTTTGCATACGCCGTGTGCCTTCTTAAGAGAAGCGACCTTTACGATATAGTAAACACCGAGTCCCGCAAGAATTACGAAATAGATAATTCTCGGTACGGGGTTTTTGAAAAATACGGTGTGCACCTGAAGCCTTGAATAAAAGTAGAACAGCACTTCGGATGCAAGAAGCGATACCGCCGTAAAGAGCAGGTCGTACACCTTAAGATAACTGAGAAGATAGAGCACCACGAACACGCCGAGTGCGATGTAACCTGCCGTAAAGAGCATACCGAAATCGAAGCGGAAGCTTACGAACAGAGCCATATAAACCGTATAGGCAAGAGGCCAGAGGATGCTTACCGCAGGATTGAAGGTGACAATCTGAAAATCAACGCCTTTTTTACGTGCATAGAGAATATACCCCGTAAACGCCAGCGTTATAACTGCACCTATGATGAGAAGCACCGTAGACGCACTTCTTACCGTATCCATACCCTCGACTGCGCCGAGACCGGTGTAATACATTTTAAAATACATAACGGTGAGAAGTGAAAGAAACGCCCACACCATATGTATAAGCAGGCGGTTTGAAATCGCCTCGCCCTTTTTATCTATACCTTTTTTCTTACTCAAACTGTTTCAACTCCAAAATCAAATGTAAAAAATTCACATATTTTATTATACTATGAAAAAACCGTATTGTAAATAACTAAATTGTTAATTTATTTCTGCAGTTACTCTTACTTTATTGCCGGAAATTGTGCAATTCCAAGTTAAATTATTGATTTAAGGTATGCATTTATAAATCCGTCAAGGTCACCGTCCATAACGGCGTTTATGTTGCCGTTTTCAAAGCCTGTACGGTGGTCTTTCGCAAGGGTATAGGGCATAAATACGTACGAACGAATCTGTGAACCCCATGCAATCTGCATCTGGTCGCCCTTGATATCCTCAATTCTCTCAAGATTTTCTCTCTGCTTTATCTCAAAGAGTTTTGACTTGAGCATTTTCATCGCAACGTCCCTGTTCTGATGCTGTGAACGCTCGTTCTGGCAGGCAACAACTATGCCCGTGGGAATATGCGTTATTCTTATCGCCGACTCGGTCTTGTTGACGTGCTGACCGCCCGCACCGCTTGCACGGTAGGTATCAACACGGATGTCCTCATCACGAATTTCAATGTCAATGTTGTCGTCAATTTCGGGCATAACTTCAAGCGAAGCAAACGAAGTATGCCTTCTTCCCGACGAGTCGAAGGGCGACACACGAACAAGGCGGTGAACACCGTGCTCACTCTTGAGATAGCCGTAGGCGTTGTAGCCCGAAATCATAATCGAAGCACTTTTAAGCCCTGCCTCATCCCCGTCAAGATAATCCAAAACGCTCACCTTGAAGCCGTGAGCCTCAGCCCAGCGGTTGTACATACGGTAGAGCATTTCCGCCCAGTCCTGCGCCTCTGTTCCGCCTGCACCGGCGTGGAAGGTAAGAATGGCGTTTGAGTCGTCATACTCGCCCGACAAAAGCGTTTCAAGACGAAGTTTTTCAAGTTCCTGCTCGCAAGTGTTGTATTCGCTTTCTATTTCTTCAAGAAGGGAATCCTCCCCCTCCGCAAGTGCCATATCGGCAAGTAAAAGCGTGTCTTCGGCACGGCTTCTGAGTTTATTGTAGCCTTCTATTTTATTTTTAACCTGCTTTAATTTCTGCAAAACGGTCTGCATATTTGCAGGATCGCTGTAAAAATCGGGTGCCTGCGACTGCTTTTCAAGGTCTTCACATTCAGCAGTAAGCTTTTCAATGCCCATTCCTGCGGCAAGCTCGTCAAGTTCAGGCATCATATTGCCGAGTTTCTGCTTATATTCTTCTATTTCAATACTCATAGGTTCCCTCCGAAAAATCTTATAATTCTCGTTGCGTCAGCAACATATCGAGTGCACAGCACATATCGAGAATTCCGTAAGGAATTCATATCGAGATTTCAAGCATCGCTTGAAATCATTATAAAACAATTGCAATTCTTTTTCAAATATTTTACAATAAAAGAACAGCATTTTTTGAAAGGAAGTGATACGGGTGTCGGATATGATATTTCTGCCGATAGGAAACGGCGGACTTTTTAACGTTCCCAATATGGTGGTTGACCGCTTTTTAAACGAGGCTGACGATACGGCACTTCGTGTCATTCTATATTATTTCCGCAAGGGCGGCGGTTTTACACTTGAAGAGATATGTTCGTATCTTTCGGTAACGCCGGCGGCGGTCGAAAAAAGCATAAATTTCTGGCTGGCATCGGGCGTGCTTATGCGTACCGCAAGCGGAATTATGCCCAATATGAACGCCATCGTCTTTGATTCGCACCCAGCAGAAAAGGTTCACGCCAAGAAGCCGAGTTACGAATTTCGTGAAATATCGCAGGCAATCACCGAAAATAAGCCTCTTTATGCACTTATACAGTCGGTACAGTCTATGTTTTCACGTGCACTCTCGCCCGAGGCAATCAAGACAATTTATTCATTTTACGACTACTACGGTATGCCGACCGAGGTTATTTATAAACTGATAAGTTTCTGCACCTCAAACGGCAAGGAGAATATACGTTACATTGAACAGGTGGCACACTCGTGGTATACGGCAGGCATAAATACTGAAGAGAGGGCGCACGAATACGTCGAAAAATATCAGCGTTCAAAGGAACGTGAGTCGGCGGTAAAGCGCATTTTCGGTATAGATTCGAGGAATCTTTCGTCAAAAGAGAAAGAGTATATCAGAAAGTGGACGGAGAGTTATCTTTTCTCCGACGATATGATAAAATTTGCCTTTGACAAGGCTGTCGATTCAACGGGTAAAGCAGGTTTTGCGTATATCGACAAAATTCTGTACTCGTGGTTTGAAAAGGGCTACAAGGCACCCGACGAGGTTGTTGACGATAAGCCTCAGAAGAAAGCCCCCGCAAAAAAAGGCAGAGGTAAGACGGGAGAGAGTACCTTCTCTGCCGAAGAATTTGCAAAATGGGAATTTATGAATACCTACGGTAAAAAGGAGGGTGAATAATGGCATATAAAAGAGAGGTCTACGAATACGTAGAAGGCGTATACCGTGACAGGCAGAAGCAAAACGAGGCTGACCTTGAAAAACGTAGGCATACGGCATATGCCACGTGTCCCCGCCTTAAAGAAATCGAAGAAAAACTTGCCGATATGGGCAGCCGTATAGCCTCCTGCGTTGCACACGGTATGTCGGCGATAAAAAAACTGCACGCTGATATTGAGTCGCTTCGTGCCGAAAAGAAAAAGATTTTGCGTCAAAACGGTTTTGCCGACGATTATCTCGATTTGCAGTACAAGTGCCCCGTCTGTTTTGACACGGGTATGAACGGCGGCAGGCTCTGCCGTAAATGTGCGGAAGGTGAGCTGAAAAAAGCGGCGTTTGCGCTTTCATCACTCGGCAAAACGCTGTCGGGACAGACCTTTGACAACTTTGATTTGAGTTATTATGCAGACGAGGGTGAAATTTCACCCCGCACGGTAATGAAGCACAATCTCGATTACTGTATAAACTACTGCAACAACTTCACCCACGGTGACTCGGTGCTTATGGTCGGCGGTACGGGGCTTGGTAAGACGCATCTTTCATCTGCGATTGCACACAGACTTATCGAGCAGGGTATCGAGGTGTGCTACGTCACGGCACCCGAGCTTTTTACACGTCTTGAAAAAGAAAAGTTCGGCAGAATGGACGGCGAAGAAAACGAAGAATTTTTCGAATCCGAGGTGCTTATCATAGACGACCTTGGCAGTGAAATGACGAGTTCATTCACCGTTTCGGCACTCTTTTCGGTGGTCAATTCGAGGATGAACTCGGGAAAATCCACTATTATAAACACAAATCTTTCACAGGCAGACCTTGAGGAAACGTATAACGACAAAATTGTGTCACGTATTTTAGGCACGTATAAGGTGCTTTTCTTCTCGGGCAGCGACGTAAGATTAAAGAAAAAGATGAAGCAAGGCTGACTTGCTTCATTTTAATTGGGAATTAAACTAATTACAGGGCTCCCAACACAAGGCAGAACGAAGTGCGTTGTGTTGGGAAGAGGACGAGCAACGTAGCAGATGGAATTTTTGCGGATAGCAAAAATGGAATTAAGCGAAGTTTGTGAGGACGAGAGGAAACAACAATGCAAAACGTAAAACATTCAAACATAACTGACTTTACGCAGGGCAGCGTGTCAAAGCATCTTTTCAAATTTGCGATGCCGCTGTTTTTGTCGAGTCTTCTTCAGGTGGTCTACAATATGGTCGATATGATAGTTGTAGGTCAGGCAATGGGAAAGGTCGGTCTGTCCGCCGTATCCGTCGGCGGTGACGTATCAAACTTTCTCACCTTTCTCGCAATGGGCTTCTGCAATGCGGGACAGGTTATAATTTCACAGTACATAGGCGCAGGCAAAAAGAATAAGATAGGCCGTTTTATCAGCACCATGTTCTCGGCACTTACGGTGTGTGCAGTAATTCTCGGCACCGTATGCCTCATTTACCGTGAGCCGATTTTGCGTCTTATGAATACACCTGCGGCGGCATTTGACGAGGCACTCGCCTATTCAACGATATGTATAGCAGGCGTCGTGTTCATCTACGGCTACAATATTGTTTCGGCAATTCTGCGCGGTATGGGTGACTCTAAGCACCCCTTCATATTTATTTCGATTGCAGCGGTACTCAACGCCCTACTCGACGTCATTTTCGTACTCGGCTTTGATATGGGTGCAGGCGGTGCGGCACTTGCCACCGTCATAAGTCAGGCTGTAAGCTTTATCAGCTGTGCACTGTTTATTATAGTAAAAAGGAAAGATTTTGAACTCACTTTAAAACTTTCCGACTTTATACACATCGATTTCGGTATGCTCGGCACTCTCGTAAAACTCGGCGTGCCCATGGCGATAAAGAGTGCGGCAATCCATTTCTCAAAGCTTTTCGTAAACTCGTGGATAAACTCCTACGGCGTTGCAATTTCGGCATTTGCAGGCATTGCAAACAAGATAAACAGTATGAGCAATCTGCTCTCCAACTCGATGAACACGGCAGGCTCGTCAATGGTCGGTCAGAACGTCGGCGCAGGCAAGTACGAGCGTGTACCCAAAATTATGTGGACGCTCTTTTCGTGGGTATTCGTCCTCGCGTCAATCTTCACGGCAGTCACCTGTCTGTTTCCGATGCAGGTGTTCCGTATATTTACGAAGGACACCGCCGTTTTGCAGGTGGCGCTCGACTATCTGCCCGTAGCGGCATTCGTATTCTTCGGAAGTGCGGCACGCTCACCCATGAATGCGCTCATCAACGGAAGCGGAAACTACAAGGTCAACTTCGCAACGGCGATTTTAGACGGTATCGTAATGCGAATCGGTCTTTCAGTATTGTTCGGCCTCGTGCTCGATATGCAGCATATCGGCTTCTGGCTGGGTGACGCCCTTGCAGGCTTCACACCGCTGTGGATAGGCCTCGCCTTCTACTTCAGCGGCAAATGGAAAAAGAAAACGGTATAATTGGGGGAGTATTCACTCAAGGATGACTTGGTTTTGACTGGATATTTTCCGCCCATACTTCATAAAAAAATTCCGTAATACATAACAAAAACCCTGTGTCACAACACAGGGTTTTATTTTAATTCTTCTTCAATTTTTGCCATAACGGTGCTCATCTTCACGTCAAGAGCAGAGCATATGCGATAAAACGTTTCAAGGGTGGGCTTCCTCTCTCCCCTCTCGATAGCACTCAAATGACTTCTTCCGATGTCGGCAAGCCCGCTTAATACTTCCTGCGATATACCGCTTTTCGCCCTGAAATATGCAATGACTTTTCCGACAATCTCAGCATCAAGTGTAGGAATATACATACGGCTCACCTCCATATATATATTCTATGTCAGTTTTTCGCCGTTATTGAACACATATGTTGACAATTGAACACTTATGTGTTATATTGTTTTCAAACATCTGAATAAGGAGAGAAACATATGGAAAATCAAGTTCAGGCTACGACAGAATCAACCAAAACAAAATTTTGTAAATATTGTGCTTCTAAAATTCCCGAAGATGCTGTACTATGTACAAATTGCGGCAGACAAGTAGAAGAACTGAAAAACAACTCATCTCAACCAAATATTGTTATAAACAATGATAACAGCAGTGTTAATACAAACGTGAACAAAAACACCGTATCGGCATCAATGCACTGTGGCAGAGCAAAAAACAAATGGGTGTCATTGCTTTTGTGTATTTTTTTGGGATTTTTCGGTGCACATAAATTTTATGAAGGAAAAATCGGTATGGGAATAATATACTTATTCACTGGCGGTTTATTTTGTATCGGACTCATAATAGACTTCTTTGCATTACTTGCTAAACCTAATCCATATTACGTATAAACACCGTTAAACACAGGTTGAGTTCAACCTGTGTTTTTATTATCCTACCCCCTCACTTGATCTGCCTGCTTTCAACTTTCTCCCAATCCCCTTACACCCCTCGCACTCCCCCCTTTTAGTGCTGTACCCACCTCTTACGCTTACTTTCAGTAAGTGAGTAAACTTACTAACTTTATAGGAAGTCAGCGCACGTCCTCTCGTCCTCGCAAACCTTGCATTGTATTGTTATCGGTGCATCATAAATGCTGCACCCTACAAGTAGGGTTCGGCGATTTTCGACGAACCGCCGTTTAATTGAAACTTCCTTGAAGTTTCTTCCTTAATTCTGCTGTAAGCAGAACTTCACTTGCCATAGGCAAACTTCACTGCGAAGCAATTTCACTTTACTTCACTTTCGTGAGGCCACAGAGACCCTCCCCTACAATGCCTTCTGCCGTAGCGTTCGGGGATTTTCGAGGAACCCCCGTATAATCGAAACTTCCTTGAAGTTTCTACCTTAATTCCGAATTACGCATTCCGAATTCCTAATTATTATTGACATCTTCCCCGTCCTTGCATATAATAGTTGTATACAAGTATACAAGTATACAACTATGCCGTGTGGCGTGTGGGCGTGGGTGGAAAATTCACGTAAAAGCCTTGTCATACGGCGTTAATCAGGGAGGTTTTTCAATGGTTGAATTATCAAAAAAATCCAATCTGCTTGAGCAGAAATCATATCATTACTCATTGCAGGACGTGGCGACGCCCAATCTCTACCGTGAGATATATCCGTACACGGACGTGCCGAAAATCACGTTTAACCACAGACGTGTGCCCTACGGTATGCCCGAGGACATTTTTATAACCGACACGTCATTCCGTGACGGTCAGCAGTCGCAGACTCCCTATTCGGTAAAGCAGATTGTTGACCTTTACAAAATGCTGTCAAGACTCGGCGGCCCTAACGGTATAATCAGGCAGACGGAAATGTTCGTCTACACAGAAAAGGACAGAGAGGCGATTCACGAATGTATGGACCTCGGCCTCAAATTCCCCGAAATTACGACGTGGATAAGGGCAAAAGAAGAAGATTTTGAGCTTGTGAAAGAACTCGGCATCAAGGAAACGGGTATTCTGACAAGCTGTTCCGACTATCACATTTTCAACAAACTGCACATGACGAGAAGTGAGGTTATCGACCACTATCTTGCAACGGTTTATAAGGCGTTTGAACACGGCATAATGCCCCGATGCCACCTTGAAGACACGACGAGAGCCGATTTTTACGGCTTCGTGCTCCCCTTCGTAACAAAACTTCAGGAGATGAGCCGTGATGCAGGCATCCCCGTCAAGTTCAGGGTATGTGACACGATGGGCTACGGTGTTCCCTATTCGGGAACGGCGCTTCCCAGAAGCGTGCCCGGCATAATCTACGGTCTCCAGCACTACGCCGACATTCCCTCGTCAATGATTGAATGGCACGGTCATAACGACTTCTACAAGGCAGTCGTAAACGCATCGACGGCATGGCTGTACGGTGCGGCGGCAGTTAACTGCTCACTTTTAGGCATCGGTGAAAGAACAGGTAACGTACCCCTTGAAGCGATGGTGTTTGAATACGCTTCACTCAAGGGACACCTCGGCGGTATGGACCCGACGGTTATCACGGAAATAGCAGAATACTTCAAGTCAGAAATGGGCTATAACATTCCCGTACAGACGCCCTTCGTAGGCAAATATTTCAACGTCACGAGGGCAGGAATTCATGCTGACGGTCTTCTCAAAGATGAGGAAATATACAACATTTTCGACACAGGCAAACTTTTAAACCGCCCTGCAACCGTTACGGTAAGCGCAACGTCAGGCCTTGCGGGAATTGCCTTCTGGGTGAACGACCACTACCGTCTTGAAGAGGAAGATTTCATCGACAAGCGTGACCCGCTCGTTGCAAAGCTCAAGGAATGGGTTGATGCTGAATACGCACAGGGCAGAATAACGCTCATAAGTGACGACGAGCTTGAAAAACTCGTTGACCTGCACGCCCCCGGCCGTTTTAAAAAGGTGGTATAATGACACAGCAGAAAACCTTATCTCTTGCCGACAAGGTGTATGCCGAGCTTGAGGAAGAAATACTGAGCGGAAAATACGCCCGAGGGCAAAGCCTGCACGAATCGGCACTTGCCGATATGCTGGGTGTATCAAGAACACCGCTTCGCGAAGCGATACGCCGTCTTGAGCAGGACGGTCTGCTTGAAACGATACCAAACAAGGGCATATTCGTCCGCGGTATATCGGTCGACGACATTATCGACATCTATAACATCCGCATAAATATCGAAGGGCTTGCCATTGAAAAGGCAATCGGCAAAGCCGACGATGAGACAATTGCCGAACTTGAGGAAATCCTCGATTTGCAGGAATTTTACGCCTCAAAGGGCGACTACGAAAAGTCGATGAGAATGGACTCACGTTTTCACGGCTGTATATACAAAATGTGCGGTTCACCACCGCTGACGGATATACTCTGTAATCTGCACAACAAGATACAGCGCTTCCGCAAAACGTCGTTTTCAAGCAGCAGCAGGGCAAAAAACGCAACTGACGAGCACCGTCAGATGCTTGAAGCGATAAAAACGCGTGACAGTGAAAGGGCGGTAGCACTTGCAAAACGCCATACGGAAAATGCAAAAGAAAATCTTATCAAGTTATATAAGGAGAAAGAATTATGGGATTGACCATAGCACAGAAAATTATAAAAGAACATCTCATTTCAGGTGATATGAGCAAGGTCGGCAGCGAAATTGCTCTCAAAATAGACCAGACGCTGACGCAGGACGCTACGGGAACAATGGCGTATCTCGAATTTGAAACGATAGGTATTCCCCGTGTCAAAACCGAAAAAAGCGTGGCGTATATCGACCACAACACACTCCAGTCGGGCTTTGAAAATGCCGACGACCACCGTTACATACAGTCGGTCGCAAAAAAACACGGCATATATTTTTCACGTCCCGGCAACGGCATCTGCCATCAGGTGCATCTTGAACGCTTCGGCAAGCCCGGTAAGACGCTTATCGGCTCGGACAGCCATACCCCCACGGGCGGCGGTATAGGTATGCTTGCAATGGGTGCAGGCGGTCTTGACGTTGCAGTTGCAATGGGTGGCGGTGCATATTACATTTCAATGCCCAAAATGTATAAAGTCAATTTAACGGGCAAACTCTCCCCCTGGGTAAGTGCAAAGGACGTAAGCCTTGAAATTCTTCGCCTTCTTTCAGTAAAAGGCGGTGTAGGTGCAATAATCGAATGGGGCGGCGAAGGTATAAAGACGCTGTCCGTTCCCGAACGTGCAACAATCACGAATATGGGTACTGAGCTTGGTGCAACCACCTCAATATTCCCGTCTGACGAAACAACAAGAGAATTTTTGAAGGCACAGGGCCGTGAGGAAGATTATATTCCGCTTTCAAGCGACGAAGATGCGGTTTACGACAAGATAATCGACATTGATTTGTCTACCTTAAAACCGCTTATTGCGTGCCCCCACTCACCCGACAACGTGAAGCCTGCAAGTGAACTGACCGAAATCAAGGTTGACCAGGTGTGCATCGGCTCCTGCACGAATTCTTCTCTTGCAGATATGCTTAAAGTTGCGGCAATCCTCAAGGGTAAGACGGTTGCTGACGGTGTTTCACTTTCAATCTCACCCGGTTCAAGACAGGTATTTTCAATGCTTTCCGAGTGCGGTGCACTCGCCGATATGATAAATGCAGGTGCACGTATTCTTGAATGTGCCTGCGGTCCGTGTATAGGTATGGGCTTCTCCCCCAATTCAGGCGGTGTGTCACTGCGTACCTTCAACCGTAACTTTGAAGGCAGAAGCGGTACGGCAGACGGTAAAGTATATCTCGTATCCCCCGAAACTGCGGCAGTGTCGGCACTCACGGGCTATATAACCGATGCAACGACCTGCGGTACGGCACCCGAAATCACGATGCCCGAAAAATTTACGATAAACGACAGTGCGGTTTTAGCACCTGCATCTGAGGAAGATGCAAAGGACGTTGAGATTCTGCGTGGTCCCAACATAAAGCCCTTCCCCGAAACGAAGCCTCTTGCAGAGAGTATTTCAGCACCCCTCATTCTCAAGGTGGGTGACAATATCACGACAGACCACATTATGCCTGCAGGTGCGAAGATACTTCCCTACCGTTCAAACATCCCGTATCTTTCACAGTTCTGCTTCGGCGTATGTGACAAGACCTTCCCCGAGCGTGCTAAAGAGGCGGGAAGCAGTATAATCGTCGGCGGTATAAACTACGGTCAGGGCTCGTCGAGAGAGCATGCGGCACTCGTTCCGCTCTATCTCGGTGTCAAGGCGGTAATTGCAAAGAGTTTTGCAAGAATTCACGCGGCAAACCTCATAAATGCAGGTATAATCCCGCTTACGTTTGTAAATGAAGCCGATTATGACAAACTTTCACAGGGTGACAGCCTTGTTATGTCCGACCTTTACAATTCACTTGCAAGCGGTGAATTTACGCTTGTAAATAAGACGACGGGCGAAGAAATCAAACTCGTCGGTGAATTCACACAGCGCCAGACTGATATAATCAAGGCAGGCGGTTTATTGAAGTATACAAAGGGAGAATAATATGGAAAAATATATTGATGAAGCCTGTGCCAAATTCCGTGAGATACTTTTGTCGCAGGTAGAACGTGTAGAAAAAATGAAAAGCGGTGCATCAGCAACCGATTTTTCAAAACTTGATAAAATCGTCATCGGCCTTGCAGGCGGTGACGGTATCGGCCCGATAATAACGGATGAAGCAGAAAGGCTTTTACGTTTTCTTCTTGCCGACGAACTTGCAAGCGGTAAGGTTGAAATCAAGGTAATCGAAGGGCTGACCATAGAAAACCGTATGGCACAAAACAAAGCGGTGCCTGACGACGTGCTCGCAGAAATTAAAAAGTGCGACGTGCTTCTCAAAGGACCCACGACCACACCCAAGGGCGGCACGATGGAGAGTGCAAACGTCACCCTCCGCCGTGAACTTGACCTTTTTGCAAACGTGCGCCCCGTATGCGTGCCCGAGGAGGGTATTGACTGGACCTTCTTTAGAGAAAACACCGAGGGTGAGTACGTGCTCGGCAGCAAGGGAATTGAGATTCCCGACACGCTTGCCTGCGACTTCAAGGTGACGACAAATCCGGGTACTGAGCGTATTGCAAGGGCGGCATTTGACTTTGCAAGGGCAAACGGCAAGAAAAAGGTTGCCATCGTAACCAAGGCAAACATAATGAAAAAGACGGACGGTAAATTTTCCGCCATCTGCCACGAAATCGCAAAGGAATACCCCGAAATCGAGGCTGAAGAGTGGTATATCGACATTATGACGGCAAACCTCGTCAACACGGCGATAAGAAGCAGTTTTGAGGTGTTCTTACTTCCCAACCTCTACGGTGACATCATCACCGACGAGGCTGCACAGATTCAGGGCGGTGTCGGCACTGCAGGAAGTGCAAACACGGGCAGTAAATACGCCATGTTTGAGGCAATTCACGGCACGGCACCGAGAATGATTGAACAGGGTATCGGCGACTATGCCAACCCGTCCAGCCTCTTTAAAGCGACAGAACTTATGCTCCGCCACATCGGCTTTACGGCATACGCCGACAAGCTTGCAAAGGCGATGAGCATCTGCACCGAAACCGAGAAAAAGGTAATCTGCACGGGCGACCGTGACGGTGCAACCTGCAAAGAATTTGCAGACTACGTAATGGACACAATCAAATCCATATAATAAAACAGGCACAGTGGATAATAGCACTGTGCCTGTTCTTGCAGAATAAGCCTTTATATGATAATATGCAATTAAAACAAGTGTCTCACGGAGGATTATGGCATGAAAAAGTTAATAGCATTAGTTTTAGCACTGGTCTGCTTGCTTGGTTTGGTCGGTTGCTCCGGCAATCAGACTCAATCTGAAGATAAGACATTAGACACCCATACCCTTAAGGCAACAGAAAACTCTGTTGCTGAGATAGGCAGAGAAACATTCAAATTGCCGGTTGAAATTTCTGAAAACGATGCAAATACTTTGTCACAGATATTGAGTAATGGCAGTTGGATAGAAGAAACTGCTGATTGTGAAAGTGATTGTGTCATTAACCTGAAAGGTGATTGGGCATATTATGATTCTGATAGTGGAACTCTAAACAAATATAACCTGGCACAAATGTCAACTTATTCCTCAAAAGTCCAAGAAGTCAACGGAAAGAGTTTGGTTCTGCAGGAAGAAGATCGGGCAACCGTCAATAACATTCTTGAAAAATACATTACGCTGGGTATTAATGGCAACTAACCGCTTAATTTACTAAGCAAATCTTACATAGTACCAAAGCCTCCCTTGAAGGCTCCCTTGTGCAAAGGGAGCCTTTGTTCCAAACAACAAAAAGGACGGTCATTGACCGTCCTTTTATTGTTGTTCGTAGGGTTTGGCGTTTACGACAAACCGTTATTCCGATTAATTTTTGCAAAAGCAAAAATCCCCCTTAATTCCGAATTACGAATTCCGCATTCCGAATTAAAATACTACCGTTTTTTCAGCACCGTTTCACCGTAAATCATGGTGTCACCGTTTTGTATCTCGTAAAAATCCTGATACGAATTATCCTTATCCGAAAGCACTACGGAAACGAACGTGCTGTCCCCCTCCTGCTCTACGGAAAGAATCTGATACTGCATAGGCGAATACTGTGCCATATCCACCTGAACGTACATCTTACCGCCCTTGAAAACCATTTCATAGGTGTATGCACTTTCATCAAGCACCCACGTGCCTTCAAGAGGGTCTTTTCGGTAATTCTTTAGGTAAGTTACGGTATATGCCGACAGGGCAGACACCGCAAATATGAGCACCGCAAGAATAAGCGCCCTTTTAATTATCCTGCCTTTAGTCATACAACGTAAACGTTTCCTCTCCAAATTTCATCGTTCTTCCGCTGACGGTATATTCAGCCTCTTCCTGCTGTTCGGGAAAAGCGGTGTCGGTCAGCAAAAGTTTATACGTCTTGCTGTCCTCATTCTCTTTCACCTCAAGAATCTCGTACTGAATCTGTATTCCGTAATTCTCGTAGGTAAACTGCCCGTCCTCGAGAAGCCAGATGTCACCGTAAAGCTGAGACTTCCAGCGGATACCCTCAAGCTCGTGATTTTTATTCTTATTCTGACACCCTGCAAAAAGGGTTAATACCATTAAAACTGCAAGAAGCAGACAAAATCTTTTTTTCATAATTATTCCCACAACTTTTCAGGATACGTACCGTTGTCTTTAAGTGCCTGAAGTGCAGCGACAACGCTGTCATGATCAGGCTTGTATGTAACGCCGTACCACTTGTCTTCGGATTTGAGCACCTTTACCGTTGCCCTGCCTTCATTTACAAGCTGACCCGTAAGTATCGGAATAAAATACTCGCTTTTCAGCGGATTTTTGGGTACTTCATTGTCAAGAAACGCCTTGAAGTTTTCTTCAATAAGCTTAATAATACTCTTTCCGTAGCCCCAGAAATTCATCGAAACGAGGCCCTTGGGATCAGCGATAACAATGCCGTCGTCACCCTCGTAAACAACGTTACCGTCTTCTCTTCTTTCGATACCGCTTCTTTCGGCAATCTTTGAAAGGAAGCCGTCCTTCTGCTCACAAACGCCTCTCGTAACGGCACCGTTTTCGGAAAGCGTGTTTTCCATCACGTAGCCGACCATTGCGTAGTCGTAAGGCTCTTCTTCATCCTTGACGTTAACGAGATAGTCGTATATCGTCTTGAAAGCGCCCACACCGTAGTAGTCGTCGGCATTGATAACTGCAAAAGGTGCGTCAACAACGTCCTTACAGCACAGAATCGCATGTGCCGTACCCCACGGCTTTTCTCTGCCTTCGGGCACACTGTAGCCTTCGGGAAGTTTATCAAGTTCCTGATACACGTATTCAACCTGAACGTGCTTTGACAAGTTTTCACCGATGCTTGCCTTAAAATCTTCTTCTATCGCCTTCTTAATTATGAAAACGACCTTTTTAAAGCCTGCCCTTACCGCATCGTAAACTGAAAAATCTATTATTTTATGCCCGTACTTATCCATAGGTGCAATCTGCTTGAGACCGCCGTAACGGCTGCCCATACCTGCCGCCATGATAACGAGGATTGGTTCTTTCATTTTAAATTCACTCCTGTCGGAAATTTTTGTAATTCCATTATATCATAAGAGTTTAGTTATATCAAACAGTTCGTTCAAAATTGTCGACAGTTGTGTGTACGGTCTCATTACGTTCCATATCCCCAGACCGTAGAGTCCTCTGTTTGACGCAAGCAGGCATTTTGCCCGTGTGCTTCGAGCATCCTCAAACCACACCACGTGGGATGCACCGACGTCATCGACGTAGTAGAAATACGGCGCCTGTACCTGATCGTTGTATTCTATCACCGTTCGTTTCTGTGCGGCTATTGCAACCGCCTCCTCGTTGCCGATTGTGAGTGCCCTCGTACCCTCTTTATAGGGCAAGGTCCAGTCGTAGCCGTAGTTGGGATAGCCTAAAATTATTTTGTCGGCAGGTATCTCGGTCAAGGCATAGTCAAGCACCCTTGAAACGTTATTTATCGGTGCGACCGCCCCCGGAGGACCATAGGCGTAGCCCCATTCGTACGTCATAAGCAAAACCTTGTCTGCGGCGGCACCGAGCACGGCATAATCGTGTGCCTCATACAAAAGTCCCGGTTGCTCTGCATAGGTCTTTGGCGCAAGTGCCGCGAATACGGGTGAGGGTGCAATCTTTTCTTTGAGCAGATTTATAAAATTCGCATAACTCTGCGTGGCATACGCGGGTATAAACTCAAAATCAAGGTCAACACCGCCGTAGCCTTTTGCCCTCACCGCCTCTGCTATGGCATTTGCGGCACGCTCGGCAAGCACCGCATCGCTCATAACGTTTGCCGCCGTCACGCCCGAAAAATTGCCTGCCCTGTCCATCGCCGTGACCACCATTATCGGTACAGTACGGGCATTTCTCGCCTCTGTAATAAGCGTATCGTCATTCGGTGCTTCAAGCGTACCCTCTTCTGTTATCCGATAGGTAAAAACCGACAGATAAGTAAGTTCGGGCAGTATTGCACGAAGAACCGTGCGGTCAATAAACGGATAGGCGTATCCAAGTGTGGCAAAATCACGCAGTTTAGGGGTATCCTGCTCAATAATTACCGTCTGTCCGACCACGAGATTATCGGGATTTCTTATGCCGTTTGAACTTATCAGCTGTGCATTGTCTACGCCGTACAGCCTTGCAATGTCCGACAGCGTTTCCCCTGCAAGAACGGTGTGAATAATCATAATCAACCCACCTTGTCAAAACGAATATTTATGATATAATATATTTTTAGGTATAACAATTTATTCGGAGGTTTACTTATGAAAAACTCATTTAAACTTGCAAACGGAACACAGATTCCGGCAATCGGTTTCGGCACGTACAAAATTCCCGACGGTGAGGATGCTTATAATTCGGTAAAAGAGGCGCTTGCCTGCGGTTACCGTCATATAGACACGGCAAGTCTTTACGGCAACGAGGAGAGTGTCGGCAGGGCAATCCGTGACAGCGGTATAGCAAGAGAAGACATATGGGTAACGAGCAAGGTGTGGGACGATGACCAGGGCTACGAGAAGGCGAAGGCAAGCATTGAAAACAGCTTAAAGCGTCTTGACATCGGTTACATAGACCTTATGCTTATTCATTGGCCCATTCCCGAAGGCTTTGAGGGTGACTGGGCAGAACTCAATCTTTCAACGTGGCGTGCATTTGAAGAAGCGTATAAAGAGGGTAAACTCCGCGCAATCGGCGTATCAAACTTTATGCCCAAGCACTTAAAGCCCCTTCTTGCGAAGTGTGAAATTGCACCCATGGTAAACCAGATGGAAATACATCCCACCTACCCCCAGAAAGAAACGGTTGACTTCTGTCAGAACAGGGGCATCGTTATGGAGGCGTGGGCACCTCTTGGCAGGTCACAGGACCTTGAGGATCCCACTATAAACGCCGTTGCTGCGATTTATAACAAGACGCCTGCACAGATTTGTCTGCGTTGGGCATACCAGCACGGTATCGTCACACTTCCCAAGTCAACACACGTCGAGAGAATTCGTGACAACCGCAAGATTTTTGACTTTGAAATCCACAAAAACGAGATGGAACTGCTCGATTCACTTCCCGATGATAAGAGAATCAGCCGTCACCCCGACAATCTTCCCAGATAATGAAGAAAAACGATATTATAGAACTTGAAATAGCAGGTTATTCATCAGACGGAAACGGCATCGGCAGACATAATGGCGGTGTCGTTTTTGTGCCTTTTTCAGCAAAGGGTGACAGACTTCTCGTAAAGATTATAAAGGTCACAACCCGTTACCTTGTGGGCAGAATTGAAGAAATACTCACCCCCTCGCCCGACAGGGTTTCTCCCGCCTGCTCTTTTGCAGGTAAATGCGGCGGCTGTGCCTTTATGCACGTAAACTACGAGGCTGAACTTGAAGCAAAAAAAGGCTTCGTTTCGGATGCTTTGAAGCGTCTCGGCGGTCTTGATATTGAGGTTGAAACCATTCTCGGTGCAGAAGAGGTTTCGTCGTACAGAAACAAGGCGTGCTACCCCGTTTCGTGCGAAAACGGCGAAATAAAGTGCGGTTTTTACGCCCCGCGTTCACACAGAATTGCATCGGACGGTAATTGCGATATACAGAGTGACGTTGCAAACAGGGTGCGTGGTCTTACCGTGGATTTTATGAAAAAACACAGCATTAAACCCTATGATGAAAAAACGCAAAACGGCCTTGTTCGCCACGTTTTCGTGCGAAGCGGTGACACGGTCTGCGTTATGCTTGTGCTGACGGAGGAAAACCTGCCCTTTGCAGACGAATATGTCACTCTGCTTAAAGAGAATATCGAAAATCTGCGAAGCGTGGTAATAAACGTAAACAGTGCCTCCACCAACGTGATAACGGGTGATAGATATATCACGGTTTTTGGTGACGGGTATATGACGGATACTCTTTGCGGTCTTAAATTCAACATAACGGCGGCATCCTTTTATCAGGTCAACCGCAGGCAATGCGAGAGGCTTTACACGGCGGCACTTGATATGGCGGATATAACCGAAAACGATACGGTGCTCGACCTCTACTGCGGTATCGGCACGATAACGCTTCTTGAAGCAAAGCGTGCAAAGAAAGCGATAGGTGTTGAGATTGTTCCGCAGGCGATAGAGGATGCAAAGAAAAATGCAAAAATAAACGGCATTTCCAATGCAGAATTTTTCTGCGGTGATGCCACGCAGGCGGCACGCCGTCTTAAAGACGGGGGCATAAAAGCCGACGTAGTCACGGTTGACCCGCCAAGACAGGGGCTTGATGCCGACCTTATAAACACGATATCCGATATTTCCCCCGACAGACTCGTATACGTATCCTGCAACAGTGCAACGCTTGCCCGTGATTTAAAGCTTCTAAAAGAAAAGGGCTACGAAGCAAAAAAAGCCATAGCCGTAGATATGTTCCCCCGCACCAAGCACGTTGAAGCAGTCGTAATGCTATGTCGGGAATAAGAGGGTTAAAAACAAATGGAATTATCAGGACAAATTTTGGGATGGTTAGCAGCATTCCTTACGTTTCTTTCATACCAATGCAAAGAACAAAAAAAACTTATTTTCATTCAGATCTTGTCAGCAGCAAGTTTATGTGTAAGTTATTTGTTGCTGGGTGCATATTCAGGAATGGTGCTAAATGTCGTATGTATTTTAAGAAACGTTATTATCTACAAAAAGAATGTTAAATTCTTTTCGTATTCGTTTTGGCCATACGTTCTTACGTTGACAATGGGCTTAACGGGTATTTTTTCGTGGCAGGGCCATATGAGTCTGCTTATAATCGTTGCTTTAATGATTAACACGATATTTATATACATGCCAAACATTCAGAATTTAAGAAAAAGTATCCTGCTCACTTCAACGATGGTTATCCTATACAATGTATATTACAGCGTGTGGGGTGGCGTAACCAACGAATTGATAGCAATCGTTTCGTCAGCAATAGGACTTTACAGATACAGAAAAACAAAGCAGAGATAATGCTGTCGCTGACCTCGCACAAGATATTGCGAAATTGTCTGTGCTAAAAAAACAAAGGGGTTAAATATGAAAAAAGGTAATATAAAAGCAATAACTCTCATGAACGCACTTCTGTGTTTTTGTGTGGTTGCCGTTCATCTGACCTCGTGGCCTTTGGCAGAGTTGAATAATGACAGCTTGTGGTATATTTTACTTTTCAGCCTTAACAAGTTGCTGCATTTTTCGGTGCCTGCTTTTATTTTTCTCAGCGGATTTAAGCTTTTCAACAAATACAACACCGAAAAAATTGAGATAAAAAGATTCTTCCTGGGTCGTTTCAAAAAAATAGTTGTACCTTACGTTATATGTGTGTTAATATACTTTGTGTATTTTTATTCAAAAGCATGGGTGAGCCTGAAAGAATTAGCACAGTACGTATTTTTAGGAACACTGTCAGCACAGTTTTACTATGTAGTAATCGCCGTACAGTTTTATCTGCTCTTCCCTACTTTAAAAGTGTTATTCAATAAATCCCCGATACTTGTTACAATTTTATCTCTGGTATGCACAATCTGCTGTCAGCAGTACCTGCATTTTAATTACTCCGACAGATTTTTCGGAACGTACATTTTTTATTTTGTATTTGGAATGTTGGCATCGGTATACCGTGAAAAAATAAGCAAAATGTTATTGCCAAGTATTGCAATAAGCGTCATTGCAGGCATTGTCCACACAAGGTTCTCTTATATGTCATCGACAGGGAAACTTTTCTACCAATATGCCCATATTGTAAATTTAATCTACGTTACTTTTGCTGTTATAGCCTTATATGGCATTTGCATTTACCTTTGTGAAAAATGTGACGCTATTTACAGACTTTCTGCTGTTTTAAGTGCCGTTTCATACGACATATATCTCTATCATGTTTTACCGATAGCGGTATTACAGTATGATATATTCCCACGCCTTGACCTTACTGTCAAATCTGAATTTGCAGTATCTTCAGTCGTAGTATTTTCGGTGATATTTATGTATGCTTTCTTAAAAAAGATGTTGAATCGAGGTAAAAATGAAAATATTTGAAGATTTCGCCAGGTGCCTTCTCGGAGGTATGCTGATAGGACTTGGCGGCACGGCATATCTTTGCTGTGAAAACAAATACGTTGCAACACTGCTTTTTGCCTTCGGGCTGACGGCGATTTTGGTGTTTTCTCTCGGCCTTTTTACGGGCCGTGCGGGAAATCTGCCCAAATACGGTGTAAAGTATATCCCCACCCTGCTTATAACGATTGCAGGTAATTTTACGGGTTGTGCACTCATGGGCATTTACGCCGATTTCAGAGGGCTTGCCGACGTGTTTTCACACAGGCTTGACGCACCGCTCGGCTTGTCATTTGTAAACGCAATTTTCTGCGGAGTGCTGATGTACGTGGCGGTTGAAGGCTATGCGGTCACGAAGAACTTTTTCGTGCCCACCATCTGCATACCGACCTTTATTCTCGCAGGGTTTGAGCACAGTGTGGCAGACGTCTTTTTTATGTTTGCGGCAGGCGTTTATTCGTGGAAAGCGGTACTCTTTATAATCGTTGCCGTTTTGGGTAATTTAGTGGGTTGTTCGCTTCTTCCCTTTTGCCGTAAATATTTTCTTAAAGAAACTTTATAACTTCGATTTTGCAGAGCATTTTTAAAGGTGCTCTGCTTTTTTTATTTCAATTGTGAAATTTTTGACGAAAAATGGCCTAAAAAACTTGAATAAATATATAATATATGTTATGCTTAATTTTAACTGGAGAAATGCGCGTATGTGCACATGCGTGCATCTGAAAATATACTGCAGTATGAAAGGATGACAGGAGAAATCATGAAGTACAGCTATTACCCGGGATGTACCTTAAAGACGAAAGCAAAAGATCTGGATGCATATGCCAGAGTTTCTGCCAAGGCGCTGGGTTTTGAACTTGAAGAAGTTGAAGACTGGCAGTGTTGCGGCGGCGTCTATCCGCTCGGCAAGGACGAAATAGCAACCAAGCTTTCTTCCGTACGTACTCTTGCACAGGCAAGGGACAAGGGACAGGAACTTGTGACGCTGTGTTCAGCATGCTACAACGTTGTCAAGCGTGTTAATGAGGACATTAAGAACGACGAAAACGTTCGCACAAAGGCAAACAACTATATGCAGCTTGAAACGCCTTACAACGGTGAAACAAACGTGCTTCACTTCCTCGAAGTTCTGCGTGACCGCATTGGCTTTGATGAATTGAAGAAAAAGGTTGTAAATCCGCTCACAGGAAAGAAGATAGGCGCATATTACGGCTGTCTGCTGCTCCGTCCGGGCAGCACACTCAAGTTCGATGATCCGGAAAACCCGAAGATTATCGAGGACTTTATCAGGGCTATCGGTGCAGAGCCGGTTATCTACCCCATGAGAAACGAGTGCTGCGGCGGCTACATCTCACTCAAAGAAAAAGAGATGGCGGCAAACATGTGCGTATCAATTGAGGATAATGCGGCAGGTTTCGGTGCAGAAATGCTCATAACCGCTTGCCCGCTTTGTATGTATAACCTCAATAAGAATTCACAGGGCAAATTACCCGTAGTTTATTTTACCGAGCTTCTTGCAGAAGCACTCGGTGTTAAAGAGGAGGTTAAGTGATGCACGCAAACAATCAGGCTGAAAAGATTAAAGAAATCAGCGGTGTCAACCCGTACAAGTGTATGAAGTGTGGCAAGTGCTCTGCATCCTGCCCCTCATACAACGAGATGGATATTAAACCCCATCAGTTTGTTTCCTATGTTATAAATGATAACATTGAGGCTCTTGTCGAGTCCAAGTCACTGTGGAAATGCCTTTCCTGCTTCGCTTGTGTTGAGCGTTGTCCGAGAAACGTAGAGCCCGGTAAACTCGTAGATGCGGCAAGACAGTTGGTAGTCCGCCAGCGCGGCATGGATTATCTGCAGGCAGACGAAATCCCCGAATTGCTTGACTCCGAGCTTCCTCAGCAGCTCTTAGTAAGCGCATTCAGAAAGTACAAGAGGTGATAACAGGTGCAGAGAATAGGCGTATTTGTCTGCCATTGCGGTAGTAACATCGCAGGTACGGTAGACGTAAAAAGAGTAGTTGAAGCTATTCGCACGGAACCCGGCGTTATTCACGCTGAGGATTATCCGTATATGTGTTCAGAAGCAGGTCAGCAGCTTATCGCAAAAGCGATTGAAGAGCATAAGCTCACCGGTATCGTGGTATGCTCCTGCTCACCCCGTATGCATGAGGCGACCTTCAGAAAGGCTGCCGCAAATGCAGGTATCAACTCATTTATGGTTGAAATTGCAAACATCCGTGAGCATTGTTCATGGATTCATAAGGACGTTGAAGAAGGCACGGAAAAGGCTGTCATTCTTGCAAGGGCGGCTATTGCAAAACTCAATCTTGACACACCCTTACATCCGGGTGAAAGCAGGGTTGTAAAACGTGCACTCGTTATCGGAGGCGGTATCGCAGGTATCCAGTCTGCTCTTGATATTGCAGATGCAGGCTACGAGGTTGACATAGTGGAAAAGACGCCGAGTATAGGCGGAAGAATGTCACAGCTTGACAAGACCTTCCCGACACTCGACTGTTCGGCATGTATCCTCACTCCTAAAATGGTTGAGGCTGCTGCTCACGAGAAAATAAACATATACACGTACAGTGAAGTTGAAAAGGTATCGGGCTTTGTGGGTGACTTTAAGGTTGATATCCGCAAGAAAGCAAGATACGTTGATTCAACCAAGTGTACAGGTTGCGGTCTCTGTCAGGAAAAGTGTCCTTCAAAGAAGGCACCCAGCGAATTCAACAGAGGTCTTAATACAAGGTCGGCAATCTACACACCTTTTGCACAGGCAATTCCCAACGTTCCCGTAATTGATACCGAAAACTGTATCAAGTTCAAGACGGGCAAGTGCGGTATCTGTCAGAAGATATGTGCCGCAGGTGCGGTTGATTACGAACAGCAGGATGAAATCATCACGAGAGAATACGGTGCAATCGTAGTTGCAACGGGCTTTGACACAATCAAGCTTGACAAGTATGACGAATATGCGTACTCACAGAGTAAGGACGTTGTTACCTCACTTGAACTTGAACGTATCATGAACGCTGCAGGTCCTACGAAGGGACATCTTGAACGTCTTTCAGACGGTAAGGCACCCAAGAACATCGTATTTATTCAGTGTGTGGGCAGCCGTTGCTCCGATAACAGAGGTAAGAGCTACTGTTCAAAGATCTGCTGTATGTACACGGCAAAGCACGCAATGCTTATCAGAGATAAGTATCCGGATACAAACGTAACGGTATTCTATATCGACGTGCGTACACCCGGTAAGAACTTTGACGAGTTCTACAGACGTGCGGTTGAAGATTATCACGTAAATTACGTCAAAGGTCAGGTCGGCAAGGTTATGCCCCAGCCCGACGGTTCACTTCTCGTTCAGGGTGTTGACCTTATTGACAACAAGCAGATAAAGATGAATGCAGATATGGTCGTTCTTGCAACTGCTATCGAGCCCGATCCGTCGGTAAGAAACATTGCAACGATGCTTACTGCAAGTATCGATACAAATAACTTCCTTACAGAATCCCATGCAAAGCTCCGTCCCGTTGAATCACCGACGGCAGGCGTATTCCTTTCAGGTGTATGTCAGGGCCCGAAGGATATTCCGGAAACGGTTGCACAGGCAGGTGCCGCAGCAGTTAAGGCTATCGGTCTTCTTGCCAAGGATAAACTCACAACCAACCCCTGCACGGCACAGGCAGACATACTTCTCTGTAACGGATGCTCAACTTGTGCAAACGTATGTCCCTACGGTGCAATCTCATATGAAAATATGCAGGTCAACGACCACGGTATCCGTGAAGAACGCCGTGTTGCAGTTGTCAACAATGCACTTTGTCAGGGTTGCGGTGCTTGTACGGTTGCTTGTCCCTCAGGTGCAATGGATCTGCAGGGCTTCTCAAACAGACAGATCTTAGCGGAGGTGGATGCAATATGTCGTTAAATAACGAATTCAAGCCGAAGATAGTCGCTTTCTGCTGTAACTGGTGCAGTTACGCAGGTGCAGACCTTGCAGGAAGCAGCAGACTTGCATATCCGGCAGACGTTAAAATCATCCGTGTACCCTGCTCCTGCCGTGTAAACCCGATGTTTATACTCAGGGCATTCGAAAAGGGTGCTGACGGTGTTATCATGTGCGGTTGCCACCCCGGTGACTGTCACTACAGCACAGGTAACTATTACGCAAGAAGAAGAATGACGCTTCTCTTCTCAATGCTCGACTACCTCGGTATTGAGAGAGCACGCACCCGTGTTGAATGGGTATCAGCGGCAGAAGGTGTTAAATTCTCGCAGACAATGAACGAGTTTGTTGAAGATATCCGCAAGCTCGGCAAGAATGTCAGATTGGAGGATCTCAGATGCAGGAATTAGTAAACCGCGCAAAAGCGCTTCTGGCTGACGGTACCGTTGCCAGAGTTCTCGGCTGGAAAGCGGGCGAATTTGCATACGATCCCGAGCCGGCATTTTTCGAAACTGAGGAAGACCTTAAGGATTTCGTCTACGACGGTTTTTGCGGTGCAAACCTCAGTAAATATATGATAGAAGCATCAAAGCTCGAAGGCAAAACACTCGTTTTCCTCAAGCCCTGCGACTCATACAGTTTCAACCAGCTTACAAAGGAACACCGTGTAGACCGTGAAAAAGCCTACATTATCGGCGTCGGCTGTAAGGGTAAGGTTGATGTAAAGCACATCAAGGAAGCAGGCATCAAGGGTATAGAAAGCATCGTCGGTGCAGACTATCCGAACCCTGCCGAAACACTTGAAATAAAGACGCTCTACGGTGACAAGACCATCTCCTACAAGGATGCAATGCTTGAACGTTGCCACGTCTGCAAGGGTAAAGACCACGTCGTATTTGACGAGCAGATTGGCGAAAGCGCAGACACGGTGGATGCAGAGCGTTTTGCAGAAGTTGAAAAAATCGAGGCTATGAGTCCCGAAGAAAAGTTTGCATTCTTCCAGGCTGAACTGAGCAAGTGTATCAGATGTAACGCCTGCCGCAACGTATGCCCCGCATGCAGTTGTCGCAAGTGTGTGTTTGACAGCACGAAGTTTGACTCGGCACAGAAGGCAAATACGACTTCATTTGAAGAAAAGATGTTCCACATCATCCGTGCATTCCACGTTGCAGGCAGATGTACCGACTGCGGTGAGTGTAGCAGAGTATGTCCTCAGGGCATTCCGCTCCACCTCTTTAACAGAAAGTTCATCAAGGATATAAACACGTTCTACGGCGATTATCAGGCCGGTGAAGACATTGAAGCGCAGGCTCCGCTTACAGACTTTACGTTTGAAGACCGTGAGCCCGGTCAGTTTGCAGAAAGGGGTTAATGCTATGAAGAAAATTGCTAAAAGCGACCTTTCCAAGCTGTTTGCCGCTATTGCAGAGGGTAGTGAACTCTATCTTCCCGTAAAAGTTGCAGGTCAGACGAACTTTGCACCCTACACTGCAGACGCTGAGGTCGACGTTGACACACTCAAGACTGTAAAATCAGCAAAAGACATCTTCTTCCCCCAGAGTGAAAATCTTTACACCTGTAAAACGGACGAAGAAAAGAATATTTCAATTACACCCGAAGCACTCAAGAATGCCGATTTCGTGGTATACGGAATGAGAGGCTGTGATGCAAAGGGTATGGAAGTTCTCGACAAGGTATTTTTGTCAGAACCCGTTGACTCCTTCTACGCTGCAAGGCGTGCACACGGCACGGTTGTTGCCGCAGCCTGCGGTGAACCTGAAGAAACCTGTTTCTGTAAGGTATTCGGCGTTGACTGCGCAGAACCCGTGGCAGACGTTGTGACGTGGACTGTGGGCGACACGGTTTACTGGAATGCTTACACCGAAAAGGGTGAAGCGCTCACAGCAAAGCTTGCAGACGTACTTTCAGATGCCGATGAAAAGGCAGTAGAAGACGAAAAGGCTAAAATCAGAGCAATCGTTGAAAAACTCCCCTACTCCGACCTTTCACTTGACAAGTTCGGTGCAGGAAAGACGATGGAACTCTTTGATTCACCCATCTGGGAAGAACTTTATAAGCCCTGTCTTGCATGCGGAACTTGTACTTTCGTATGTCCCACGTGCCAGTGCTACGACATTAAGGACTACAACACTGGAAAAGGCGTACAGCGTTTCCGTTGTTGGGACTCATGTATGTACTCTGACTTCACGATGATGGCACACGGCAACAACAGAACAAGCCAGATGCAGCGTTTCCGTCAGCGTTTCATGCACAAACTCGTTTATTTCCCGGATAATAATGACGGTATGTACTCCTGCGTAGGTTGCGGCCGTTGTCTTGAAAGATGTCCGGCATCATTAAATATAGTAAAGGTAGTAAAAGCCTTTCAGGAAGGAGCTGGAAAATAATGTGCGATTGTAATTGCCATGAAAAGTACTATGAAGACACATTGATTCCCAAGGTTGGCGTTATAACTGCCATCACACAGGAAACACCCGATGTCAAGACCTTCTGCGTCAACGCTCCCGAAGGCGGCAAGCTTTTTGAGCATATGCCCGGTCAGTGTGCAATGCTCTGTGCTCCCGGCATCAGCGAAGCAATGTTTTCAATAACTTCATCACCCACGAATAAAGAATATCAGGAATTCAGTATAAAGAAGTGCGGTCAGCTTACGGATTATCTCCACAGCCTCAAGGTTGGTGACCAGATTACAGTAAGAGGCCCTTACGGTAACAACTTCCCCGTTGATACTGAACTCAAGGGCAAAAACCTTCTCTTTATCGCAGGCGGTATCGGTCTTGCACCTCTCCGTTCGGTAATCAACTACGTTATCGATAACAGAAGCGATTACGGTACGGTGGATATTCTCTACGGCTCACGTTCTGCTGACGACCTTGTTAAACTCAAGGAAATCGAAGAAGTATGGAAGAACGTTGAAGGTGTAAACGTACACCTGACAATCGACCGTGAGCAGGAGGGTTGGGACGGTCATGTAGGCTTTGTTCCCGCATATCTTAAGGAGCTTAACTTCTCAACGGATAAGACAGCCCTTCTCTGCGGACCACCGATTATGATTAAATTCTGTCTTGAAGCACTTTTGGAACTCGGTTTTTCAAAAGAGCAGGTATATACAACGTTTGAGCTTCGTATGAAGTGCGGTGTCGGCAAGTGCGGACGTTGCAACATCGGTTCAAAGTACGTATGTAAAGACGGTCCCGTCTTCCGTTTCGACGAGATAGACGAGCTTCCGAGTGAGTATTAAGAAAGGGGTAGATTTATATGTCTAACGAAAAGAATATGGTAAATATTTACTTATACGGTAAACAGTATAAAGTTCCGGGCGATCTTACGATAATGACCGCTATGGAATATGCAGGCTACACTCTTAAGAGAGGATGCGGCTGCCGTCACGGTTTCTGCGGTGCCTGCGCAACAATTTACAGAATTAAGGGCGATAACGAGCTTAAGACATGCCTTGCTTGTCAGACACAGGTGCAGGAAGGTATGTATATAGCAAGCATCCCCTTCTTCCCGACAGATAAGCGTACCTATGATATAGGTGAAATAAAGCCCACAGAACAGATTATGATGGAGCTTTATCCCGAAATCTACAGCTGTATCGGCTGTAACGCTTGTACAAAGGCTTGTACGCAGAGCCTTAACGTTATGCAGTACATTGCATACGCACAGAGAGGCGAATTTGAAAAGTGCGCAGAAGAATCATTCGACTGCGTAAGCTGCGGTTGCTGTTCAGTAAGATGTCCTGCAGGCATTTCACATCCTATGGTTGGTCTTCTTGCAAGACGTCTCACAGGTAAATACATTGCTCCCGAGACAGAGCATCTTAAAAACCGTGTTGAAGAGATAAACAAGGGCGAATTCGATTCACTTATCGAGCAGGTTATGCAAAAGCCCATCACAGAGATGAAAGAACTCTACAACACAAGAGAAATTGAGAAGTAAGGGAGGAATAAAAAGTGTTTACACCGGAAATGCTCGAATCTGTTGCAAAAGTTGAAGCAACGAGAAAAGAACGTATGGCTACAGAACCCAGACGTATGACAGCCGAAGAAAAGGACGAACTTTTAAAGAAGTTCCATCCCGACTACAGAGCAGAAGGCTTTGCAACAATTCAGATAGGCCCCAATAAGGGCGAGAAGGTACCGCTTGAACTTGGTAATCTTCTCCACTCAAACAGCCGTCTTTTAGGCGAGAAAATTGATCTTGATAAGGTTGACTACGACGTAGACGTTCTCGTAATCGGCGGCGGCGGCGCAGGCTCATCTGCTGCTATTGAAGCAGACAATGCAGGCGCAAACGTAATGATAGTTACTAAGCTTCGTATCGGTGATGCCAACACAATGATGGCAGAAGGCGGTATCCAGGCTGCAGATAAGGAAAATGACTCACCCGTTCAGCATTATCTTGATGCTTTCGGCGGCGGTCACTTCGCTGCAAGACCTGAGCTTCTCAGAAGACTCGTTATGGAAGCACCCGACGCTATCAAGTGGCTTAACGACCTCGGAGTTATGTTCGATAAGGACGCTGACGGCAGAATGGTAACGACACACGGCGGCGGTACTTCAAGAAAGCGTATGCACGCTTGTAAGGACTACTCGGGCGCAGAAATTATGCGTACACTCCGTGACGAAGTTATCAACAGAAAGATTCCCGTTGTTGAATTCACTTCAGCGGTAGAACTTATCAAAGACGAAAACGGAAGAGTTGCAGGTGCAGTTCTTCAGAATATGGAAACTGACGAATACCTCGTTGCAAGAGCAAAGACAGTTATTATCGCAACGGGCGGTGCAGGTCGTCTGCACTATCAGGGCTTCCCGACTTCTAACCACTACGGTGCAACTGCCGACGGTCTTATCCTCGGTTACAGAGCGGGTGCTCCCCTTCTCTATCAGGATACGATTCAGTACCACCCGACAGGCGTTGCATATCCCTCACAGATATTCGGCGCACTCGTTACCGAAAAGGTTCGTTCAATCGGCGCAATGCTCGTAAATAAAGACGGTGTGGCTTACGCTCATCCTCTTGAAACGAGAGACGTTTCTGCATCCGCAATCATCCGCGAATGTGCAGAAGGCAGAGGTGTTGAAACACCTCTCGGCTCAGGCGTATGGCTTGACACTCCCATGATCGAAATTCTCCACGGTGAAGGTACTATCGAAAAGCGTATCCCCGCTATGATGCGTATGTATCTTAACTACGGTATCGATATGAGAAAAGTTCCGATTCTCGTATACCCCACACTCCACTACCAGAACGGCGGTCTTGAAATCGGCGGCGAAGGCTTTACAAAGACTATCGACAACCTTCTCGTAGCAGGCGAAGCAGTCGGCGGTATTCACGGACGTAATCGTCTTATGGGTAACTCACTGCTTGACATCATCGTATTCGGTAGAAACGCAGGTAAGGCTGCTGCTGCCAAGGCGAAGGAAGTTAAGCTCGGCAAGATGAATCTTGACCATATCGAAGCATATGCTAAGGAACTTAAGGCTGCAGGCATTGAAACGAACGACGTTTCACCTCTCCTTCTCCCCAAGTATGCTCGCAAGGAAAGATAAGGTGAAGATTTAAAAATGTCACAGTTTATTTCAAGTCTTATTAACCCGAGTTCAGTTGCCGTTGTAATTGCAGGCGTGTTTATCATCTGCTTCTTCGGCTACTTGCTCGGCAGTATACAGGTTAAGGGAATATCGCTCGGCACAGCAGGCGTGTTCCTTATAGCATTACTTTTCGGTTATCTTTGCACACTTACAGGTCTTGAAGGACTCCCGATTATCGGGAAGTTCTTCATAGACAGTCCGTCCGCTGCATCGCTTGACCTTTACGGTTTTGTCGGTGACATCGGTCTGGTGCTTTTCGTTACGGCTGTCGGCTCTATTGCAGGTCCCAACTTCTTCCGTAACTTAAAGAAGAATGCAAAGACTTACGTTCCCATGGGCGCACTCATCATCGTTATCGGTGCCGTTATTACAGCACTGTTCGGTATGATTCCCGGTATCGGTTCAGCCTTCTCGACAGGCGTTCTTTCGGGTGCTCTCACATCAACACCCGCATTCTCTGCTGCAAAGCAGGTTGCGGCAGAAGCAGTCGGCGGTGACAAGTCGGCAATGGTTGCTCTCGGTCAGGCAATTACATATCCCTTCGGCGTTGTAGGCGTTGTACTTTTCGTACAGATTATGCCCAAAATCCTCAAGGTGAATATGGACCATGAGCGTGCACTTATCGCAATCGCAGGCAAGGCAAAGAAAGCCGCTGCAAGTGCTGACGATGCGGCTGACGCTGCTGACGAAGCAGAAGTTACCACAACGAAGAAGTATTTCTCAGTTGACGGTTACGGTCTTGCGGCATTCGGTCTTACGGTAGTGCTCGGCATCCTTCTCGGTTCAATCAAAATACCGCTTACGGGCAAGGGCTTTGCAGGCTCATGCTTCTCACTCGGTATGACGGGCGGTCCGCTGATAATGGCTCTCATTCTCGGTCACTTCGGCCATATGGGTAAGATGAGTCTTAAGGTTGACTCAAATGTGCTTAAGATTTTCCGTGAACTCGGTCTTATGCTCTTCCTTATCGGTGCAGGCGTTGACGGTGGCGTTCAGCTCGTTTCACAGATAAAGGCTTCACCCTACGGTCCGATGATCGTGCTCTACGGTTTCCTTGCAGGCGTTGTAATCACACTCATTCCGATGATTGTTGGCTACTTCTTTGCAAGAAAGATGTGTAAATTACCGCTTCTTAACACACTCGGTTCAATTACGGGCGGTATGACGTCAACACCCGCACTCGGTACACTTATCAGCGTTGCAGGTACAGACGACGTTGCGGCAGCATACGCATCAACTTATCCGATAGCACTCGTTTTAATCGTATTCGCATGTCAGTTAATCGGTATTTTCATACCGGCATAAATTAAAATTGGAGGAATTTACAATGCGTGAGATTCAGGCACAGCAGATAACAGATGTTGTGGAAAAATTGTGTATTGAGGCAAACTACTATCTTCCCAAGGACGTTCAGGAAGGTATCTGCGCTTGCCGTAAATGCGAAGATTGGGATATCGCAAAGGGCGTTCTCGATCAGATAATCGAAAACTATGAAATTGCAGAAAAAGAAAGCGTTCCGATATGTCAGGACACAGGTATGGCTTGCGTATTCCTTGAAATCGGTCAGGACGTTCACATCGTAGGCGGCGACCTTCGTGAAGCCGTTGACGAGGGTGTTCGCAGAGGTTACACAAACGGTTACCTTCGTAAGTCAGTAGTTGCTGACCCCGTTCGCCGTGGCAACACAGGTGACAACACACCTGCAATGCTCTACACGGAAATCGTTCCCGGTGACAAGATCACAATCACAGTAGGTCCTAAGGGCTTCGGTAGTGAAAATATGAGTGCAATCCGTATGTTCAAGCCTTCAGCAGGTCTTCAGGGCATCAAGGATTTCATTCTTGAAACAGTTGAAACAGCAGGTCCCAACCCCTGTCCCCCGATGGTAATCGGTGTGGGTATCGGCGGTACGTTTGATAAGGCTGCACTTCTTGCAAAGAAGGCTCTTATGAGACCCGTTGATTCAGAAAATCCCGATCCTTTCTATGCAGATCTTGAAAAAGAGATGCTCGAAAAGGTAAATCAGCTTGGTATCGGTCCTCAGGGCTTCGGCGGTAAGACGACGGCTATCGGTCTTAATATTGAGACTCTGCCCACACATATCGCAGGTATGCCTTGCGCTATCAATATCAACTGCCACGTTACACGTCATAAGACGGAGGTGCTCTAATTATGGAAAAGCATATCACTTTACCTCTTACAGAGGAACTTGCAAAGTCACTCAAAGCAGGTGACACAGTATATCTCACAGGCACGATTTACACGTCACGTGACGCAGGTCACAAGAGAATGTGTGAAGCACTTGCCAGAGGCGAAGAACTTCCCTTCAATCCTCAGGATGCTACTATCTACTACGTAGGTCCCACACCCGCAAAGCCGGGTCAGGTAATCGGTTCTGCAGGTCCTACGACCAGCGGCAGAATGGATGCTTATGCACCCACGATGATGTCAGTCGGTGCAAGAGGTATGATAGGTAAGGGCGCACGTCTTCCCGAAGTTGTTGACGCTATGAAGAAGTATAACGGTGTATACTTCGGTGCTATCGGCGGTGCAGGCGCACTTCTTGCAAAGTGCATCAAGAAGTGTGAACTTATCGCTTTTGAAGACCTCGGTGCAGAAGCGCTCAGAGAACTTTACGTTGAAGAAATGCCCCTCGTTGTTATTATCGACAGCGAAGGCAACAACCTTTACGAAGACGGTAAGGCAGCATACCTTAAGCAGATAGGTAAATAATTTTAAATGCCCCATAGATGAACTCTACGGGGCATTTTTTAAAAGGAGGGTAAAAATATGTATTGTGAAAATTGCGGAAATCAGATACTTGACGAAACTAAACCCTGTTCTTCCTGCGGTCAGATGCCCGAAAAAAGATACGATGACGGGGACGGTCCCAAACTCGTAGAATATCCGATGAAATGGTTTAAATTCTTAATTTATTTCTCACTGTTTTTCGGTGCAGTTGTAAATCTGATAAACAGTTTCCCCTACTTCACGGGTACAATGTACGGTAAAGAGATGTATCTTGTATATATGGTATATCCCGCACTCAAGGCTGTTGACGTTACGTATGGAATATTTACAATTGCATATTCAGTTTATCAGATAGTAACAAGATTTGCTCTTGCAAAATATAAGGCTTGCGCTCCCAAAATGCTTTATATTATGTATGCCGCGACTGTCGTTACCGAGTTATTATACTATGTGGTTGCAACAGCCGTCACAGGCATCAACTGCTTTGACTGGGTAGGTTTAATAGCTAGACTTGTCGTTGCAGTGCTGTTTATCGCACTCAACTACAAATACTTCAAGAAAAGAGAAGCATATTTCGTATATTAAAAAAAGAGGCTTTAAGCCTCTTTTTTATTCATTATAAAAACAATCTTCTTCCCATTTAATCACGTTAGTATCAATATATTCCCATATTTTCCGATAATCATTTTCATCACGGATTATATGGTCGTGAAAAGATGTTTGAAATAATTTTTGTGATTTATAGTTTAATTTATTGCATAGCCTCGTTGTCAATGATTTAAACGAACAAATAACGTCAGATATTGTAGGGCAGGGGCTTGCTCCTGCCGTATTGTCTGAAACCAGAATTATATGAATATGATTCGGCATAATAACATATTTATCGATTTTAATTGTTTTAAATCTGTTTTCCAAATCCAATAATTGTTCTTTTGCAATTTTCCCATATTGCGATAAATTCATTTCGGCAGGAGCAAGCCCCTGCCCTACGTTGCCTAATATACATTTTCTCTCATTGGTACATATCGTAATAAAATATGCTCCGGGAGATGAATAATCATATCCTTCTAAGGGCGTGCTCGCTTAGGAATTATTCGCTCAAAAAGCATAATTTTGGCGTATAACTTTGTTAAAAGACCTCCATATCCGTCAGGATTATGGAGGTCTTTTGCCTTGTTCTTCATCCAAAATAATGCTTTTTGTAGTGCTTTGCAGTTTTGGGTTAGAGATTTTTCGTTTAGACAAAATAATAAAAATTCCGCAATACTTTGTGTATTACGGAATTTTTTTATGAAGTATTAACGGAAAATATCAAGCCAAAACCGATTCATCCCTAAGTGAACACGCCCAATGTCCTCTTTCGTTTTTGCAATTCCATATTATTTAAATTTATAAACCGTAACCGTGTCGTATTTCTCGCCTTTTCTGAGAATCGCACTCGGGAAATGAGGATATTTCAAATTGTTCGGGAAAGCCTGCGTTTCAAGACACAGCGCACCGTGTTTTCCGTATACGGCACCGCCCTTGCAGACTCTGCCCTGCTCTATCGAATTTCCCGTGTATAACTGCACACCGATACAGTCGGTATACATCTCCATTTCGATACCGCTCTTATCACCCGTCAGCCTTGCCGACACCTTAGATATATCGCCCGACAGCACGATATTGTGGTCGAAACCGTCAAACATTTTTATCTGTTCGTAATCCGATACAAAACGCTCACCCAGCGTTTCATCTGTCGAAAAATCAAACGGCGTGCCTTTAACAGAGAGAATTTCACCCGTCGGCATACACTCGTCACAGTTGGGGGTAAAGAATTCACTTGGCATATAGAGTCTGTGCCCGTCAACCGTACCGCTGTCATGACCGTTTAAGTTAAAATACGTATGGTTAGTAAGATTGAGCACCGTGTCGGCATCGCTTACACCTTCGTAATGAATTTTAAGGGCATTATCCTTTGTCACGGTATACGTAACCTTGACATTTACTTCACCCGGGAAACCCTCATCCCCGTCGGGACTTGTAAGAGTGAGTTCGAGCGACGGCTCATCCCCGTCTACTGCCTGTGCAGACCACACCTTTTTGCCAAAACCCTCTATACCGCCGTGGAGATTGTTTTTACCGTTATTTGCACGGAGTTTATACGTTTTTCCGCCCAGTTCAAACTGTGCACCCGCAATTCTGTTTGAATTTCTGCCCACAAGAGCACCGAAATGCCCTCTGTTATTGAGATATTCCTCAAGTGAATCTCTTCCCAAAACGACGTCGACACCCTTATATATAAGTTTCGTTATGATTCCACCGTAATTTATTATCTCGGCAGTCAGACTTCCGCATGAAAGCGTATATGCACATACCTCTTTACCGTCCTTGACGCCGTATTTTGCCACTGTAATGCTCAATATTACCACTCCTTGCATTTTTATTTTATTATAATGAAGAATCACCCAAAAATCAACACACCCCCCACAAACAAAAAAGAGGCTTTACGCCTCTTTTTTAAATTTTGCACCGTATTCGTACATTTTTAATGCAACTTCTTTTTGTATTTCTGACATAGCATTAACGATGATTTCAACGTCTTCATCTTCAAAATTCCCCAGACGCTCATAAAGACGTTGACACGCAGCATACACCTTCGTATATAACATTTCGCATTTTTTACCCTCGGTAAACAAATCTTCAACCTCAGAATGTGGCTCTGTCAACAATCCCAATAAACTTGAATATACGTATTCTTTAAAATCAATTTGTTCGGAACCCATCTTCTCTGCTCCTTTTAGTGTCTTTTTACGAACACTATTATTTTCTTTATTTTAAGTTAATAATTAAGTAAAGTCAACAATAATTTCAGGAGGTAAGAGCGGATGATTAAATACGACCGATTATGGCAGACAATGAAAAATCGCGGTATCTCTCAATACGATCTGTATACCCGCCACAACGTAAACCGCTCTCAACTTGACCGACTGAGAAAGAATAAAAACGTAGAGGTCAACACCATAGATAAGCTTTGCAACATTCTGCAATGTCAGATAGAAGACATTATGGAGCATATCCCTGACGACAATACATTTTAAATAAAAAAGACGGCAATAGCCGTCTTTTTTCCTTAATTACGAATTACGAATTCCGCATTTCGAATTAATTTTCAAAGTGTCTGCCGAGGTATTCGGCTGCCGTCTGGGCAAGTTTGATTTCGGTCTCGGTTGCGGCGTTGCTGTCCTTTGCAAGAATGGCAACACTTCCGATAATATCACCGCCCGTTATTATGGGAACTGCTACCGAAACGGGGCTTTCAACACCCTCAACCGCCTCAATGGCGTTACCGTTTCCCCGCACGTAAGTTTTACGCTGAAGCATTGCCCGATCAAGCTCGTCGCTGATATTCTTGTCGGCAAGTTCTTTCCGCTTTGCCCCTGCCGACGCCACGACGGCATCCCTGTCGGATATCACAACCGATAGTCCCGTCGTCTTGTGCATCGCCTCGCCGTACTGCCCTGCAAGAGCACCGAGTTCACCCACAGGTGAATACTTTTTAAAAATAACCTCACCGTCACGGTCGGTAAATATTTCTAAAGGCTCGCCCTCACGTATGCGAAGCGTCCTTCTTATCTCCTTTGGGATAACCACCCTCCCCAGATCGTCTATTCTTCGCACTATTCCTGTGGCTTTCATTACATACTTCTCCTTGTATTAAATATTACAATGCTATTTTGTGCAAACGAGGAATTTTTATGTAAGGAAAATGGTGGGAAAGATTTAGCAATTCATATTAATCCTTACATAAAATGTATTTTTACCTGCACCGTGTTTTGCAATATAGTTATCTGATGTCAGATTTTTCAGATGTCTTTCAACAGTAGAAGCACTGAGCGACGGGCAAAGCTCCAATATTTCTTTTTTTGTAAACTTTCCCAATTTATTGTCAATAGCATTTTTTACAGTATCGAGAGATGTTGAACTCACGATGTTGATTCTGTCATCAAGGTCACGGTATGCGGCAATTATAGTGCTAAGCAGATATTTAATAAATGCAGTTACATCATCTTTACCCTCGTGCCATCCTTCCTGCGAGTCTTCCAATGCGGCATAGTATGCTTCCTTATTGTTTGCAATTTTCGCTTCCAACGAAATATATTTACCAATTTCATATCCGCTTCTATATAACAATAAAGTAGTCAGCAATCTTGACATTCTGCCATTACCATCAAGGAATGGATGAATACACAGAAAATCGTGTATGAACACAGGTACTATCAACAGAGGATCTATTTTCCCCTCACCTATAGTACGATTAAACTCATCACAGATTTCTTTAATAGCATCCGGCGTTTCATAAGGAGCTAATGGTGTGAATAAGTTAAAGCGTTTGCCTGATTCATCTGTTGCACTAATATAGTTTTGTACATTCTTAAACGAACCACCAAAACCTGAATCTGTATAACTCAAAAGAATTTTATGAAGCTGCAAAATATAATTTGGTGTAAGCGGAATATATTCAAAATTCTCATGAACAACATTAAGTGCATCTCGATATCCTGCAATTTCTTTTTCATCACGGTTGCGAGGTGCAGTTTTTTCATTCATCAACTGGCGCAAACGGGTTTCTGTAGTCCGAATACCCTCTATGGAGTTAGAAGCCTCTGTACTTTGAACCTTTGCAATCTCAACTAATTTATTAAGTTCTAATGGCTTCTGCTGAATATATGAGGTTTGTTTTCCTTTATATTCATGAATAAGAGATAGATAATTAATAACTTCGTTATCCCATTTCTTGTTAACAAGCTCTGAATAGTCAAATCCACGCATTTCGCAACACCTCTTCTCTTTCTCGTTAATTATATTATATTTGACGAGAAAAGTCAATATAATGATGTGTAAAATTGTATGTATAAAGCTTAAATAAATCGTACATAATAATAAACGAGATGCAAAGCATCCCGTCCATTACATATTAATATTTGAGATTGTGCGGTGTATGTATAATCTGTCAATCCACCTCGCTTTCTGTCTAATCAAGTCGACAAAATTAAAGGTTTTTAGAAGAAATTTTCGGACAAAAATCATTGAAAAACCCCGTAGTTATGCGGTTTGTCGGCTTTTGTCCTATTATAACACAAGGATCAATCCTTCTCACAATCCCCGTTGCTTTCATATATAAAAATCTCCTTGTTTTAGTAATAGTGGTACTATTATCTGTAAAACAAGGAGATTTATACTTGATTAGTTTACTTTCTTGCTAAAAAACGGGTGTTTCACACAAAAATGAAACACCCAACATATTTAGTATACCAAAATAAATTTATATCAGTCAACAGTTTTGATACAGGGTAATAAAATTTCTGCGTTATGCATAAGTTTCACCCGATTTCTTCATACAGTTTTACATATTGTAAGAAAGCGAAAATCATGTTATATTAAAGATGCAAAGAGAAAGGGGTGATACCCGATGAACAGGTAAGGCAAATGCTCTTAAGCCAAGGTAAATGGCAGCAGTCCGAACCTGGTAAGAGTTTAAAATATAAGCCTTCTTAAGTGAAAATTTCAGGTTAGCAAAAGAATCCCGCTTTACGGGAAAACGGTAGTAGAAGAAGCAACGAAGGAAAGACGTAAAAAAGGAAGGCAAAAAATCTAAAGAATGTGAGGTAAAAGAAAAAGATGTTAGATATCAAGAGTGAACAAAAATAACCCTTGACCAGTATGAGATGTGTAAAGAAACATCGGTCAAGGGTTATTTTTATTTATTCTCGTCCCTTGGGGCGTTTTTTTATTTGCCAAAAAACCTCTTTATTTACTTTTGGAATGCACCGTGATATAATATTTTGCCGAGGTGATACTTTGAACGTCTGGATTATTTTACTGGTAACTTTTTTTGCAGGTATGGGTGCCGGACTCGGCACAGGCTTTGCAGGTATGAGTGCCGCCGCAGTCATAAGCCCGATGCTTATAACCTTTCTCGGATTAAATCCGTATGAAGCGGTGGGTATTGCCCTTGCAAGTGACGTTCTTGCCAGTGCAGTTTCAGCTTACACGTATAAGAAAAACAACAATCTTGATATAAAAAACGGTCTTTTGATGATGAGTATGGTGCTTCTCTTCACTATCGTCGGAAGTTACGTTTCAAGCATCGTCCCTGCGCAGACTATGGGTGGCTTCAGTACCTTTATGACCTTGATTCTGGGAATTAAGTTCATTGTAAAGCCCGTTATGACCACTAAACAGGAAATGGCGGCTGTCAGCAAAAAAAGAAAAATCGCAGGCTCACTTTTGTGCGGTGTTTTAATCGGCTTCATCTGTGGCTTCGTCGGTGCAGGAGGCGGTATGATGATGCTTCTCATTCTCACCTCCGTATTAGGATATGAGTTAAAGACCGCAGTCGGCACGAGTGTGTTTATTATGACCTTTACTGCACTTACGGGTGCGCTGTCCCACTTTTCGTTTGGCACGACGCCCGATATGCTCGTTATGTCTTTATGCATCGTTTTCACGTTTATTTGGGCACGCATTGCGGCACTTTTTGCAAACAAAGCAAAGCCCGAAACACTTAACCGTGCCGTCGGCATCGTGCTCGTAGTTTTAGGCATCGTTATACTTGGATTTGAATATTTAAAATAAAAGGAGTAATATGATGAAAGTAAGAATTATGCAACCCGAATATTCGCTTAATCCCGAGGATGCGGATATCTGTTTTGAGAAAATGCTCAAACTTATGGAAAGCTGTAACGAGCCTCTTGACCTTATCGTTATGCCCGAATGGGGTGACATTCCTGCAGCACAGAAAGGCAGGGACAACTATCACGCCTGCATAAACAAATATAACGAAACGTATCTGCAGGCGGCAAGGGATATGGCAAAAAGATGTAACGCCATAACCTTCGTAAACTGTGGCTATAAGTCAGAAAAAGGCTGGCGTAATACGACGCACGCCCTTGACAGAAATGGCAACACGGTAGGCAGATATTACAAGGCTCACCCCGCACCGAAGGAGGATAAGGCTGCCTCGGTCGGTGGACTTGAGATTGATTCATCCTACACGACACTTCGTGAAGAGCCGTATACCGTCGAAATAGAGGGTGTTCGTTACGGCTTTATGACCTGTTACGACTTTTATATGTACGAGGCGTTTGCACCTCTCGCCCTGCAGGAAGTAGACGTTATCATCGGTTGCTCTCATCAGAGGACGGATACACACTCCGCACTCTCGATAATAAACAAATTCCTTGCATATCATACGAACGCATACGTGGTACGTTCGTCAGTTTCGCTTGGTGAGGATTCGCCTATCGGCGGCGGCAGTTGTATTATCGCCCCCAACGGCGACACCATTGCCGATATGAAGAGCCGTGCAGGTTACGAAACCCACGAGATTGACGTAAACGAAAAATACTATAAGGCGGCAGGCTTCAGGGGTGACCCCAAGCCTCACTACGCCTACATAGAAGAAGGTCGCAGACCGTGGCTTTACAGAAACGGCGGCAGAAGCGTGTCACTTTTCGACAGAGATTTACCTTACCCCCGTATCTGTGCACACAGAGGCTTTAACACGGTTGCACCCGAAAACAGTATGCCTGCATGGGGTGCCGCAGTTGCACTCGGTGCTCAGGAGATAGAGTTTGACCTCTGGACGACTAAGGACGGCGTTCTCGTTTCCTGCCACGACAAGCATCTCGAACGTGTGAGCAACGGTACGGGCCTCGTTACCGAGCACACGTATGAAGAACTTTTAAAACTCGATTTCGGTCTGGGCTTTGACGGTAAATTTGCCGGTCTTAAGATTCCTTCATTTGAAGATATTCTGGAAAAATTTGCTTCACGTGTCATAATGAACATACATGTCAAGATATGGGACGCATATATGGAGGATGACAAACTTGAAGAAATCGTTGCCCTTGTACGTAAGTATGACTGTGCAAAGCACGTCTATTTCACGACAATGAATGATGACGTACTCAAAAAATGTAAGGCATACGCCCCCGATATTGCAGTATGCGTAGCGGCAGGAAAGCAAGAATTGCAGATAGTTGACAGGGCAATTGAAATAGGTGCAGAAAAAGTACAGCTCGTAAAGAGACTCTACAACGCCGATATGGTCAAGAAGGCTCACGAGCACGGTATTCGTTGCAACTTCTTCTGGTCAGACGATATAGGAGAAGCAAAAATGCTTATGGATATGGGTGTAGACACACTTCTCACCAACGATTATCAGACGATAGCGACTGCACTGGGCATATAATAAAAAAAGCGGAATCGAAGGGCGTGTTCACTTAGGGATTATTCGCTCAAAAAGCATAATTTTGGCGTATAACTTTGTTAAAAGACCTCCATATCCGTCAGGATTATGGAGGTCTTTTGCCTTGTTCTTCATCCAAAATAATGCTTTTTGTAGTGCTA
>JAZQAK010000008.1:0-4667 GCA_045545175.1 Feifaniaceae bacterium
TGCAGACCTCTGCCCCAACAACAAGGCAGGCAAGCCCAGCTGTCACTCTTGCGGCGGTTCTTGCTCAGGTAACTGCGGCGGTCACGGTCATTCCAATGAAGATGACATCATCGCTCAGATCACAAAGAACGTACTCGCTCAGCTCGGCAAGTAGGGAACGCCCTACAGCGAAAGTCGCGGGAAGTTTAGTACATAAACGAACGTAACACCCGCGAAACGAGCCTTGTTTGACCGCCATAAATCCGAGCGGTCAAACAATACAAATTTGAATGTAAGGAGGAAAGACCGATGGCACATGATATGGAAAAGCTGGTAAGCGATATAGTAAAACAGGTGCTGGGTCAGGACGCCTCCGACGTAAAGACTGCCTCAACCGTAAAAAACTCCATGACGAAGATGAATCTTTCAGCAGCAAAGAAAACAATCGAAGCTGTTCAAAAGAAGGCATCCGAAATGGGAGTGAAAGCAGTTACGGCAATAGCCGACGGCGGTGGAAACCCCATAGCTGTAGAATGTATGGATGATGCTTTTATTGCAAGCTATGATATAGCGGTAAACAAGGCATATACGGTAGTATCTTTAAAGATGCCCACCAAAAATCTTGCAACTCTTGCAGCACCCGGCGGTTCACTTTACGGAATACAGTTTACAAACAACGGCAAAATCGTAATTTTCGGAGGCGGCGAGCCGCTCACAAATAAGGACGGTGTAATAATCGGAGGTTTGGGCGTCAGCGGCGGCACAGCCGAACAGGATACACTGCTTGGTGAGTACGGAAAGGCCTTCTTCGAAAGCTTAAACTAATAAGGAGAAAACACATGGACGTAAAGGCAAATGATATTGAAGCCATTGTCAGACAGGTGCTCTCTTCTCTGAAGGAAGGAAATGCGTCAGCTCCTTCGCTTGAAGCGGTTCCTTCACAGAAGAAAACAGCGGGCGGTGTGCCCAAGACTGCACGTGTTGCAATGCTTACAAAGCTTGAACATTTCGATCTTAACGAATATCCCGTTCCTGCGCTTGGCGATGATGACATTCTCGTTAAAGTTGAAGGTTGCGGTGTGTGCGGTACAGACGCACATGAGTTCAAGCGTGACCCCTTCGGCCTTATCCCTGTAGCACTCGGTCACGAGGGTACGGGCGAGATAGTTGCCATGGGTAAGAACGTTAAGAAGGATAGCGCAGGTAAGCCTCTTAACATTGGTGATAAAGTTGTTACCTGTATGATTTTCAAGGATAACCCCGACATCACAATGTTCGACCTCAATAAGCAGAACGTTGGCGGTGCCGATGTTTACGGACTTCTTCCCGATGATGAAAACAATCATCTTCAGGGTTGGTTCGCAGATTATATGGTAGTTAAGGGCGGCTCTACAGTATTTAACGTAAGCGACCTCGACCTCGACTCAAGAATTCTTATTGAACCCTGTGCAGTTCTCATTCACGCAGTTGAAAGAGCAAAGACAACAGGAATTTTAAGATTCAATTCAAGAGTTGTAGTTCAGGGCTGCGGACCTATCGGTCTTATCTGTATTGCGATCCTCAGAACCATGGGTATCGAAAACATCGTTGCAGTTGACGGTAACGATATGAGACTCGAATTTGCAAAGAAGATGGGCGCAGACAAGAGTGTAAACTTCAAGAACCATAACGGTGTCGAAGCTCTTGCTGAGGGTGTTAAGGAAGCATTCGGCGGCTACTTTGCAGACTTCGGCTTCCAGTGCACAGGCTCACCTGTAGCTCATGCAAACATCTACAAGTTCATCCGCAACGGCGGCGGTCTTTGCGAGCTCGGCTTCTTCATCAACGGCGGCGACGCTCAGATTAACCCCCACTTTGATATCTGTGCAAAGGAAATCACAACCGTAGGTTCCTGGGTATACACACTCAGAGACTACGCAACAACCTTTGACTTCTTAAAGAGAGCAAAGGCAATCGGTATTCCTCTCGCAGAGCTTATCACACATAAGTATCCCTTGGAAAAGATTAACGAAGCACTTGAAATGAACCTCTCAATGCAGGGTCTCAAGATTGCGATTGTTAATCAGTAATTACTTAGTTTAAAAAATAAAAAAATATATTTACTAATCAGGAGGAAAAAATCATGGCATACGAAGCACTTGGTATGATCGAAACCAGAGGTCTCACAGCAGCAGTTGAAGCAGCTGATGCAATGGTAAAGGCAGCAGAAGTTACACTTATCGGTACAGAAAAGATCGGTAGCGGTCTCGTATCTGTAATGGTAAGAGGCCACGTTGGTGCAGTTAAGGCAGCAGTTGAATCCGGTACAGCAGCAGCTTCCAGACTCGGCGAAATCATCGCAACTCACGTAATCCCCAGACCCCACGCAGACGTTGAAAAGATTCTTCCTAAGTTCTAATCGGAACTGAAGAAGACTTAAACGGAGGAAAAGACAATGGCTGAAAGAAAATCTTCGGCTAAGAAGACTGTAATTGCTTCTCCTGCTCAGGAAGTAGTGGAAAAGGTTATCGAAAAGAAACCCGTAGAAGAAGTAAAGACAGAAGAAACTAAAAAAACAACAAAAAAATCCGAAACAAAGGAGATTAAGACTATGGTACAGCAGGCACTTGGTATGGTTGAAACAAGAGGTCTCGTTGCAGCAATCGAAGCAGCAGATGCTATGCTCAAGGCAGCAAACGTTGAACTCGTTGGCACAGAAAAGATCGGTAGCGGTCTCGTATCCGTAATGGTTAGAGGCGACGTTGGTGCAGTTAAGGCTGCAGTTGAAGCAGGTCTCGCAGCAGCTCAGAAGCTCGGCGAAATCATCGCAACTCACGTTATTCCCAGACCTCATACTGACGTTGAAAAGATTCTTCCCTCCCTTAAGTAAGGTCGGGAAGCCCGACAGCGAGTTTCGCGGTTAGGTAAAGAATCAAAAGAGCCACAATTCGGGGCAAGTTTTCTTGCCCCGAGGGTGACGCTTGCGCTTATTTATGGGTATGAAAGACTTTCGTAAGTGTAGATAAACGCAAATATCACCTTTTATTTTAAGAAAGGGGACAGACTATGATAATAGGAAAAGTAACCGGAAGCATAGTTTCCACACGCAAGAATGAAAACTTAGTTGGACATAAGCTTCTTATTGTTAAACCTCTCGCTTGCATGAAGGTTTCGGGCGAATGCGAAAGCTTTGTAGCCATTGATAACGTAGGTGCAGGTGTAGGCGAAGTTGTACTTGTGGCAAAAGGCAGTGCTGCAAGAATCGGTTGCGGATGCGAAAACGCACCCGTTGATGCGGCAATTGTAGGTATCGTTGACGATGCAAGCAATCTGGAGTGTGACGAATAATGGATATAAAGGCACTTTCCGACATTCTTAAAAATGCCGGTGTCGTTGGTGCCGGCGGTGCAGGATTTCCCTCATACGCAAAACTCAACGACAAAGCGGATACAATAATTCTCAATTGCGCCGAATGTGAGCCGCTTTTAAAGCTTCACAGACAGGTGCTTGAGTATCATGCAAGAGATATTGTTTTTGCATTGGAGACGGTCAAGAATGTTCTCGGTGCAGACAGAGTTATCATTGCTGTAAAGCCTCATTATAAGGATGCAATCGAGGCGGCAGAGGAAGCAATCGAAGGCAAGGAAGGCTTCTCAATCGGTCTTCTTCCCGAAATCTATCCTGCCGGCGACGAAGTGGTTACAATCTATGAAACCACGGGCAGAGTTGTTCCCGCAGGACAGCTTCCCATCAGCGTCGGATGCGTTGTTTATAATGTCGAAACTATGCTCAATGCGGCATATGCAATTAAGGAAAACAAGGGCGTTACATATAAGTATATAACCGTTGCAGGCGAGATAAAGAACCCCTCAACACTCAAGGTGCCTCTTGGCATGACCTACGGTGAGATTGTAGAGCTTTGCGGTGGTGCAACCATTGAAAACCCTGTAATTTTTGCCGGCGGTCCCATGACAGGCTTTATCTCTTCAAAGAGAGATGTTGTTACTAAGACCTCCAATGCAATTTTAGTTCTTGATGAAAATCAGTATATTATAAAAAAGAGAACAACACCCGTAACCATCAGCATGAAGCGTGCCATGAGTGCCTGCTGTAACTGTATGATGTGTACAGACCTGTGCTCCCGTAATCTTCTCGGTCATCCCATTGACCCCCAGAAGTTTATGATGAATGTTACAGGCGGCGTTACAAAGGATGTAAAGCCTTACATTGATTCATTCTTCTGTTGCTCCTGCGGTATATGTGAATATTATGCTTGTTTCCAGGGACTTTCTCCCACAACCTTACTTGGCATGACAAAGGGCAAGCTCAAAAAAGCAGGCGTTCAGATTCCAAAGGATATTGAAACAAAAGAAGTGCACAAGCTTCGAGAATTCAGAACAGTTCCCATTACAAAGCTCGTCCGTCACCTCGGACTTGTTAAATATGACGTGGAATGTCCCCTTGACGACAATCTCATAAAGGCGGACAGCGTGAAGATAAAACTCAGCCAGCATATCGGCGCACCTTCAGTGCCTTGCGTTAAGGTCGGAGATATGGTAACGGTCGGAGATGTTATTGCAAATGCACCCGACGGTTTAGGTGTAGCAATTCACGCATCAATCTCAGGCAAGGTTGAAGAAGTGACCGATGCCTACATCAGAATAAATGCAAAGTGAGGTGATTACAGATGAGTAAAGCAATCGGAATGG
>JAZQAK010000009.1:0-5623 GCA_045545175.1 Feifaniaceae bacterium
TCTTCAGTGCTTCTTCAAGTGCCTCTTCGGGAAGAACTCCCATCTGATATCCATATATTTCGCCGCCTTTATACATAACAAAGGTAAGCGGAATTGATGAGGCTCCGAAAGTATATGAGGCAATCTGCGTTTTATCGAAATATACAGGAAAACCAAAACCGTTTTCTTTAATAAAATCCGCAACAGTTTCCTCACTGTCAGACACATTCAGCATCACAAAATTAACCTTATGTTTATACTTGTCATAAAGTCTGTCAAAGCCGGGCATTTCAGATTTACAGGGACCACACCAGGTTGCCCAGAAATTGAGAACTAACGGCTTATCAAAAAAGTCTGAAAGCATTACGGCATTTCCGTCAGCATCGTAAAATTCAACGTCCGGTACCATATTATCGGTCTGTTCCTGCTCATGTTCCTGCTCATGTTTCTGTTCGGGTTCAGGGGCTGTACCATCGTTTTTCTTTTCATCTTTATCCACCGTCTGCATCTGAAAATTACTGTCTGTATAATCCTCATACAACTCATCATATATAAAAAACGCACCGACAAGAAGACCTATAAGCACAACGCTCAAAACAGCAAACAACACTTTTTTATTCATAAACACCACCTCATGAAAAGAGTGAAAGGAATTTATTCATTACACCGAATGCCATACATATTCCGACAATTATCAGAAACACTCCGCAAACAGTGTTTATAACCCTATAATGCTTTTTGATAAAGCCAAACACACCCGACAAAGAGTCGAGAAGAATTGCCGATATAACAAACGGAATTCCAAGACCGAGCGAATAGAAAAGCAAAAGAAGCGCTCCTTTGCCTGCTCCGCCGGAGCTTGCCGCATGCATAAGTGCCGAGCCAAGAAATGCACCGACGCATGGAGTAAGGCTTACAGAGTAAATCATACCGAAAACAAATGCAGAAAAAGCACTTGTTATGTCGGATGTTTTACCCACACCTTTCAGAAATGAAAGAGGAATTATTTCAAGATATGAGAGACCGAACAGGACTACTATAAGACCGCATGCTATATTCAGTATTACCGAAAACCTGGAGAGAAACGTGCCGATTGCTCCTGCAAATACACCGAGAAGTGTAAACACAAGCGTAAAACCGACAACAAAGCACAAAGCACGCACAAGAACATTCTGCTTTTCTCCCCTATTACCCGCAAAATAGGACACATATATCGGAAGCATGGGCAGCATACAGGGTGAAATGAATGAAATTATACCCTCAATGAAAGTAAGAACATATTCCATATGAGACCTCATTTATATTTTTGTATTGATTACAAATTTATTATACAACCAATCGATGATTTTGTCAAGTGTTTTTTTATTATTCAAAAAAGGCTTCCGATATCTCACGAAAGCCTGAAAGTTTATTTATCGTATTTCAGAATGAAGTCTACAACAGGCGTATTATCAGAAAGTCCATGCGGATGGTGGTCTCCGCCTTTTTTGATATAAACCTCAATGGGTATGCCCGCCTTTTCGTATGCTTCTTTAATAAAAAGGCCGTTTTCTTCAAAGTTGACAACCGTATCAGAATCGCCGCTGACAAGAATTACGGGTATTCTATGCCTAACAAGTTTTGGCAGATAATCAAGGGGGTGTTCTCTATAAGAAATTAAATCTGAAAGAGTCATTTTTGTATCTTCGACAAACTGTTTTTTAAAGAAGTCAAGGTCTTTATTGGCAGATGTCCTGCCGAGACCGAAAACAACAGAAAGAAGATTTACTACCGGTGCATCAAGGTACATGCAAGAAACGTATTCGGGATAGACAGCACCGAAATAGATACCTTGCATACCGCCGCAGCTCATACCGACAATGGCACATCTTCTGGAAAGACCAAGCTCTGTATGCATATACTCAGCAAGTGCCGCCTTTGCTTCATTATCTTCATGTACATACCAACGGGTTTTTGTTGCAATATGTGCAATATGGTATCCCTTTTCAAGAAGCTTTATCTCGGTATCGGGAAACGCACCGAAGTATTCAGTTTTAAGCACCCATTTACCGTTTGCTGTGCCCTCTTTTGGATAAACGATTATTGCATCTCTGCCGAAAACGGTTTTATGTTCAAGATTATATCCGCAGAATTTTTCCATTACGGCGTTTCCTCTCTTTTCTATCAATTCTTTACAAGTTCAGGCATGGGTTTTAATGCCGAATCAATTATGGTATGACCGAATTCGACATTTCCCTTACCTTCGACAGTGAATGAAACGCTGTCTATAAATTCAAGTTCACAAAGGGAGTTTACTATAGAACCCAAAACAAAGGTTTCACGGGTTGAGCCGCCCGTATTAAGAAGAACAAAGTCACTCTTGAAGTCTATTACACAGCCTCCATCATCGTTTACAACAATGTCGTTAACCAAATCTTCTCCGGATAGAGAGGGTGAAAGCCCTTCACTCTCGGGACCTCTGAAAAGTTCTCTGACAATTACATCTTCAACAAACTCATTCTCTGAAATCTCGACTTCTCTGATTTCGGGATGCAGATAAAGTGCATCATTATCGGGGAAATAGAGAGTAAGAGTTACCTTTTCGGTTTTTATTTCGGTTTCGTCTTCTGATGGAGGCACCGCATTGTCGGTATTCTCTGTGTCGGTATTTTCAAGACCCGTATTATTAGGTTTATTATTTTCATTATCAATTTCCATTCCGTTATTGCAGGAAACAAGTGCAATAACCAACAGCACTGCGGCCAGCAAAAATGAAAGCTTTTTCATAAACATCTTCCTTTCACAAATCATCTGAAAGCCGGAAAACTCCTGTTTTCCACAACAGCTCTACCGCCCTCTTCAAACAGCATATTGCTCATGGCAGAAAACTTCTTATCGGCTATTTCCTTCGCCCTTCCCATATTACTTACTCTTGTTGTAACATTATGCATATCCGACGACACAAAGAACCTATTATGTCCCTTGAATATCTTCTTCAAAAGATGTCTGTCACCCATTGTCAAAAACCTCGCCGCATTAACCTGATATATTACATCAAGATGAGAAAGCTCATCCATTATTTCATCATAGTCGGGATATCTGTCAATGTGGGCTATAACAGGGCGAAGTCCTTTTATGCTGATATTATATATCCATTCGGCAATCTCGGACGGAGAATTTTTACCGGGAAGTTCAAGAAGTATATAATTTGTATTCTGATAGCACAAAGCCGCCAGATTCGGGTAATCGCTTATATCCTTACACAGATGAACCTCTGAACCGAGAATGATTTCGGGATATTCGCTTTTATCCTTTATTGCAGATATAAGCTTTTCGTAGCTGTTCTGCCTTTTTTCAAGAAGGTCATCTACCGCCTCGGAGTCCTTTGCCATACAATGAGGCGTTGCCGCAACAAGCTCTACCCCCTGCTCTTTTGCTGTTTTCAGCATCGCAAGACTCATTTCAACATCTTTTGCACCATCATCAACGAAGGGCAGAATATGAGAATGTAAATCAAACATAAGACAATCACCGCCTTATAATCTTTTTCACCTATATTTTAGCACAATGGCTTCTGTTTGTCAACAAAACTATATGTCATATTATGACAAAAAGGGAGCCTTACGGCTCCCCCTGCTTTGCGTCATTTTATTGCTTGACTACATAATTTTCACGTTCTGCAAGTTCTTTTCCCTGTTCCGAACAAATCCAGTTATAAAGAATTCTTTCGGGACTGTCTTCAGCAGCATCCTTACGGATAACAACATAGAAATCATTGGTATAAGGATATTCACCCTTACCTATGCTTTCATTTGTGGGAGCAATTCCGTCCACCGACAGCAGTTTACTTGTTGTGAGCTTATCTGCTTCCATATTTGTAAGGTAATAATAAACCGTGTATCCAAGTGCATCCTTTGAATTATCATAATCGGCAACAGCCTCGAGAAGTCCTATCATGGAGCCGATTCTGATATCCTGGGGTGCATCCATAAGCTCATCTCCCAAGGGTATGAGCTTATCAAAAAGGGTTTGGCTTCCGCTGTCCTTATTTCTCTGATAAGGGATTATATCGTGGTCTTCGCCGCCAACCTCTGACCAGTTTGTTATATTGCCCTTATATATTTCCTCAATCTGTTCTTTTGTAAGGTTTTCAACACCGTTTTCGAGTGAGCAGATAAATACAAGTGCATCTGTGCCGATAGGTGTCATTTCAAGTTCAACACCCTTTTCTTCGCAGTATGCCTTAGCATCCTCACTCATTTCATATGCAAGGATAATATCAAATCTTCCGTCAACAAGCCATTCATAGTTATCTGTTGTAGAGCCTTCAAACACTATCATTGAATTTGCTTTTTCCCTATCAATGCCAAGTACTGTTGCTGTTACAGCTTCGCCGAGAGGAAGGTTAGCAAGAGAGCCTCCCATTTTTGGGTAATTTTCTTCGGTAAAAACGAAGCCGTCATTTTTTTCAGCCACGCATCCGGCAAGGCTTACGAGTATCATAAGGGATGCGAGTGTGAGAGCAATTATCTTTTTCATAGTTATTTTCCTTTCTGTGAGTTTATTCAAAGTACGTTTTTATAATTTGATTCATTTCACTGTCATACAAAATTGAGGAATTCTTAAAGCTTACGGCAAAATAGTCATTACCGTCTGCTCTGAAATCTTCAATCATTTCTGCACCGTTAACAACCAATGATCTTTTTTGCGTATCGTAAAGACAGTAATTATAGGCGCTGCCTCCCTGAATATTATCAGAATTGTATAAGAAAATGAATCTATCTTCATTTCCAACAAAGCGTGCAGAGCAGTTTCCGTGAAGAGTATGCAGAATTTCATTTGTGTTTAAATCCAGAATATACGCCTTCCTTTTATCATTCTCAATTGTATATTCCATTGGAGAAACTAAATAATCAACTTCTCCTACAGTATATACCAAAAAATTCCCGTCGTTAGACAAATCGACAAAACTATATCCGTCTTGGGCATAAGGCAAATTCTCAAAATCCTGTTTTACGGGAGTATACTCATAAGGAATATACTCAGGATTTTCAACAAGTTCCCCCTTGGAATTCACATATATTCTTCTTTCGTTTTCCTCTTCAATCAAGTCTATTGCAACGCAATTTTTATATTGCTTTGAGTAATTACTTATATAGGTGCTCTTTCCGAATTCTTTTACAAGATTTCCGCTATAATCATACAATAAGGTTTTAGCTTCAATTATATAATTGATATGTCCGTTATAATCCGTTGTGTAATCAAGCGATGCAAAAATGCCGCCGTCTCCAGCCGAAACGGTCCACCAGCCGACCTCGTCAAGTTCTACACACCACTCTCCGCTTGAAGGGATAATAAGCGTCTTTATCGGGTCAAAGCCGTCTGCATATGTAGATTGCTCGGATTGTCCGAGACCCACAACATAAAAGCTGAAGCCATCATCGGTTTCATAGCAGATCAGCGTGCTGATATCATCCAACGGATCAATGACAACATCACCGTTAAGATCACAAAAGCCATACGAATTGACAATTCTTTTCTGTCCATATTCGGAATAATATACTTTACTTTTTGATACATACGGCACTATGGTTTCAGAGTGCTTTTCCATTTCCGAAGCAGAATTACATGATGTAAAAATCAAAACAGCAAAGAACAATAACAA
>JAZQAK010000010.1:0-4458 GCA_045545175.1 Feifaniaceae bacterium
GATGCCCTCACAGGTGAAAACTATTCCACCTACGGCGGTTTGTTTAACGTGGCGTATGGTGACACAAGCGTATCGGCATCGGTTAACCCCAAGGATGAAAATGACAAGGTTTTCGTATTTAACGTTCCCGGTCCTGCAGCAGCTGACAGATCAGGCGACTATGTAAACTTCCGCCTTCAGTTCGGTCCTTACTCCGGCGGTACATATCCCGGTCTCAGCAACTACATTTCTCATAAGTATATGTATGTTTCCTTCGACGTAATGAAGGAGGTTGTTGATGCTTCAGCGGGTTATACTGACACAGACAGCTTTTGGATTATGAACTCCTCTGTTTCAAGCGGCAACAACTCGTTCCTTACACCTAAAACCGTAACTCCCACAGCAGGCTGGCAGCATTTCAGCAAGGTTTGCGACCTTATGCTTACAAATCAGGAAGAAGGGACTTCTACAGGCATAGAAGATCCTTACCAGATTATCTTTCATATGCATGTAGACAATGCAAATAAAACAGATGTAAACTTCTATTTCGATAATATGATTATCGCTCCTGCTTATAAGGTTACTTATTATAACAAGGCAGGTACAACTGTTGTTAAGGAAGAATATATTGCACAGGATGAAGATGGAAATCTTCTTACATCCTTTGAACCCAAGGGATTCCTTGAAGCCGGCTCAACATACGGCGGCTGGTCTGATACTGTTGGAGGAACCCCGGTAAGTTCCATATCTCTTGACGAAAGCAACAATTCCGACATCGTTCTTTATGCAACACAGGAAATTGATGCATTTGACGGTGCTTCAATCGTCCTTTCGGATAAGCTCACAAAGGTTGGACAGACAGTGACAGCAAAGGCTGCTCTTACGGGCGATCCTGAAATGGATGCGGACTATATCACATGGTCTTCTTCAAATGCCTCCATTATTACAGCAAACAAAAACAAGGACGGCTCAGCTACTCTCAAGGCGGTAAAGGCAGGCTCTTCCACCATAACATATACATATAAAAATGGTAGTGTTACAAAGTCTCTTACAAAGAACGTTGTTGTTGCAACCGCACCTATTGACGAATTTACAGGTACAAGTCTCGGCATTGACCTTGATACCTATGAATACATAACTCTGAACGTAACAAATACAAATGATACCGAGCAGACAGTAACCGTCAGATGCCGTGTAACTGCTCCCGGTGCTACAAAGCAGACAACAGTAAATGTTCAAGTTAAAGTTCCCGCAAATGTTACAAATAAGGACGTTTATGTAGACCTTACAGAAAATGCAAGCTGGGTGGGTACACTTGATACTCTCACTTACACAAGGACAGGTATTCCTGACGGTGTAACAGTTCATTCTACAAAGCTCTGGGCAAAGCTTATGACAGACCTTGCTCTCAAGTTCAATACAGAATCAACATTTATCGGCACACCCAATTCCACACTCAATATTGCAGCCGAAGTTGACTGCGACCTTGAAGGCGTATACGATAAAACATATACCTGGACAACAAACGTAACAAATAACTGTGCTACAGTATCTGAACAGACTGACGGCTCTCTCAACATTTCCGTAGGCGAAAACGCTGAAGGTTTTGTAACAGTAACGGCTAAGAGCAACGATACAAGCAAAGATGTTGAAATCTCAAGACGAATCTTTGTTAAGACAGGCGAAGATGACGGTTCCAAGTCAATTGCCTATAAGTGGGACTTCAATGATGCATCAAATACGGGCTGGAATAGCGGCGGCGGACATCATGCTCAGTCCAAGGTTGAAGACGGTGCAATGACAGTAATTAAGACTGTAGCAAAGCTTTCGGGAGCTTCTTCCACAACGGCAGTCGGAACAACAAGCACATCTGGCGGATATGCTCTTGCGGCTACAGGTTCAGGCTCTTATGCCGAATACGGAAAGAACACGGTTGAGTTCTCTATGACAGATTATCCTTATTTCTGCTTCAAGGCTAAAACAACAAATCCCGGCACATATTCCCTCAAGGGTTACTTCACAGCCGATGGTGTATCTCATGCAGAATCAAGAACAAGGACAGCGTCATTCAATCTTACCGACGAGTATCAGACTTTTTCATTTGATCTTACCTCGCTTGCAAATTCCACAGATCTCAAGGGTAAGAATTACGGCGGTATCATGTTTGTTAACCTTGCTGAATCCGTAATTGATGCTTCTACTATCAGTTCTTCCAACGTAGCAGCTTCTCCTCTTACTTATTCTACATATAAACCTGTTATCATTGACGAAATGTTCTTTGCAAACTATGATGCTTCTGACAGGCTTGAAGTCGGCGTAAACCTCACAGCCGATAAGACATCACTTACAGGCGAAGGAACATTTACGCTTACTACTGAAGTATTTTCCAACAAGGCAGTTACAAATCCCGACGTCGTATATTCTGCCGACAGTGATATCGTAACCGTATTCGATAACGGCGACGGTACAGCAACAGTAACGCCTGTAGGTAACGGTACAGTTACAATTACAGCAAAGTCTGTACTTGATGAAACAGCTTTGGATTCCGTAACACTCACAATAAGCGGTGTTCAGAAAAAGCTTGTAGCATACGACCTTTCAATGGTTTCTCTCGGCAACTCCTACCTTTGCCACGGCTATGCGGAATGGTTCAATAAGGACGCGTATAACGGCTGGATTAATTCCACTGACATAATCCGCGGTATGGCTGCTTCCGAGCCCGACCTTGACTACTACGGCAGAATTCAGTACTATATCAATAATGGTTTTAGCTGTTCACTTAAGGCAAACAGATTTGCAAATAACCTTATCGAAATTGCCTGGAAGAAGGGTCTTGCAAACCAGTCTGATGCCTCAAACCACGAAGGCTTTGACTATGTAAAGGCAAAGAATGCAATCCTTAGTGCAATGACTGCTCAGCTCAAGTATATTGAAGAAGAACAGACAAATATCATTACAATCCAGCTTGCTGAAAATGCACAGTTCGGCTCTTACGGTGAAATTGCTTCCTTCTTCTACGACACAGTATTTGCTGCTGTTGATGAAGCAAGACCCGAGGAATCCGTTGTAGTTGTAATTACTCCCTTCGGCTCAAATGCTGCAACAAACGCAGAAATCACAAAGGCTATGGAATACGGATTCTATGTTGCCAACTGTACAGATATGACAGATAAGAAGTGGCAGGCATGGGATCAGTACCCCGACTTCAATAATCCCAACTCCTCCAGCGACTTCCGTTCTCACCCCGGTGATCTCGGTATGGACGAAATAGGTAAGCGTGTATTTGCGCAGCTTGAAGCTGCAATTCCTGCCAATATTTCTGCTGATTATATTTATGTACCTGATTCCATATCCATCACAGGAGGAAACACAATTACAGAGGTCGAAGGCACACTTCAGCTTGACATTGTAACAGATCCTGCCGAAAACAGCACAAAGGATGTAACTTGGTCTGTAGATAATGAAAATGTTGCAACAATTGATGAAAACGGTCTTCTCACTGCTGTTAATAACGGCACAGTAAATGTAACAGCGGTTTGTGCTTATGATGAAAGCGTGAAGGACACGGTTGCAGTTACAGTTTCGGGTCAGGTTGCCGCTTATACTATTACATATGCAGCAGGTACAACCGATACAGTAACAAATCTTCCCGCAGCCGACGCTTACGCAAAGGGTACATATACTCTTTCTGAAACAGCTCCCGAAAGAAACGGTTATAAATTCCTCGGCTGGGCACTCACAGAAGGCGGTACACCTGTTAAGACTGTTGAAATGACAGAAAACAAGACGGTTTATGCTACATGGACTCTTGCTTACGAATGGAACTTCGATACAGAGGGCGATATGGAAGGTGTTTCTTTCGGCGGCTTCCATACATACGTAAGATACGAAGAACTTCCCGCTATGGTGGTAGGTACTGTAACCTCCTACGGTGACGGTGTAACGGTATTCGATAATACACTTCTTCTTGATTCTGATTCCTATGATGAATTTGTAATCAGACTTCAGCCCACACAGGCAACTTCTACAGATACTCTTAACCTCACAATCACAAGCACAGACGGCACATATAATTATTCCGTACCCATGACGAAGACTTCCATGGAAGAATATACATTCGATATTTCTGATGTTACAGGTACAATCACAGGCTTCCTTCTCAAACCGTCAGTTGTTGAGCTTTCCCTCTATGTTGACTATATGAAGTTCAAAAAGGACAAGATAGAACTTGATGAAGATACTGTAGTTGACTCTCTTACAATCACAAAGGACACAACAATTGCTGCTGGTGAATATACATATACAGTATTAGGCTCAGTATTAGTTCCCGAAGGCAAAACACTTTACCTTGAAGCAGGTACCTATAACTTTGCAGGCGACCTTACAGGTAATGTTGTGGCATCTCCCAACGCAAATGTTGTTGTATACGGTGTAAACAGACCTAAAGGCTATGTTGAAATTCAGCTTGCTCAGAATTCC
>JAZQAK010000011.1:0-6098 GCA_045545175.1 Feifaniaceae bacterium
TTTTTTACGAACAGATTGCTAAATTTGTAACAAAGTAACAAAACTTTCATAAAATCCTTGTAAAATTGTCGATTTTGCATCTTTACAAGCAGTAAAAAAAGTGCTATGATATAAGAGTATCAATATGTTACAATAAAATCAGGAGGAATATAAAAATGTCCAGAAGAAAGTTATCGATGGACGGTAATACCGCTGCGGCTCATGTATCCTATGCGTTTACTGAAGTTTCGGCTATTTACCCCATCACCCCTTCAAGCCCCATGGCTGAAGTTACAGACACTTGGTCCGCTACAGATAAGAATATCTTCGGCGAACCTGCAAGAAACATCTTTGGCGAAAAGGTAAAGATGGTTGAAATGGAATCAGAAGCAGGTGCTGCAGGTGCAGTTCACGGCTCTCTCGCTTCCGGTGCTCTCACCACAACTTATACAGCTTCTCAGGGTCTTCTCCTTATGATCCCCAATATGTATAAGATCGCAGGTGAACTTCTTCCTAACGTAATTCACGTTTCCGCAAGATGTGTTGCTTCTCATGCGCTCAACATCTTCGGCGACCACTCCGACGTTTATGCCTGCCGTCAGACAGGTTATGCTATGCTCGCTGAGTCCAACGCTCAGGAAATCATGGACCTCGGTGCAGTTGCTCACCTTGCAACAATCAAGGGCAGAGTTCCCGTTCTCAACTTCTTCGACGGTTTCAGAACATCTCACGAAATCCAGAAGATTGAAGTCTGGGAAACAGAAGACCTCAAGGAAATGGTTGACATGGATGCAGTTAAGGCATTCAGAGACAGAGCTCTCAATCCCGAAAGCCCCGTTCTCAGAGGTTCTGCTCAGAACGGTGATATCTTCTTCCAGAACAGAGAAGCATGTAACACATATTATAATAACTTCCCCGCAATTGTTGAAGAATACATGGGCAAGGTTAACGCTAAGCTCGGTACAGACTATAAGCTCTTCAACTACTACGGCGCAGCTGATGCTGACAGAGTTATCGTTGCTATGGGTTCTGTATGTGATACAATCGAAGAAGTTATCGACTACATGAACGCAAACGGCGAAAAGGTTGGTCTTATCAAGGTAAGACTTTACAGACCTTTCTGCGCTGATAAGCTTATCGAAGCTCTTCCCAAGACAGCTAAGAAGGTTGCTGTTCTTGACAGAACAAAGGAACCCGGCGCTCTCGGCGAACCCCTTTATCTTGACGTTGTTACAGCTCTCGCTACAAACGGCATTAATGACGTAAAGGTTGTTGGCGGTAGATACGGTCTCGGCTCCAAGGACGTTGCTCCTGCTTCCATCTTCGCTACATACGCTAACCTTAACGCAGCTGAACCTAAGAACGGCTTTGTTCTCAGCATCGTTGATGACGTTACAAACCTTTCTCTTGATGAATCTTACGCTCCCGACACAGCTCCCGCAGGTACAATCTCCTGTAAGTTCTGGGGTCTCGGCGGCGACGGTACAGTTGGTGCTAACAAGAATTCCATCAAGATTATCGGTGACTATACAGATAAGTTCATTCAGGCTTACTTCCAGTATGACTCCAAGAAGACCGGCGGTGTAACAGTTTCTCACTTAAGATTCGGTGATACACCCATCAAGTCCACATACTACATCAATAAGGCTGACTTTGTTGCTTGTCATACACCTTCTTACCTCCTCAAGGGCTACAAGATCGTTAACGACGTTAAGCCCGGCGGTAAGTTCCTTCTCAACTGCCAGTGGAAGCCCGAAGAACTTGATGCTATCCTTCCCGGCGCAGTAAAGAACTACATTGCTAACAACAATATCGAATTCTATATCGTTAATGCTATCGATAAGGCGGCAGAAATCGGTATGGGCAAGAGAACAAACACAATTCTCCAGTCCGCATTCTTTGCACTTGCTAACATCATGCCCATCGAAGAAGCTGTAGAACACATGAAGTACATGGCTAAGAAGTCCTACCTCAAGAAGGGCGAAGCTGTTGTTGAAATGAACTACAAGGCAATCGACGCAGGTGTTGACGCTATCGTTAAGATTGACGTTCCCGAATCCTGGAAGACAGCAGATGCTTCCGCTCAGAAGGTTACAGTTGAAAACAAGAGAGAATCTCTTAAGAACTTCGTTGAAGACGTTGTACTTCCCGTTAACCTCATGGACGGTGACAATCTCCCTGTTTCCACATTCGTTCCTTACGTAGACGGTACATTCCCTCAGGGCTCTACCGCTTACGAAAAGAGAGGCGTAGCAGTTATGGTTCCCGAATGGATTCCCGAAAACTGCGTACAGTGTAACAACTGTTCCTTTGTATGTCCTCACGCTACACTCAGACCTTTCGTTATGACTGAAGAAGAAGCAGCAGCCGCTCCCGGTGCTACTAAGTTCACAGCAAAGATGATTGGTAAGGGTTGCGAAAGCTACAAGTACACAATCGCTATTTCTCCCCTTGACTGTATGGGTTGCGGCGTTTGTGTTGACGTATGTCCCACAAAGCCTGAAAAGAGAGCTCTTAAGATGGTTCCTCAGGCATCTCAGATGGATCAGCAGGCAGCATTTGACTATGCAGTTGCTAACATCTCTAAGAAGGAAACACCCTTCGCAGACAATTCCGTTAAGGGCAGCCAGTTCAACCAGCCCCTTCTCGAATTCTCCGGTTCTTGTGCAGGTTGTGCAGAAACATCCTATGCAAGACTTGTTACACAGCTCTTCGGTGAAAGAATGTACATCTCCAACGCTACAGGTTGTTCTTCTATCTGGGGCGGTTCTGCACCTGCTACACCTTACACAGTAAATAAGGATAGCCTCCGCGGTCCCGCTTGGGGTAACTCCCTCTTCGAAGACAATGCTGAACACGGTCTCGGTATGTATATCGGTCAGAAGGCAATCAGAGAAAAGCTCATCGGCAAGGTTGCTGAAATGGCACAGTCCGAAAAGGCTTCCGACGAATTCAAGGCAGCTGCAAAGGCTTACCTTGACACAGTAAACGACGGTAAGGCAAACGATGTAGCTACTAAGGCTCTCGTTGCAGAACTCGAAAAGGCAGCTGCAGCAGGTTGTCCTGTAGCTCCCGAAGTTCTTGCTGAAAAGCAGTACCTCTCCAAGAAGTCCGTATGGATCTTCGGTGGCGACGGTTGGGCATACGATATCGGTTTCGGCGGTCTCGACCACGTACTCGCTTCCGGTGAAGATGTAAACGTTATGGTATTCGATACAGAAGTTTACTCCAACACAGGCGGTCAGGCTTCCAAGGCTTCCAACATCGGTCAGGTTGCTCAGTTCGCAGCAGCAGGTAAGGCAATCGGTAAGAAGGATCTTGCTCAGATCGCTATGTCCTACGGCTATGTATATGTAGCACAGATCGCTATGGGTGCTGATATGAACCAGACACTCAAGGCAATTTCCGAAGCTGAAGCTTATCCCGGACCTTCAATCGTTATCTGTTACGCACCTTGTGAAATGCATGGTGTTAAGGGCGGTATGGGTAACTGCCAGGCTGAAATGAAGAAGGCTGTTCAGGCAGGTTACTGGCAGATGTTCAGATACAATCCTGCTCTCAAGGCTGAAGGTAAGAACCCCTTCACACTTGACAGCAAGGAACCCACAGCTTCCTACGTTGACTTCATCAAGTCCGAAACACGTTACGCAAGACTTGCTCAGTCCTTCCCCGAAAGAGCAGAAGAACTCTTCGCTAAGGCTGAAGAAAAGGCTAAGGAAAAGTACGCAAGACTCGTTAAGCTCTCCGCTCTCTACGAATAAGTCGGCGAGCCGCCGCGGGCAAAGTCGCGGGTCGGGGAAAGCCCGACAGCAAACGTCGCGGGCTGTTTGAGTACTAATCCAAACATAATAATCGCGTAAATAACGAATCCCTTGCATCAAACACCGATGCAAGGGATTTTTGCGTTCAATGTCAGCTTTTACAGACAGACTGCTTTTGCATTTACCTTTTATATGTTGACTTTTGCTGTCAAATCCTGTATAGTTAAATAAAAGAAACAGAAAGGGTGCAGTTTATGAAATTCGTCAAAAATCTTATTGTAATGATATTTGTTTCACTTGTTTTGGCGGTTTCTGCTATGGCGCATGAAAAGGTGTCGCTTCCGGCTTTCGATGTTACCTTCAACGGTCAGCTCGTTTCGTCACAAGCAAGACAGTACCCGCTCATTGTTTACAAGGACATAACCTATATTCCTATGACTTATTACGACACACGATTTCTTGGTCTTGCAACGGATTGGAATAATGAAACACGTACAATTTCCATCAAGAAAGCAGACACTTCGTTTGCATACAGGGACTATTCCTCTGATAAAACAAACAAAAAAAGCGATAAAGCGGAGATTTGTTCGTTCAACATTGTTGTAAACGGAAAAGCAATAGATAATAAAAAGGAAGAATATCCTTTGCTTGTTTACAGAGATGTTACCTATTTTCCTCTTACATGGCGTTTTGCTGTTGATGAATTCGGCTGGAACTACAGCTTCAGCCATGAAAACGGTCTTGTTATAACATCCAATAACGCGACTCTTGAGAAAATAACACTTCCTGATATGAGAACCAATGAACCGTCTGTTGCCACCGACGGAAAATATTGGTATTATACAGGTAATAATAATAAAATCTACCGTCTTCTTCGTGAGGATTGGGGAGGAAAAGGTCCTTTTGAACCCGAAGTAATACATACCTTGGAATACACTTATTATCCCGATACCACTCTTGTCGGCTTTTCATACCTGCAGGGAAATGTCTTTATGACATATCATGTCGGCGGTGCAACCATGGGTACTACATACCGATATAAAATCAATTCCGACGGAAGCTGTGAAAGAAGCACTGAAGGAACCTATTATTACGGTATGATAGGTGCAAACGTCTATAGAATTGATGCCGACGGCTTTACGGCGGAAAGATACAATTCGGGTCGTGTCGGCACATCTGTGATTTTTTACACGCCCGACGGCTCGGAGGAACGTGTTGAAATCAAGCAGGACGGCATAAGATTCGGCGAATACAGAAATTCCGATATGTCCCTTAATGATAACGGGATTGTTCTCGGCACAAATACAGACGGCAATACGTGGTTTAATGACCCGCAGGTTATCGGAAGCAGAATATATCTTACGGGTTACGATGAAAAATCCAATACGAACAGTTCGCTTTATGTCTGCGACACAAAGACGGGAGAAATTAAAAAACTGATTGACAATGTCGGTGTATTCTATGCCTTTTCGGGTTGGGATAATGCGGCAAAGGCTGTGGTTGATATGATAATCTACGACAGACAGGGTACAAGATACAGATATTCAACCTACAGCTTAAGCGAACTTGTCATAGACACAAATGTCAGACCCATGAAAATGGCAAATCTTGAGAGTTCTTGTCTTGCTGTTGTCGGTGATGACGGTAAAACCGCTGAGGTAAAATGGTATGACGGTTATGGTTCGGGCAGCATCAAGACAACAATTTTTGAAACTGATTCGGGCATGGAGTTTAACGTTGTAAACGGAAATTTGTATGCATATAATTATAATCAGTCTGATAGAAAGCTTGCCGTGTTCTATAAAATACAGGACAATTTTGTTACAGGCGAAAATGCACAAAACATTTTTGTCACCGACCACTCCGTTCTTTTCATTGTTAATGACGAAAAGCCCTATGTATTTGAAGTCGAACTCGATTGAACAGAGTACATACATAATTAAACCCGGAAAGGAAAATATCCTATGCTCATAAAAGGTCTTCAAAAGCTCACCCTTCTCGACTACCCCACAAAGACAGCCTGCACAATCTTTACGGGAGGCTGTAATTTCCGTTGTCCTTTTTGCCACAACGCTTCGCTTGTATTGGATGTAAACGAGGGCGAAAAACATGAAGCCGACGAAGTGCTTGCATTTCTCAAGAAAAGGGTAGGACTTCTTGACGGTGTTTGCGTAACAGGCGGCGAACCTTTACTTCAAAAGGATATAAAAGAGTTCTTGAAGGCAATCAAGGAAATGGGATATGCAATAAAGCTTGACACCAACGGCTACAGTCCCGAAAAGCTTATGGAGATTGTAGAGGAAGGTCTTATAGACTACGTTGCCATGGACATCAAAAACTGCAAGGAAAAATATTCCG
>JAZQAK010000012.1:0-5569 GCA_045545175.1 Feifaniaceae bacterium
GAGATTGCAGCGCCTGCAAGGCCGACAGCCCAAAGCCGTATATACGAAACAATATCAGAAAAGACATTTACCACACCAAGCAAAACCGACACAATGTTGTTGAGACTTGAAAGAATGGATTTAATAATGCTTCCTTCATAGTTTGAAAATACAAAACTTAGGACAAAGCCTATTCCTATCAATGTGATGGCAACGGTTCCTACCGGAATGCCGCCGATTACGAGTCCAAAGCTAAATACCTCGGCGTTTACAACAAGGCTAAGCACCAAATAATAGATGCCTAAAAGCTGTAATATCGAACCGATATCACCCAGCATTTTGATGGAGCCTTTATTTCTCAAAGCACCTTTTATATGTGCAACTGTAAGCTGTATCAGCGCCAATGAGAAACAGAATATCTGCAGATTTTGAGCCGTAGTCAGCCCTGCTGCGCCATTAGTCCAGAACGGATACCATATCTTATCGGCATATACATTTGAAATTAACGGTATGGATAAGCTCTTAAGCCACGCAGGCAACTGCTCCGGAGAGAGTCCGAACCAAGTGCAAGTAAGCGTTCCCCACAAAACAGTTGAGAGTCCGAACAGTCCCACAAGTAAAAACATGGGCGAAATCTGCTTTTTGGCAAAGAGCGATTTTATAATCGGGATTGCCGCAACAGCACAGATGAATAATCCGTATCCTCCGTCGCCGAAAATAATACCGAAGAATATGAGTATAAACGCCAAAAACCAGCCCGAAATGTCATACTCAAAATAACCGGGAACGGTGCCCAAAAAGTCGGTCAGAGGATAAATAAGACTTACAAATTTGTTGTTTTTAAGCTTGGTGGGAACGTTATCCTCTTCGCTGGGCTCTTCCACGAGAAGTCCCCACGAATTGCTTTGGGCAGTTTGTTTGAGCCTATCAAGATTTTCAGCCTCAATATAGCCTGTGAAATAGGAAACGGATAGTGGTGCCTCGCTTTCGGGTGATAAATTTTCATCCGCCATACCCGTAGCATAGGTTTCAAATTCTATTTCCTTTTCAAATGCTTTTATTGATCTTTTTAGACTCTCGGCATAACAGACGAACGAAGCAATCTGTGTATCAATTGTATCAACACGGGCGCTTAGTTCAGAGGTTTTTTGCTTCATTTCAGCAACGGACATTTGCGGTAACGCAAAGCGGTAACCGCTTAACGAAGAAATTGTTTCTTCATTGTCCTCTGTTATGGTTTTAAGTAGCAGGAATTTGACAGAAGATTTATTTGCATCAAGCTTTACAGTTTTTAAACTGTCGGGTAATGCTTCATATTCGGTTTTAGGCATCTCGTAAAAGGTTATCTTATACCCTTTTGATTCCAGATTGTCTATGCTACTCGGATCAAAGTCACCCCAGCTTTTTAAGCGGTCAAGCTCGGAGCTGAGGGCAATAAGCTCTGCCCCGCACTGTTTTTTCTCCGCATCGAGAGCTTGAAGTCTTGTTGCAACGGACAAAGCCTCTGTAGTACTCACATCTTTTTGCTCTGCGTTTTTCTTTTTACCGATAGTAAAGATCGCACTTTCAAGCAATGCAATTTGCTCTCGGAGTGAGGCGAGCCGTTCACCTGAACCTTCAGTTATCTCAATGTGGATAATCCCTAATTTGCGAAGTTTTTTCAGGGTTTCGTCCTTTTTGTTTTCTCTGATAATAAGAGACACTTTTTTCATAGGCACTATCATAATGAATAAACCTCCCTCTCGGAAGCCACAGCATTACGTAGGGCTATTTTGCGCTTTGATATTTTTGAACGCACTACGGCACTGACCTGCTGGTCTGCCATATAAATCGAAATTTTCTTGATATTTTCCTCGGTCTCGGGAATTTTAACCTTTTCAAACAGGTTGACTCTTTGAGAAGTTGCAAGCAATTCTTTCTCTAAAAGCCGAACCTGTTCATCTAACACTTTCGCCTCTAAGTCGAGGGATATTGCCTTCTCCATATGGTTTGCGGCTATGTCCACCCAAAGAGGTGTTTCGTAGAGATCATAATCGCCTCTCCTGAAATCTGCACCTTCAAATGTAGGAATATCAACACCGGCAATGTTTCCCGTTCCTTTGCGGATATTACTAACCGTTATAATTCCTTCGGGAAAGGCTCCCATTTCGCTAAAAACAGCGATCCAGTCTCTAAACCCAAATTCAAGGTCTTCTCTTTCTTTTCTCACTGCCTTAGCCTTGGATTCAATTGTGCGAATCTCTGATTGGAGTTGTTGCTTTTTCAGTGTCAGAGTAGGCAAATATCTGCGGTACATTTTAAGTGCGTCCTTTTGTACCTTTAACTCGTTTTTAGTTAGTTTGATTTTTGCCAAAACTACAGCCCTCCTTAACCTTTGGGCCAAAATTCATCAGTAAGGTCTGATTTAATTCCGGTTTCATCTTTTTCAAAGCAATCCGATAAAATCTCCCATCCTAAATCAAGTGCATCTTCAAGCGAAAGATTAACGGACAGCGACATCATACGGCTTTCAAAAAGTTCACCGTATTTCAGCAATTTTTCGTCCCAACGGCTCATGGAGAAGCCCATGTTTTTCTTTTCAAGCGTTTCCTTGTAAGAAGAATAAAGGCGAATCATCGCATCCATAAGCGCTCGATGGTCTTTTCGTGTTTTACCGTTTACATTTTGCTTCAGTCTGGAAAGAGAACCGAACGGCTCTATACGACCGCCTTTAAGGTAATACTGACCTTCGGTAATATACCCTGTATTATCAGGAACAGGATGCGTAACGTCATCGCCGGGCATTGTAGTAACGGCTAAAACGGTAACCGAACCTGAATCGGCAAAGTCAACCGCCTTTTCGTAACGGGCTGCAAGCTGAGAATACAGGTCACCGGGATATCCACGGTTTGACGGCACTTGTTCTTGCGTAATAGCAATTTCCTTCATAGCATCAGCAAAGTTGGTCATATCGGTAAGAAGTACCAATACGTCTTTATTCTGAAGTGCAAACTGCTCTGCCACCGCCAATACCATATCGGGAATCATCATACACTCAACGGTAGGATCGGATGCAGTGTGAATAAACATAACGGTTTTGCTGAGCGCACCGCCTTTGGAGAGTGCATCCTTAAAATACAGAAAATCATCATATTTAAGACCCATGCCGCCAAGAACGATTACATCGGCTTCTGCCTGCATTGCAATACGGGCAAGAAGTTGATTGTACGGCTCGCCCGAAATAGAGAAAATGGGTAACTTTTGAGAGACAACCAGGGTGTTGAACATATCAATCATAGGAATATTGGTTCTCATCATTCGGTTGGCAAGAATACGTTTCGTCGGATTAACTGAGGGGCCGCCGATGGATTTCATATTTTCTGTAAGTGCAGGGCCCTTATCTCTGGGTTCGCCTGAGCCGTTGAATATACGTCCTAATAAATCTTCACTGAACGATACTCGCATTTCGTGGCCTAAAAAGCGTACTTCATCTCCTGTAGAAACGCCCTGACCTCCGGCAAAAACCTGCAAGGATACGATATCGCCCTCGATCTTGTTAACCTGAGCCAGAGATTTGCCGAAACGTGTATTGATCTGTGCCAATTCCTTATACTTAACATCATTTGCTCGGACAGTGATAACGTTACCGGTAATGGATTCTATTCGATTATATACTTTATTCACTCTCATTCACCGTCCTTTAATAGCTTTTCAGCAGGTGCGGCTAATTTACCGTCACCTTTGTGATACAATTCATCAATCTCAGATTCTGCTTTTTTAAACGTTTCGCTCTCAAACTCGGTATAATTCCAGTCGATGAACTTCTGACGCATACGGTTAAAGAAGCCTCTTGCGTCGTCTTTATCTTGGAGAGCGTAATTACTGCCTAAAATATATATGAGTTTATCGGTAACATAACGCTGGCGCTGTTTTCCGCAGTTTGCTTCAACCAAATCGAAGGAATTCTGCTGCAGATAAACGGCATCGAGCATTTCGGATTTTAAATAGATAATGTAATCAGAAAGAGTAGTACCTTCTTCACCGACAACTTTCATCATAGAACCAATCTCATCTCCGTGATGAAGAATGCTCTTGCAGAATTCCAACTTTTCCTTGTCAATAACGCTGTTATATTTCGACCACGAGATAAGCGGGTCAATGGCAGGATACTTTCTTGCATCCGAACGTTCACGGGAAAGACCGTGGAATGCGCCAACAACCTTTAAAGTTGCCTGTGTTACAGGCTCTTCAAAGTTACCGCCTGCAGGTGATACCGTACCGCCGATAGTGACGGAACCCGTACTGCCGTCAGGTAAACGTACATAGCCTGCTCTTTCGTAAAATGCTGCAATATAGGATTCAAGATATGCAGGGAAAGCCTCTTCACCGGGAATTTCTTCGAGTCTGCCCGACATTTCACGCATCGCCTGTGCCCAACGTGATGTTGAGTCTGCCAACATAAGAACATGAAGTCCCATCTGGCGATAGTACTCAGCAAGTGTTACCGCGGTATAAACCGAAGCTTCGCGGGATGCAACAGGCATAGAGGAGGTGTTACATATAATAATGGTTCGTTCCATAAGCGAACGACCGGTTTTAGGGTCGGTCAGTTCGGGAAACTCAGTCAGTGTTTCAACAACTTCTCCTGCACGTTCTCCGCAGGCGGCAATAATAACGATATCGACATCCGCATATTTTGATGTGGTGTGCTGTAACACCGTTTTACCTGCGCCGAACGGTCCGGGAGTGCAGTAAGTTCCGCCTTTTGCCACAGGGAAAAAGGAGTCGATAAGTCGCACCTTGGTTTCCATGGTTTCAGTAGGTGCTAATCTCTCACTATAGCAATTTACTGCACGTTTAACAGGCCACTTAAACGACATGGATACGGGTATTTCGCGGCCTCGTTCATCGGTTAAAACCGCAATCGTTTCTTTAACGGTATATTCGCCCTTGTCGGCAATAGATTTTATTGTATAATTTCCAAGCAGATAAAAGGGAACAAAAATTTTATGTGTAAACGGGCCTTCGGGAACGGTGCCGATATATTCGCCTGCACGAACAATGTCATGTACCTTAGCAGTCGGAGTGAACTCCCATTTCTTTTCGGTATTAAGTCCGTCTGCGTAAATTCCTCTTTCCAAAAACCAGCCTGCCTGCTGAGCTAAAACGGGAAGCGGATTTTGCAGTCCGTCATATATCTGACCGAGCAATCCGGGACCGAGATCTGCCGAAAGCATATCTCCCGTAAATTCAACTGTATCCCCACATCGAATACCATCGGTCATTTCATAAACCTGCACTTGAGCGATATTGCCTTTTATACGGATAACCTCACTTTTAAGGGCGGTGTCACCCACAAAAACATAGCATATTTCGTTCATAGAAACGTTTCCGTCAAATTCAACCGACACCAAGTTTCCGTTTATACTAACTACCTTTCCTTTATTTTCGGTCATTGTTCTGCCTCCAAATCTCCTTTTATAATGGAGTTATATATATTTCTGTATGCTTTTTTTCCTGTCTCTGTATCAAACTGTCTTATGCGGAGAAGCAATTTTAATTTAAGTCCGTAATAGAAAATATACTCATCAGAAAAAGCATCCATAGGTCT
>JAZQAK010000013.1:0-17331 GCA_045545175.1 Feifaniaceae bacterium
CGGTGACGCAGGTGCAGGTATCGGCGGTGGCGCAGCACCCGGTGGTGCAGGCCCGGCAGGACCCGCAGGTCCGTCGGTAGATGACGGTGGAGCAGGAGATGACGGTGAAACGACAGATCCCGTAACACCCACACCCGATGATAACAGACGCTTCATCGACGTGGCAGAAACAGACTGGTTCAACAAAGCAGTAAACTACGTAGCAGATAACAATTACTTCCAGGGCGTAAGCGAAAACGAATTCGATCCTGACGGAAAGATGACGAGAGCAATGCTTGTGACAGTAATAGGCAGAATAGCAAAGGCTGACGTATCACAGGCAAAGAGTGACTTTGCTGACGTGGCAGACGGTGTCTGGTATGCAGGTTACGTAGCGTGGGCTGAAGAAAACGGAATAGTAACGGGTGTCGGAGAAGGCAAGTTTGCACCTAACGACAATGTTACGAGAGAACAGATAGCGGCAATCCTTATGAGATATGCTGCAACAAAGGGAATAGAGACGAGTGTTGATAACACAGAAAAGTATGATTCAATGAAGGATACGGCAAATGTATCCGGATATGCGGTAGATGCACTTAAGTGGGCAACATCAAACGGAATCATAAACGGTGCAGAAGGCAACATCAATCCGAAAGGAAATGCTACGAGAGCAGAAGTGGCACAGATGATAATGAATTTCTGCAACACGTTCTCTATCTAATTACAAATAAAAACGGTATGGCGAAACGCCATACCGTTTTTGTTTTATAAAACTGGATTGTTTCAAAAAATGAAAACAACATCCAAAAAAGTTGTAAGTCCCATTAGTTGAAATGCTGTCTGTGTGTGATATAATTAACAGTAGATACAGTGGTGCGAATCGAATTGTTGTGCAATGTGTAATAAATGTATAAATTATAAAAATGGTAATATTTCATTTTGGAGGAAAAGTTACTCTTAATCTTGAGAACTGTACCGTAGTCACCGTTTGCGGTGGCGGTTACGATACCAAATCAACGACGATAGGTGCAGCGTGTATCAACGTCGGCGAAAACGTTAATATTACGGGCTGCGTGTATCCGAAAGGCTCGGGCGAACGAGCAGACGGTGAAAATCCGGTCCGGTAAACAGGGAGGCTTATATGACGCTCAATGATGCAGATAAAGTATCTGCACAGTTCAAAAAAATCAAATATACAAAATCACAGGCTCCGTACATATACGTAAACGGTGTTGCGCTGGGTGAAATGGCAGAAACGTCAATTGCAACGTTTGAAACGGCAGAGAAGAAGGTTGAAGTTACGTCGGCAGAGTCGGCTGACTACAGAGGTAACAGACCGATAGTATTCTTAAACGGTATACCGACCGTTATTGCAGGCGACGGAAAGGGTCATTCGTATCTCTATCAGGCAAAGACGAAAGATGGTACGCTCAACGCATACCAGAAGAATGCTGACGGCACCTTCAAGTATGAAAATGGTAAGAGAGTTTCTAATATCGTGCGTGACCCCTTAACAGGTCGGGCAATAAAGGGACCGAAGCTTGTTGACCTTGACGTAATCGACTGCGTTGTATACGGCGGCGCAAACGGTAAATCTGTTGAAGACGTATACGTAGAGTTCCATATCGGTGGCGGTATGTGGGTATTCTATGCAGGTTGCCGTAGTGGTAACGCGGGCTACGACTCAGAGGGTAACGAAGTCGGTCTTATCGAGGTAAGACAGTTTGGCGGCGGACCGTTTGATGAAATGTATATAGGTAACGTACTGGGATATGACGTTGAAGGTAATCAGACGGTTAACGTATTGGCTTCAAAAACGGTATTCCTTGGCCTTGACGGCGGAACAAAGCTCATAAATCTTGCAGGTCAGGCAGGTACGGTCGGAAGTGAACAAAAATACATTGACGGTTATTACAGCAAAGCAGGTGAAACCGTTTCGTACACCGATTACAGTAACCGGACACACGAAATAACGGGTAAGTGGGAAGGTTATAATCTTGACGTAACCAAGGAAGATTATCAGAAGTACTACGAATCCACGAATGCACGCTTTAACGGAGAAGATAATACAGACTTTTTAAACGGCAAATTCTACGTAGACCCGTATGACGATCATTATACGGTATACTGTTTACTCGGCTCTTTCTCAACTAACCGCCTGTACCTTGGAACGTACGGAACAGAGTATAACGTGGAACGTAACAGAGTGTTCGGTAATACTTATTTCAGACAGTCTGCATACGGCTTCAGGTACGATGCCGAGCTTGATATGTTCGTTGAAGATTATAACGACTATCTGGGACGCTATTTATGTCTTGGACATTTCTATGCCGGTTCTAACACGGGTGTAAAGTACGGCGATATAAGACTGGATAACGAAGCGGTGATGACGCCTATTAACCCGTTCGGTAATGCTGTTTCAGGTGCAGTGAATTACGGTCATACGTATGTAAATATGTATGAATCGGATACAAATCCGATATTGAAAGATGAACTGTATAAAGAAATCACTGTGAGGGTTGCACCGAATCTGACTATCAATCAGAATTTCTTCCCGAAGTGGAGTCATACTTCGGCATGGGCACTTTGTGTTGATAAGGATATGGCTAAACTTGCCATCGACAAGGGTTACGTTACGGGAGTAAGCAGTCCCGAAGACGTGCGAGTATCAATGCTTTCGGCGGAAGACGGTGCACGACTTCTCAACTACTATTACACGGGATCATTTGACGAATTTGTAACGAGTGAGAATGAACAGCAGACGGACGGTTACAAGAGAGTATTTGATGCTTCAGACGATATTGGCAATTTTGTCATCCGTCATTTTGAAGGTCGACTTTCAAGTCAGAAGGGTATGGAAAGATATCTTATAAGAGATGCATATCATTTCGGTGACTCACAGCTTATCACGTTTCCCAATGGCGAAACGATGCTTATTGACGTTGGTCAGAACGAGTCAGGAATACTGATAAACGATATCAGGAACATACTTGAACAGTATAAGGAAATGGGTATTGGTGACGGCAAGACGATTGATTACTTCGTAATTACACATCCTCACGTTGACCATCAGAATAATGCTGCACCTGTATTAAGGGCATTTGATATCAAAACGCTGATATTGCCACCGTACGACAGTGTTACCAAACCTTCGTGGTATGCGGTGGTTGACGCAATGAGCGAAAGATATATGAGAGAGGGTAAAGACCCTATTAACATCATAAGAGTTCAGCGTGGCGATACGTTTACCATAGGCGAAGGTGATGAAGCGGTAGACGTATACGTTCTCAATCCGGGTGATTACTCGTATAAAACGTACTCACTTGACGAAATGTGCATAATGATTGCACAGGGCATAGGCAGTGGTTTATATAATCCCTGCGGTATAGGTATGATATTTAACTATAAGGGGCAGAAATACCTAACTGCTGCGGACATAAAGAAAGATGCTGAACAGGTGATGCTCAAAACGTATGGCAAGGACTTCCTTAAGTGTGACGTTGTGAAACTCAGTCACCACGGTCATGCAACGTCAAATATCTGGGGCTTTATGAGTGCTGTTAGTCCTGACATCGCTATTCAGAATGCTATTTCTATGGCACATGCCGATGCATCAGTACCTGTGTATCTGTCAAACAATAACACGGGTGGATTTGCGGAAGACCTCTTCACAACAGGTATTGTAGGTAATTTAAAGATTACCTTTGACGGTGAAAACGTTACGTCGGTAACACAGTTCCAAAGTCGTGCTTTTGAACGTACGACTGACGAGTATAAGAACCTTGAAGCAGCTTATGAAGCACTTCTTGAAAGCGTAGCAGATACGAGAGATTCGCTTACGGTTGTTTCTGACGGGGCAACCGCACCCTACGGAACAGCGTATATCTGGAACAGCCATGCAAACTATATCGACGGTCAGCTTGAAGAACTCTCGAAGAGATACTATTCAGGCACGATGACAATCGATATGCTTGAAGACTATGCTGATAAACTCGAATCACTCGAAGAATTCATCGACGGTGCTACGATGTACGGTTGCAGATAACGATTACTTCCAGAGTGTAAGCGAAAAGGAATTCAATCCGAAAGGAAATGCCACGAGAGCAGAAGTGGCACAGATGATAATGAATTTCTGCAACACGTTCTCTATCTAACTACAATAAAAAACGGTATGGCGAAACGCCATACCGTTTTTTATTTATAGTTTGTTAAAATCGTAAAAAACGATATTTTCAGTAAAAATATTATATCATTTCTGTTTTGTCGTGTGATAAAGTATATGCGTATCCGCATTTCTGTACTGTTTTTTACAGAATAGTAAAATGTTATAAAAATGAGTAAAAAAGTTGAAAATTTTGTTGACGAAATAGCATTATATGGGGTACAATGTATGATGAAAGGTTGTAAAAATCACAGCAAAATCGTGCACAACACACAAAAAATGTTCGTTTACACGACTGTGACTACGCAAAAAGGAGGAAAATTATGCGCAAATCAACTAGACTTCTGGCAATGCTTCTTGCGATTTTAATGATTGTATCGGCATTTCCGGTAAGTGTACTCGCTGCTGACAGCGTTGCTGAAAGCGGAGTAATCACAAAAGTTGACCCGGACGAAGAACTCGCTTGGGCAACAAAGTTCTTGTATTCGGGAAAGGGGGAGAACGATACCGTTTGGACGACTCAAACAGCAGGAATTGTTGAAGTAACCAATCCCAAATTCTATACCGAGATTCCCGCAGAGGTAGACGGTGAGAAAAAATACATTTCCGCTGAGGCTGAATGGACTCTCGTTTCCGCTACCGATGCGGAAGGAAGTCCTATAGCAGATCCCATCTATGACAGTAAGGCTATAGGTACGACCTATACTTTCAAGCCTGAGATATCTGGAACATTCACGTGGAAATGTGAAGTACCCAGAATCACGGTTGAAATTGTAGACGGTGCCATTGGTTATAGCGGTAGCAGAGCCGGTATTGTAACAAACCACACAAAACCTATCAACGTTGTTTACAAAGACTACGTGGTGTACGATGCAACGGGCTGTAATCAGATGTTTACACGCGAAAGCGGTAACACCAATCTTTTTGGTCCCGCTCTCTCATCAATATCACCCGGTATTACGAGAGAGGATGCTTTTACAGCACCTGTGTATAACACGGATATTTATGCAACAGGCAACATATGCGGTTCAGTTGCAGGCGGCGGCTTTCATGTGAACCTTGAGGGTAACACAAACGTCGTTGTTGAAAAAGCAACACTTTCTGGTCGATTTTATGGTCATGTATTAGGCGGTGGTTTTACTTATAGAGATCCCAAAACAGCAATTGTGACCGGTGATACAAATGTAACTGTTATTGATTCAACGCTCACCCAAGGTGAAGCTGCAGTATATGGTGGCGGCTGGGCGTACGATAAGAGTACAGTTGCAACTGTCGATGGTAATACCAATGTGACAATTAAGGATTCAACAGTCACGCATGTATATGGTGGTGGCTGGGGCCGTGCTGCTATAGCAGACGTAACGGGCACAGCAAAGGTAACGGTTGTTGATTCAACGGTTACTAATCTGTATGCCGGTGGTAGGGCGAGCAGCTCAACGACTGCTGAGGCAAATGTTAAAAATGCTATCGTTGATATTTCGGGCGCATCAAAAATTACAAATATCTACGCAGGTGGCAATGCTGAAAATGGCACAGCAAATGTTACAGAAACTACAACGATAAACATTCACAAAATTGCTAACCCTGCAGATATCGGTACGATTTCAAGGGGTAACGCAGCAAAACTCGTTGTAAAGCTTGATGATACAAGTAAGTCACTTCTTACAAACGGTAACATCATAGTTGATGACGTAAATGAGCTTTATATCAATGGTGAACTTTACAAGGGTACGGTTGACGAAACAACTATTTCCCGTCCCGCATCTATCGTCGTAGGCACTGCAAGCACATCACTCTCCGAAACGTTCGGTGAAATCACCGGATTTACATGGAGTGGTAATGATTCTGCAACAGGTAATGGTGTATTCACTCTTACAGCACCCGAAGGCTATTTCTTTGACGGTTACGTAAAGACGAAGGAATACACAATCCTCGTAACAGAAAGTGCGGTTGCAGTAGAAAGCGTAACGCTTGATAAGACTGCGGCTGAAATTCAGGTTAATGAAAAAGTTGCACTCACAGCAACGGTTTCCCCTGAACTTGCAACGGATAAGACTGTTACGTGGAAGTCGGAAAATGAGAATATTGCAACGGTTGAAGACGGCGTTGTAACAGGCGTAGGCGTAGGTACGACGAAAATCACGGCTTCGGCAGGCGGTGCAAGTGCTACCTGTGAAGTAACTGTAAATCAGGCTACTATGATAACGGCAGTTGATACATCGGAACTCGTTATGGTAACGAAATTCCTTTATTCAGCTGACCCGACAGACACAGTGAACAGATGGTGGAAGAGCGGTTATTCAAATGTGACCGAACCGAAGTTCTACGACGAACTTACAGTTTCTGTGGCAGGTGCTGAGCCGGCGGCACTCTCAGGCTTTACGTGGAAATGTGACGAATACGATTCCACGGCAGTTGGAGAGACGTTTACCTTTACTGCAGTGGCACCCGTAGGTTATACATTTGATGCAAGTGTTACTGTTCCTACAATCACTGTAAAGATTGTACCCGGTACGGTAATACGTGCAGGTAACCATATCAGAGTGGTAACCTCCGAGAATGAAGCTGTTAATCTCGTGGTTAAGGGCGATTCCGGTATCGAAGGCTATCCCAATGTAATATACGACGCTACGGGTTGCAACAATCTGTTTAACTACACAGGTACAACAGATGATTACGTAAGTGACGGTTTCGCTTCAGCAAAGACAACTGCTGTTTACGGCGGTATAGGTAATGCGACAGAAGGTCTTGGATCGGCGAATACAATCTACAACGGTGAAATAGAATACGATACCAAGATTACGCTGACGGGCGGTGCTGACGTAAATGCCGTATACGCATCTTCACGTGGTTATAGCCCGACAGGTGATGCATACGTTGAAATTTACGGAAAAGCATCCGTTAATAATTTACGTGCAGGAACGTATAAGTCCACTAAGTTTAACGGTACTACGTATGTGGATATTCACGACCTTGATGAAGAATCCGCAATTAATAACATTTTGTTGGATTATGGCAATAAGCTCGTTGTAACTCTTGATGATACGAGTGCACATCTTATTGATGCAGTTAAAGACTGGAAAACCAATGAGAATATAGAAGTTTACATCAACGAAAAAGAAGTTGTAGTAGTTTCTGAACTTGACATAGCAAAGACGGAATATACCGTAGCATACGGTACACCTCGTGAAGACGTAGGTCTCCCCACGTCATTTGAAGTTGGCGGTCAGCTGGTTGACGGCTTCACTTGGGAAGGTGACTATGATGCTTTAAGAAAAGGCACGTATACGCTTACGCTTAAAGCTCCGCAGTATTACTATCTTGACGTTGAAATTGCAGTTACTGTAACGGTAGAACCGAAAACTGCTTCCTATTTTATAAATAGCGTAACAACACCGACGGCAACGTTAAGTGTTGACTACAAAACGTCACTTGAAGACGTTATGGCACTTCTTCCGACAGAGTTTCTTGCAAATGACGGTGCTTTAACGGTGCCTGCAACTGCATTCGAATGGGTGTCGGAAGATTATGACAAATTTACACCCGCTGAATATACGTTCAAAGCGGTAATCACAGATGAAGATTACAGATATTCAGACGGCGTAGAACCTTTTAAAGCAGTTGTAACGGTGAAAACACCGACAGCGCAGGGAACTGTCGTTACGAAAATTGATCTTCCCGTAAACTACACCGTATTTACCCAAGATACGGGTACGGTAACGATGAGAGACAGTGCAGGAAAAGGATACGACGAAACACGTCCGATAAAGTTCTATGATAAACTTTCTGCAGTGGCTTACGAAAACGGTGTCCGAAAGGAAATCGAAATAACGGGCATTGAATGGGAAGGTGTAATAGACAGAACAGACGCCGATGGCGAATACTGGATATACACCATTAAGTCATACAGCGGCGAACTTGAGATTGCCCCTGAAATATTGGCAAACACAACTATAACAGCATACAAGACTGAGGGTACGTATAGCAGTAGTTCGGGTAACATGAAGTCCAACACTACAATTATCGTTCCTGCCGTTGTAAAACTGTCGGGACTTGAAGCGTATGCAAGTAATAGCTACAAGGGTTATCCCGGTATGGCGGCTATGGATGCTACAGGCTTTAACAACCTTTACAAAAACATCGGTCTTCCCAACACACTTAAATGGTTTGCAGGTAACAATAGAGACGTTGTGTCTGACGTAACTCTCGTTATGGATGACGGCGTTTCCGCAACAATGGTATACGGCGGCGGTTACGGTGCTAAGGTAACGGGTAATTCTACCGTTACTATCAAAAAGAACGTAACTATTCTTGGCGACATATATGCAGGTTCCTACAACGATGATTTTGACGGTTCTACAACCATCAACATCGGAAGCGGTACCACGGTTGCAGGCAAGATTTGTGCAGGCGGTTTAGGTGCATACGACGGCAACGTAACTATCAACATTGATTCAGGCGTAACGGTTGGTAGCATAACGCTTGGTGAAACCGAAGCAAATTCTGCTGACAGCGTTGTAATCAACGTAACGTCAGACTTTGACCTGAGTGTAATTGACTGTATTGATTCAGGTAAGGTAAAAGTATATGTTGACGGTGTTGAAAGAGAATTCGTTAAAAAGATAGACTTTGGTTCGTTCAAAATTGAAGTTGAACACGGTGAAGTATCCGATTACGGAGTTGTTCTTCCCAAGGTATATGCAACGAGAGTAGACGGTTCTACGTTTGAACTTCCTGAGAATACATATACGTGGAAGCCGGAAAATCAGTTTGACGGAAATAAGTCGGGCGATTACGTATTTAAACTCGAATTCGGTGATTCGTATACGTTTATAAACTATGCAGAGAAGAATAACACTCTTATTGTTTACGTAAAAGTTGCACCGGAAGATATTAAAACGGTAAGCAGAATTGAATCAACAATTCCGCAGATTGTTTCGGTAGCGAGCGGAACACCTGCAGAAAAGGTAAATATCCTTTCATCTATCATCGCATATGCATACGGTGTCGGTGAAAGTGAAAGTGATGCACAGCTCGTTGAAATTTACGGTGTAAAGTGGACATCGTCTGACTATAATCCTGACGAATTGGGTGAGTACACGTTTACAATGGTACTTCCTGACGGTTACGTTACAAACTTACAGCCCGCGACGGTAACAGTCAGCGTTGTTAAGTTTGAACGTCCGACAATAACCTCAATTAAAATCCCCGTAACACATACGTATTTTACAAACGGTACAGTTTCATCACCTGAGTTCTATGACACACTTGAAGCTGACGTTCTTTACAGCAATTCTACAACGGATACGGTTACGTTAAGAGGACTCAAATGGGTAAATAACGGCACATACGCGGCAGCAAAGGTCGGAAACTACGACTTTACGATCGATCCGACAACGATAGATGCAAAGTACGATTTGGCTGACGGTTTACTTGAAACCTCAAAGATAACAGTTACCGTAGTTGATACGACGATTGCTCACAATACGGGCTACTACAGATCAAATACAGCAAAAATTCTTCCTATACATATGACGGATTCAGGCGAAGACACAACGTTGCTCAATGACCTGACTGGTTGCAATAAAATATTGTCAGCAGGTATATCAACGGCAGCACGTGTATTCGGTGGCGGTCCTTACCACAAAGTTGCAGAGGAAGGACAGAAAGCACATCTGGTAATGTCGTCAGGTACACTCGGACTTGTTGTTGCAGGTTCGCAGGGTAGCGCATTCACCGGTGATGCTGAAATCAATATTTTAGGAACGGCAGTTATAACTGACGTTGTTGCCGGAACACTTAACGAAGCATTCAACGGAAACACACTCATCACTCTTGACGGTGAAGCTGAAATAAGCAGAATCATTGCGGGCGGTGACTACCGTACGGGCGCTACGACAACAGGTTCAAGCGGTATTGTAGTAGGTTCACAGGATGCTGTGGCATACAACGGAACGATAACGATTAACGTTGCTGATACCTTTGAAGGTTCAGTAGGTAAGATTGAGAAGACGTCGGCAGGTAAGCTTATAATCAACTGTCCTGCGACCTTCCCTTACACAAACTACGTTGATCTTACAGATCCCACGGTTGAAGTATACGTTGACGGTGAACGTGTACAGTACGTAACGGAAGTGAAAGTGCCCGAAACGGCTGTTTACAACGTGACACTCGGAACAGCAGTTGACACAATAGTACTTCCTTCAACACTTACGGCAACTGTAAACGGCAGCGCTTCAACAATAAATAACGTTACATGGATGTGTGAAAACTACAATGCAAACACGGCAGGAAAGTACACGTTCAAGCCCGTTGTTTCTGATGCATACAACGTATCAGACAGCAACATTGCAGACATATTCGTTACGGTAAGAGTACTTACTGCTTCCGCTGGTCAGTCTGTGATAACAGGCTTTGAACATGTTGGTGCAGTTTCTGCATCACTTGGAACAGCACAAAAGGATCTTGCACTTCCCACAACTGTTAAGGCAACTGTAAACGGTCAGACCGTTTCTGTAGACGTAGACGATTGGAAATGTGCAAACTACGACGGCTCAGTATACGGAGCAACGTATACGTTTACAGCAGTTATATCGGGAGAATATGCACTTGCATCAGGTGTCTTTGCACCTACGGTTACAGTTAACGTAACGGATGCTAAGATTGTTGAGGTTTATCTCCCTGTAACAGAAACAACCTTCCCGCGCGGAACGGTTGAAAGTCCCGTATTCTACGACACACTCAAGGTAAAACTTGACAACGGAGCAGTTGTTGAAATGTCCGGATTCGAGTGGACTGTAAAGGATTACAACAAGGATGCGGTAGGTACATATACAGCAACTATAAATGCAGCGCCGGCAAATTGCCAGTTCGCTTCTACACTTAACGTACCCAGTATCAAAGTTAACGTAATACGTAAGCAGTATGACGTTATGGAAACTGATGCATACGTATATCTGTACGGTATACCGACAGTTATAGATGAAGAGAACGGAAAGACATATCTTTACGATATGACGGGCTGCAACAAGACAAGTTCAAAGGAAGTTACGGGCAAATCCATATATGCCGGCAGCCCTGCAAATTCCGCATCACTCGGCACTACAATGATTGAGATGCGCGGCGGTAAGGTTAACAGTCTCTTCGGTGCTTCAAGAAACAGCACGAGAGTTACCGGTACGGCGTACATCTATATGCTCGGTGGTTCGGCGACAGCTATCTACGGCGGCGGTAACGGAAGCACCGGTGCAACGACGAAAGCAATCGTAAACAACGTATACGTTTACGTTGAAGATGCAACCGTTACTTCGAGAATTACCGGATGTGGCTACAACGGTGCTGCAGAAGGCGACGTAACGATAATCGTAAAGAATTCAACGGTAAATACCATTTTCGGCGGTTCAAACCAGAAGAAAGATATTATGACCGTTGACGGTAAAGTTACCATGAAGATTCTTGACGGTTCAAAGGTAAGCATAATCAACGGTGCAGGCGTAGCAGGTGCAGTAAATGAACTTGAAGTTTACCTTTCGAAGAATGCAATTGTGACAAGCAGATTGCTTCCTTTAGGAAACTCTACAGTTGCTGAAACTGCAAAGATCTTCTATGAAACGGGCTTTGATTTAAGTAAGGTTTACACAGAGGGTGTCAACGTTGAAGTCTATGAAGGCCATTTCCTTGAGGACAGAGAAACGTTTGTAACAGACAGAGAAATAAAAGTTATTCGTAACGCAGGTCTTGCAAGAAATGACTTCTATGTAGATCTCGGTACGACGGTTGAAAACATCGGCCTTCCCACAACGGTAGAGGGTGAAATACACGGTGTTCTTGAAACGGTCAGCGGTATTACTTACACTCCTGTAACCTATTACGACGGAGACGCAGTAGGCACGTATGAATTTGCTGTCAATATTCCTGACGGTTATAACGTACCTCCCACGACACTTGCAAATGCGGCGACGGTTAAGGTAGTTGTAACAGAACCCGCATCAAACGAGTACGTTACAGCGTTTGACGCACAGGATACAGCATTTACACTTGCAAACGGTACTGCAATAGAAAATGCAGGTTTACCGTCAGCATACACAGCACTTCTCACGGGTGGCAGAAGTAAAGATATTCCCGTAAAGAAGTGGAAGGTTACTGATGAAAACGGACAGACGGTGACGTATGACCGTTACACAGCAGGTACTTACGTATTTACACCTGATTTCGGCAATGCATACAAGGTGATTGCGGCAGATGTACCCACACATACAGTAACAATTACTGCACACAGACCTCACAGAGACGTGAATAAGCGTTATCTTGCGGGTGTACCTGCAGAGATTACCAACGTAAACGGTGTAGTTCTTGTTTTGGATAAAAACGGAAACTACCTCGAAGAAGCAGGCACGTTCACAATCGTGTACGGTGGTTCAAACCGCTATAATTCAGAGTCTGCTGACATTACGATGAACAGCGGTACCATTTATGCAATTTACGGTGGCGGTAGCTTATACGAAACGGGCGACATCAAGATTACGGTAAACGGCGGTACGGTATCATACCTCTACGTAGGCGGATACAAGAGCCATTCCAAGAATATTGACGTCGTTATAAACAGCGGTACGATTACAAGCGTATGGGCAGGTAACATAAGTTCAATTGACGGTCGTGTAACTTATGAAGTGAACGGCGGTACAATAACGAACTTCTACGCAGGTCCCAACGGCAGTGAGGCAAGTATCGAAGGAACTCCTCAGGAAGCAGATGAAGAACTTGCTCCTTCATCAGAAAGATATCCCAAGAAGGCTATCGTTGTAGAAGAAGGCGAAAATATTGCAATTGAATTTGTACAGAACGGCGGTACAATCAAGACACTTTACGGTGCAGGTAGTGCAGCAAACACAAGAGTACAGGGTTCTGTAAAACTCTACATCAACGGCGGTAAAGTTACGACGATTTGTGGCGGCGGTGCAGTTCCGACTTCATATCTCACGAAAAACGTATATATCAAGGTCGCACCTTCAGTGGTTTGTGACACTATATATGCAAATGCTCCCGGTCAGATTTACGGTAAAGCATACGTAATTGTTCCTGATACGTTTAACCGTTACAATATCATTGGCTGGAATGAAGACGGTGAAAACATCGGTGGAGATGCAGGTAACGATTTTGAAGACGAAGATGCAGCACTCGGTGACGCATTCGTAACAGCTGAAGTTATCGTATCAGGCGGTTACTATGAAGAGGGTATGCCGATAAGAGTACTGTACGTCGGTGCAACCGAGACGGTATTTGCACGCGGTGTTCCGATAAGAATCATCGGTGACCTTGACAGCATCCTTGAAGATGAAGAAATCGATGAGATTGATGCTACTGACGTACCGACTTACGTTGAGTACTTTGATGAAAACTATGATCCCGAAACCGAAACTCCCGGATACTTCTCATACGAAACGTATGTGGATGAAGAGGGAAATCCGTTAGTCCTCAAGGGTGTATGGAGAAGACTTGCTAATCCTCTTGCGGCAGGTGCCACAGCGGTAATCTACGGTGGCGGTATGCAGGGTACGACGGATAAGTATCCCTCAACGTACGTTGAATTCCTTGGCGGTTGCGTAAAGGGTATCTACGGCGGCGGTAAAAATAATACTGTCGGTGCAGCAAACCTTATAATCAACCCCGAAGGTCCTCATAACACAGGTGTCGTTTATGCCGGCGGTTATCAGGATGCAAATACACTTACAAATGAAATATACGTTAAGATGCTTGGCGGCGATATCAACATTATGTACGCCGGTGGCTATAACGTCACAAACAGAAAAGTACAGGTTGACATTACAGGCGGTAACGTAAATTATCTCTACATGGGTGGTTATGCAAATGCATCCATAACTTCTAATACAACAACTGTTAATCTTACCAACTGCTCTGTAAAGAATATCTACGGCGGCGGCTACGGTCCGAGTTCAAAGACAATCGGTGACGCATTTATCAACATAAATGAAAATGTTGACATCAATGGTAGCATTTATGCAAAGGGTTCGGCTGAAGCTCATGATGGAAATACGTCAGGTCCTTTGAAGAAGAACTGTCATATTCAACTCAACGACTCAGATAAAGAATCCTCACAGCGCAGAAAGATAAAGTATACCAAAGCACAGGCTCCTTACATATACGTAAACGGTGAGCCTCTTGGCAAAATGCCTGACGTTTCTACGGCAACGTATGAACATGCTGACAAAAAGGTTGAAATTACCACAGCACAGTCATCTGACTACAGAGGTAACAGACCGCTTATATTCCTTAACGGTATCCCGACAATTGTAGCGGGTGACGGAAACGGACACTCATACGTATATCAGGCAAAGACGAAGGACGGTACGCTCAATGCATACCAGAAGAATGCTGACGGTACGTTCAAGTATGAAAATGGTAAGAGAGTTTCCAATATTGTACGTGACCCTGATACGGGTATGGCAATAAAGGGACCGAAGCTTGTCGATGCGGACGTTGTTGAATACATCATGTACGGCGGCGCAAATGGCAAGTCTGTTGAAGATACTTATATTGAATTCCACAACGGTGGCGGTGTATGGATCGTGTACGCAGGTTGCCGTGGCGGTAACGCAGGTTACGATGAACAGGGCAACGAAGTAGGTCTTATCGAATTAAGACAGTTTGGTGGCGGTGCATTTGACCTTACGTATATGGGTAACACCATTGGTTTCGATGCTTCAGGTAGCCAGACAGTAAACGTAAAAGCAACCAAGAACGTATTCCTCGGTCTTGGCGGCGGTTCAAAGTACGTTGCACTTGCAGGTGACTGCGGTATAGTCGGAAGTGAAGAAAAGTTCATGGAAGGCTACTACAACAAGGCAGGCGAGGTTATCTCGTATACGGACGAAGATGACGGTCAGACTTATGAAATAACAGGTACGTGGGAAGATTACAATCTCGACGTAACTAAGGAAGAGTATGAGGCTTACTATGAAGCTTCGAACGCTTACTTTAACGAAGAAGGCAATTCAGAGTTTGTAAACAGCCATTACTACGTAGACCCGTATGATGATCATTACACACTCTATGCTCTCTACGGACAGTACGGTGCAAACCATCTGTGGGTAGGTAACTCGGGCTCGAATTACAATCTTAAGCTTAACAGAATATTCGGTAACGCATACGTAAGACAGTCTGCATACGGTCTTAAGTATGATGCCGATCTTGATATGTTCGTTGAAAATTACAACGACTATATCGGTCTTGATCAGATGCAGGCAATTGTATACGGCGGTTCAAACACCGGTATTATGTATAACGACATAAGATTTGACTGGGAAGGTGTAGAACCGGGAACGTTCTGGAATGCAGGTAAGGTAGACGCAGGCGGTATAAATAAAGGACATACGTATCTGAATATGTTGGAGGATGACAGTAATCCCTTCCTTAAAAATACCTTCTACAACTCACTGAAGACAAAGAGTTCACCTAACGTTACGTTGAAGCCGAACTTCTTCCCGAGGTGGAGTCTTACAGCAGCATGGGCACTCGGTATTGATGAAGATATGGCTCAGATTGCTATTGATCAGGGCTTTATCACGGAAGTAAGCGACCCGAAAGACGTAAGAATACATATGCTTTCAGCAGACAATGCTGCAAAACTTCTTAACTATTACTACACAGGTTCATTTGAAGAGGGTGTAACCTCCGAAAATGCACTTGAAACTGAAGGATTTAAGAACGTATTTGATGCATCGAATGACAAGGGTAAGTTTACAATCCGTCATTTCGAGCTTAGAAATCCCAATCACGAAGGTCTTAACAGATATATTGTTCGCGGTCCTTCAAGATTTGGTGACGGTCAGCTTATCATCTTCCCGAACGGTCAAAAGATGTTAATTGACGTAGGTCAGTCTGAATCAGAAACGTTTATCAGAAATATCAGATACACTCTCGAAACTGCAGCTGCAGCGGGTATGGGTGACGGTAATACGATTGACTATCTCGTAATTACACACTACCACGGTGACCATCATACGAATACTACACCGATAGTAAATGCGTTTGATATCAAGAACATAATATTCCCGCCGTTTGATATGGCAAATGGAAAGAAGCCTTCTTATCATGCAACGATTGAAGCAAAGAGTGCGCAGAACATAAAAGAAGGTAAAGAACCTATCAACATCATAAGAGTTCAGCGTGGCGATCAGTTCGTTATCGGTGAAGGCGATGAAAAGGTTGTAATAGACGTTCTTAACCCGGGCGATCACTCTTACAGAACGTACTCACTTGCAGAAGCAATCAGACAGATAAATAACGGTAACTACAGTTCGTTTGCAAACCCGTGTTCAATAGTATTTATGTTCAACTTCCAGGGTCAGAAATACTTCACCGGCGGTGACATAAGAGAAGACGCGGAAGTTTCGATGCTCAGAACGTACGGAAGAGACGTTCTGAAGGCAGACGTTATGAAGTTCAGCCATCACGGACACGCAACTTCAAACCTCTGGAACTTCCTCAATGCTGTTAATCCTGAAGTGGCTATTATGAACCAGGAAATACTTACTGACGCTGGTGCTCCTGTTCCGATTTATTGCCGAAACAATAATACGGGCGGTTCTGCTGAAAAGGTATTCATAACAGGTGTAGATGGTAACATCAAGGTAACGATGGACGGAAAGAATGTTACTGCCACACCTCAGTTCAGAGCACATGCTTACGATAGTTACTCAGATGAATATAAGAATCTTGAAGCTTCTTATATCGAACATCTTGACAGAGTGGCAGAGACGATAGATTCTCTCACGGTAGTTTCCGACGGCGCATCGGCACCTTACGGAACACCGTATATCTGGAACAGCCATGCTGAACACATCAATAACGAGTATACAACACTTGAAAATGCAGTATATTCAGGTTCAGTTTCCTTGAAAGATCTTCAGGAATACGAAGACCGTCTCACGGCACTCGAAGAGTTTATCGACAAGGCTACGATGTACGGTGGCAGCAACACGACGCCTGACTTTGATCCCGAAATACCCGGAACTGACGTTGGCGGAAATGATACGACAACACCCGGCACACAGGGCGGTATCATAGGCGATATCGGCGGCGGTGACGCAGGTGCAGGTATCGGCGGTGGCGCAGCACCCGGTGGTGCAGGCCCGGCAGGACCCGCAGGTCCGTCGGTAGATGACGGTGGA
>JAZQAK010000014.1:0-41197 GCA_045545175.1 Feifaniaceae bacterium
GAACAAAACATCAAAACAGAGAAAACACAAGAGACGTTCCAGCGTATGGAAGCTTAGTGCTCCTACACTCGTTAAGTGCCCCCAGTGTCACGAACTTACAGTACCTCATAAGGTATGTCAGAACTGCGGATACTACAACGGTAAAGAAGTAGTAAAAGTAGAAGCGTAAAACAAGCAATTAAAACGGAGGGTGTTTTTCAACATCTTCCGTTTTTTTTGGATAGGAATGAATTATGCCGGTATTAATAAAAAATGTTATAGAAAATTCACCTTGCTATAAAGAGATATGCGACGGTGATATGTTGGTAGCTATAGACGGTCATGAAATTAAAGACGTTCTTGATTATATGTACTATTCAACGAAGAAGAAACTCAGTTTAACCGTTATAAGAGGCGGGGCGACACGGACTGTAAAGGTTAAAAAGGAACAGTACGAGGATCTTGGACTTGAGTTTGAAACTTTTCTTATGGATCGTGAAATGCATTGCAGGAATAAGTGTATTTTCTGTTTTATAGACCAGTTGCCGAAAGGGATGCGTGAAGCGCTTTATTTTAAAGACGATGATGCAAGACTTTCGTTTTTAGTAGGTAATTACGCCACTTTGACGAATATGTCTGACGAGGATATAGACAGAATTATAAAGCTTAAAATTAGCCCTATAAATATATCGGTGCATGCTACTGATCCTGAAGTCAGGGTTAAAATGATGAAAAATCCTGCTGCAGCAAAATGTTTTGATATAATGAAGCGTTTTTATGAAAACGGTATAGAGATGAAAGGACAGATAGTACTTTGTCCCGAAATCAACGACGGTGCCGTTCTCGAAAAGACGCTCGATGATCTTTTGTCGCTTTGTCCGTTGCTTACGAGTGTTTCTGTCGTACCTGTAGGTCTTACCAGATACAGAGAGAATTTATATCCGCTGAGGATGTTTACAAAAGAAGAACTGGAAAGAGTAATAGATTACGTAGAAATGCGTGCACAGCGTAATTTTGAGGAGCATGGATACTATTGTGTATACTGTGCTGATGAAATGTATTTGAAGTGTGGTAGAGAACTTCCTCCGGCAGAATACTATGACGATTTTCAGCAGATAGAAAACGGTGTCGGAATGATATCTTCGATGAGAGAAGAATTTGATGCTACGCTAAAGTTTGTCGATGAGAGCGACAATGCACGAAAAGTGTCTGCGGTTACGGGTTGCGGTGCATATCCTTTTATATCTAAACTTGTTGACGAATTAAAAAAGAAATGGCATAATTTAGAATGTAACGTGTATCCCATTAAAAACGAGTTTTTCGGTGAGAATATTGATGTTGCCGGACTTGTTACAGGTGGTGACATAATAAAAAATCTCAAGGGTAAAAATTTGGGTGAGGAACTTATAATTCCTGCTCAGATGTTAAGGTATGACAGAGAACGTTTTCTTGATGACGTTTTACTCACTGATCTTGAGAGAGAACTTGAATGTAAAGTCAGAATTTGTGAAAATGACGGTGCTGCATTTGTCGGTGCTGTTTTGGGAATAGAGGTGTAAGATGGCAAAGCCTGTAGTTGCAATAGTTGGCAGACCCAACGTAGGTAAGTCAACGTTGTTTAATAAACTCTCAGGTACACGACTGGCTATTGTTGATGATAAGCCGGGTGTTACGAGAGACCGTATATACGGTGAATGTGAATGGTGCGGTCATTCATTTACAATTGTAGATACCGGGGGTATCGAACCTAAAAGTAACGATATAATTCTGGCACAGATGAAAAGACAGGCGGAACTCGCCATAGAACTTGCCGACGTTGTGATTCTGGTGACAGATCTTACCGTTGGTATGGTTGCTGCCGATGCAGACGTTGCGAGAATGCTTATTAAAGCTAAAAAGCCTGTCGTTTTGTGCGTTAATAAGGTTGACGGCGTGGGTGAATTACCGCCGGAAATCTATGAATTTTATAATCTCGGTGTCGGTGAACCTCATGCGATTTCGGCTACTCACGGCAGGGGTACGGGTGATCTTCTCGATGCCGTTGTATCCAAACTTCCTCAGAATGAAAATGACGTTGAAAGTGAAGATTCAATCAAAGTTGCCGTTATAGGTAAACCGAACGTGGGTAAATCGTCAATAATCAACAGAATTCTCGGTCAGGAAAGGGTTATAGTATCTAATATACCTGGAACTACGAGAGATGCTATTGATACGGGTTTTACAAAAAACGGAAAGAACTATGTGTTTATTGATACTGCCGGAATACGTAAAAAGAAGAAGGTAGAGGAAAACATAGAAAAATACAGCGTTATCCGTTCGTATATGGCTGTTGACCGTGCTGACGTATGTCTTCTTATGTTAGATGCCAATGAAGGTGTAACAGAACAGGATACCAAGATTGCAGGTTATGCACATGACAACGGAAAAGCAATTGTAATTGTTGTGAATAAGTGGGATTCCATAGAAAAAGACGGAAAGACTATGGAAGAAATGCGTAAACGTATAACCAACGACCTTGCTTATATGACGTATGCACCTATAATTTTTGTATCGGCACTGACGGGGCAGAGAGTTTCTGAAGTGTTTGATATGATAAACTTTGTATATGAGCAGAATAACGTCAGAATTTCGACAGGTAAACTGAATGAGGTTCTTGCAGATGCAATGAACAAAGTTCAGCCTCCTACGGACAGAGGAAAGCGTCTTAAAATTTATTATATGACACAGGCTTCTACAAAGCCTCCAACGTTCGTTATTTTCTGTAACAGTATTGAATTATTCCATTTTTCATACAGACGTTATCTGGAAAATCAGATAAGGGAAGTTTTTGAATTAAACGGCACTCCAATAAGATTTATGTTGAGGGAAAAAGATGATAAGTAAAACTAATATTATTCTTATTATTATCGGGGTAATCGGTTATCTTATAGGAAGTTTGAATTTTTCAATCATTCTTTCGGATAGTAAAAAGGATGATGTACGTCGTCACGGAAGCGGTAATGCGGGTGCTACAAATATGCTTCGCACATACGGCATTAAGTTGGCTTTGATTACATTTTTGCTTGATGCCTTTAAAACGATTGCATCATACTTTATCGGATATTACGTCACACTTCATTTTGGTATTACAGAAACTGTGGGCTGTGCTATTTTTGCAGCAACCGTATGTATTCTCGGACATTGTTTTCCGTTATACTTTGGTTTCAAAGGCGGTAAGGGTGTTACCAATTGCGGAATCCTTTTGATTCTGATTGACTGGAAAGTTGCTATGATAGCACTTGCGGTTTTTGTACTTGTTGTTGTGATTACGAAATACGTAAGTCTTGCTTCTATATGCGGTGCATTGACCTTTGCTGTTGTTCAATTATGCATGGGAGGGCATAATAGCGGGTTCTATATCTATTTGTTCTCGCTTGCTTTGTTCATTGTTTTTATGCACAGAAAAAACGTTGTAAGGCTTATCAATGGAACAGAAAATAAAATTTCATCAAAGAAGAAATAATAAAAAGCGTTCAGTTTTAAACTGAACGCTTTTTATATAAAAAAATAACCCCTCTGATTTCAGAGGGGTTTGTATCAGCGGGATTAGACCGCACGGGTCACCTTACCGGAACGAAGGCATCTTGTACAAACGTTAATGTACTTGGCACCGCCGTTGATGTTAGCTTTTACTCTTTTAACATTAGGCTTCCAATCTCTGTTAGTTCTTCTGTGAGAATGAGATACCTTGATACCGAAAGTAACGCCCTTACCGCAGATGTCACACTTTGCCATAAGAACACCTCCTTAAAACTTAATTTATTAACAACAAGCATTCTAACAAATTTTATGTCAAAATGCAAGACTTTTTTTTATAATGTCGCAAATATTTTTTATTGGTTTTTGAACGACAGATTGAATATTTATTTTATATGCATTATAATAATATAAAATAAAGTTGTGAGGTTCTTATTATGACCGAATATTACGTAACAGTCGGAGAGATAATTGAGCATTTTTCTCTTGAAGTTTTTTATATGCCTGAAAACGGCGAAAATATCAGAATTATACAGTCTGACGTAAACCGTGCAGGTATACAGCTTACAGGTTTCTTTAAATACAGCGATCCTAACAGAATTCAGTTGTTCGGTAAGGTTGAGGATTCATATATGAAAGATTTGACCGTTGACGAACAAAGTAAGCATTTTGATGCGTTTTTTGCTCACGGACTGCCGGCACTTATTCTTACACGTGGATTCAAGCCTTATGATACCATGCTGGAATCAGCTAAGAAATACAATATACCGATAATGGGTACGAATGCGATAACCTCTAATTTTATCAGTGCACTCATAGGCTGGCTTAACGTTGAACTTGCACCTCGTGAAACACTTCACGGTGTTTTGGTTGAAGTATACGGTGAAGGTATTCTTTTGCTTGGTGACAGTGGTGTCGGAAAAAGTGAAACAGCTATTGAACTCGTTAAAAGGGGACACCGTCTTATTGCAGACGATGCCGTTGAAATAAAAAAAGTTTCCGAAATATCACTTGTGGGCAGTGCACCTGAAATAATACGCCATTACGTTGAAATTAGAGGTATAGGTGTTGTAGACGTTCGAAGAATATTCGGTATGGGTGCAGTAAAAATTACAGAAAAAATTGAACTGGTTATCCAGCTTGAACAATGGGACAATAAGAAAGAATATGACCGTCTTGGCATAGATACCGAGAAGAAGAATATACTTGGTGTTGAAGTTCCTATGATAACTGTTCCCGTAAAACCGGGCAGAAATCTTGCCGTAATCATCGAAATTGCCGCAATGAACAACAGACAAAAGGTTATGGGATATAATGCGGCACTTGAACTTAATGAAAAACTTGAAAAAAAATTCAATGCTCAGGAGATATTATGATTTCAAGCGAATTCAAAAGTGAAATATCAAAACTCTGCAATACGGTGTTATTTGATGAACCTATGGCAGCTCATACTTCTTTTAAAGTCGGAGGGCCTGCTCAGGCAGTTGCTATTCCGTCAGATGTGAAACAACTTGAAGATTTAGTTTCTTTTTGTAAAGATACTCGCTATATTCTTATCGGAAACGGGTCAAACGTTGTTTTTTCGGATCAGGGATATGATGGCGTAGTTATACTCACAAGTGATATAAACCGATGTGAGATAATAAAAGAAGACGGTGAAGACGTGTACGTACTTGCAGATGCGGGGACTACGCTTTCGGCACTTGCGGCATTTGCAAAATCAAATGCACTTTCAGGGCTTGAATTTGCCTGCGGTATACCGGGTAGTGTCGGTGGTGCGGTGTTTATGAATGCAGGGGCATACGGTGGTGAAATTTCCGACGTTATATATTCGGTAAAGTGCCTTGGAGATGCTGAGTATATTCTGTCTGCTAAATCGGATTTTTCATATCGCCATTCAAAATATATGAACAGCGGTGCCATTATTCTCTCGGCAGTATTTAAATTAAAAAAAGGAAATGTCGAAGATATATCATCTCTTATGAGGGAAAATCTTAATAAGAGAAAGGAAAAACAACCACTTGAATATCCGAATGCCGGTTCTGTGTTTAAAAGACCTGAAGGCTATTTTGCGGGTAAACTTATAGAAGATGCAGGTCTCAAAGGCTATACGGTAGGCGGAGCACAGGTTTCAAAAAAGCATGCAGGATTTATTATAAATATAGGCAATGCACGTGCTGACGATATTAAAGCACTTGTGAACCACATTAAAAATACAGTTAAAGAACGCTTTGGCGTCGAATTGGAATGTGAAATCAGATTTATAGATTAAGAGGGATTTAATGGAAATAATTATTGTTTCGGGAATGTCAGGCTCGGGAAAATCAAATGCGGTAAACGTTCTTGATGATATGGGATATTACTGTGTTGACAATATGCCTCCTGCATTAATACCCAATTTTATTGATATATGTGTTTCCTCGGGCGGTGAACTTAATAAGCTTGCCTTTGTTGCGGATGCAAGAGGTGCATCCAAAATGGACAAGTATATGGAGAGTCTGGATGATTTAAAAAAGTCGGGAATTGACTACAAACTTATTTATCTTGATTGCGAGGATGACGTGCTTGTATCAAGGTATAAGGAAAAACGTGTAAAGCATCCTCTTCAGAATATGGAGTATCCTGGTCTTGAAGATGCTATTTCGCGTGAAAGAATCCTAATGGCACCCGTAAAAGCTTCTGCGGACTTGGTGTTTGATACGTCAAAAATGTCTGCAGCACAGTTCAGGGAGCATCTGTTGAAGGTTTTAAATGACCAAAATGATTCATCTTTCTTTGTTAACGTAATTTCTTTTGGCTTTAAATATGCACAGCCGAAAGATGCAGATATAGTATTTGACGTGAGATGTTTTCCGAATCCTTACTGGGTTCCAGAACTTAAAGAACTTACGGGACTTGATTCTGCTGTATCGGATTACGTTATGAGTTTTGATGATGCAAAACAGTTTATTGCAAAACTCCAAGATATGGTCGCTTTCCTTATTCCTCTTTACGTAAAAGAGGGAAAACCGAGCATTACGGTTGCTATTGGATGTACGGGCGGCAAACACAGAAGCGTTACGTTTGCAAAAATTTTGGCAAAATATATCAATGACAACATAGTTACGTGTCTTGTGAATCATAGGGATGTAAATAAGTGACAGAAAAATTATCGTTTAATGACAATGTAAAAAAAGAAATAGCAGAGAATAAAAAGTTTGCACGTTCATGTTGTAAAATGGCGTATCTTTATGGCATTTTGCTGTTTTCGGGTACATACAAAAGTGACTCATTCAGATTAAATATCAAGAGTGTTGACGTGGTAAAAAAACTTTGTGTTCTTGCTGATTCTGTATGCGATGTAACACTTTCGGTATCTGCAGGTATCAGAAATTTTACGGTATCAGCAGAAGATGAGGATGCTTTAAGGCTTTTTGAAATAATGGGAAATTCCACAAATGAAACCGCACTTAGAATTAACCGTGCTATTTTAGATTGTGACATTTGTGCTTATGCCTTTTTTGCAGGCGCATTTTTAGCCTGTGGTATGATTTCTGACCCACAGAAAGATTACAGACTTGAATTTGATATTTCTTCTAAAAAGAGAGCACAGGATCTGGCTCTTTTGCTTGAAGAAAACTTGTCTAAACCGTTTATTTCTATGAGAAAAAGTTCATACGTCGTGTATTACCGTGACAGTTCGGTAATTGAAGATTTTTTAAATCTTATTGGTGCAAAATCTACTATTTTTGATTTAATGAATGCGAAAATTGAAAAGAATATGAGGAATGCACTTACACGCCAGCAGAATTATACTCTTGCAAATCTTAAAAAAACGGTGGACATTTCCGTTACTCATATTCAGGCGATAAATAAATTAAAAGAAAATGGTATGTACGAAAAACTTGACGAAGACATAAAGGAAATAGCGGATTTGAGAATAGAAAATCCGGAGGATTCGCTTGCGACGTTGGCTCAACTTAGTGGCGGTAAATACGGAAAATCATACATCAACAGACGCCTGAGAAAAATGATTGAGCTTGCAGATAAAATATAGGGGGTAAATTTTGAGCGGTTTTGTTCATCTACACTTGCATTCGGAATACAGTCTTTTGGACGGTGCTTGCCGAATAAGTGACATTATTGAAAAAGCAAAAGAACTTGGACAGGCATCGGTGGCAATAACAGATCACGGTGTCATGTACGGTTGCGTCGATTTTTACAATGCGGCAAAGCAAGCGGGAATAAAACCGATTATTGGATGCGAAGTGTACGTTGCACCCAGAACAATGCATGATAAAGAACACCGTTTTGACAGTGATAACAATCACCTTGTTCTTCTTGTCAAAAATAAAAAAGGCTATGAAAATCTTTTAAAAATAGTTTCAAAAGCATTTATTGAAGGCTTTTATATCAAGCCCCGAACAGATATGGATGAACTTCGTGCACACAGTGAGGGGCTTGTTGCACTTTCGGCATGTCTTGCGGGTGCCGTGCCTCAAAAAATACTTGCTGACGATATTGATGGTGCACGTAAATTGGCGGCTGAATATAAAGAAATATTCGGTAAAGACTATTATTTGGAACTGCAAAATCACGGTATAGATGAACAACTTGTTGTAAACAGGGAACTTGAAAAAATTTCCCGTGAACTCGATATTCCTCTCGTCGCTACGAATGACGTTCATTATATAAACAAAGAAGACGCTTATATGCAGAACGTTCTTATGTGTGTTCAAACGGCAAAAACCATTGATGACGAAAATGCTATGTCATTTCCGACGGATGAGTTTTATATGAAGAGTGAAGATGAAATGACAAAACTCTTCGGCAGATATGAAAATGCGATTGAAAACACGGTTGAGATTGCAGATAAGTGTAATTATGATTTTGAATTTGGGAATTTTCATCTTCCTAAATATCAACTTCCTGAAGGCAGAGAGGCTTATGAATACCTGTGTGAGCAGGTGAAACTCGGCTTTGATAAAAGATTTCCGAATGCAACCGATGAACTCGTAGAGAGAATGGAGTATGAACTTACCACCATAAAAAATATGGGGTACGTTGACTATTTTCTGATAGTATGGGATTTTGTTAAATTTGCTAAGGACAGAGATATACCCGTTGGTCCCGGCAGAGGTTCGGCCGCGGGAAGTATTGTATCCTTTTGCTTAGGCATAACAGATATAAATCCTGTAAAATATAATTTGATTTTCGAACGTTTCTTAAATCCTGAACGTGTTACAATGCCTGATATTGACATTGATTTCTGCACCGAACGACGACAAGAAGTCATAGATTACGTTGTGGGCAAATACGGAAAAAGTAAAGTTGCACAGATAGTAACGTTTGGTACGTTTGCTGCTAAAGGTGCGGTAAGGGACGTTGGCAGGGTTTTGAACGTGCCGTATGGTGAAGTGGATAAAATTGCGAAACTCGTGCCTAACGACTATGCTGTAAGACACAAGACGCTTATGGATGCCGTTAAGGAAATATCTGAGCTTAAACAACTTTACGAAACCGATACTACCGTTCATAATCTGATAGATACTGCTGCTAAAATCGAAGGCATGCCGAGACATTCCTCAATACATGCGGCAGGTGTCGTCATTACGGGGGAAGACGTTGATTGCTACGTACCTCTTCAAAAGAGTGATGAACTTGCCATAACACAGTATACAATGACGACTCTTGAACGTCTTGGTCTGCTGAAAATGGACTTTCTTGCCCTCAGAAACCTGACGGTTATAAAGTATGCTGAAAATATTATAAATCACGGTTCGGCAGACGTTGGCGGTAAGGGAGATTTTCAGGTTGAGGATCAGACTTTTGACGATCCTGAAGTATATAAAATGCTTTCGGAAGGAAATACTTCCGGTGTTTTTCAGCTTGAATCTAACGGAATGCGGCAGATGCTTTGTGAAATGAAGCCTACTTGTTTTGAAGATATTATTGCGGCGATATCACTTTACCGTCCGGGTCCTATGGATTCTATACCGACCTATATTGCGAATATGCATTATCCCGAACGCGTTAAATATGCAACACCGCTTCTTGAACCTATACTCAATATGACGTACGGGTGTATCGTTTATCAGGAACAGGTAATGCAGATATTCCGTGAACTTGCAGGATATTCTTTCGGCAAGGCTGACCTTGTGCGACGCGCTATGTCGAAGAAGAAGGCTGACGTTCTTGAAAAAGAAAGACAGGCATTTATATACGGCAAAGAAGGGGAAAACTGCGGTTGTGTAGCAAACGGCATTGATGAACAGACGGCAACGAAACTGTTTGATGATATGGCATCTTTTGCATCGTACGCTTTCAACAAATCCCATGCGGCGGCATATGCTGCGGTTGCATACAGAACGGCTTATCTGAAATGCAGATATCCCTGCGAGTATATGGCGGCACTTCTGACAAGTGTGATAGGAAATACGGACAAGGTAGTTGAATATATTGCAGAGTGTAATAACATCGGCATTCAAATATTACCGCCTGACGTTAATAAAAGTTTTATAGGTTTTTCTGTTGCGGATAATGCTATCAGATTTGGTCTTGTCGCTATTAAGAGTATCGGATACGGTGTCATTGAAGAATTGATAAAAGAAAGAAGCGACTACGGCCCGTTTATCAGCTTTGAGGATTTTCTCAAGCGTATGGATAATACAACTATCAATAAAAAAGCTGTCCAGATGCTTATAAATGCAGGCGCACTTGATTCGCTTGGGCTTAAAAGAAGTCAGATGCTTCAGACGTATGAAACTATGATGGATTCGATTGCGGATATTGGAAGTAAGACTGTGGCTGGGCAGATAGATATGTTCGGCGAACAAAGTGAAAATAATGCTTTTTCACAAGTGTATCCCGATATTCCTGAATTACCAAAACTTGAACTTTTGAGAGCCGAGCGTGATGCCGTTGGATTATACGTGTCAGGTCATCCGCTTTCTGAATATGAACAGGAAATCAAAAAGATTTCACCTGTTTCGATAAGATGCATAATCGACTCATTTAAAGAAGACGGAGAAAAGATTGTAAAAGATAACGATACAGTCGTTATTGCTGCAGTTGTTACGAGTTTTAAACTAAAGCATACAAAAAATAATTCTGTCATGGCGTTCGTCGGTCTTGATGACGGTACGGCTGCACTGGAAATGATTGTTTTTGCAAAAACTCTTGAAAAATTCAGAGGGTTACTTTCAGAGAACAACGTAATTGTTGCAGAAGTCAGAGTTTCGGCGAGAGAAGATGAGCCGGTAAAGGCTGTCTTAATCAGCGCTTCCTCTATAAAAGAATATAAAAATGCTGAAAAAAACAATACTGTTACAGTAAAAGGCGGGAGAAAACTTTACATTAAAGTTACGAATATGAACAGTGAGGTTTTGACAAAAGCACTGAACGTCTGCAAAGTGTTTGACGGTAACGTTCCGCTTATTGTCTTTACAGAGGATGACAGAAAATATCATCAGGCTTCAAGAAGTATGTGGGTGGAGCCGTGTACGGTACTGTTGCGGGAACTCAGAGAAATTCTTGGAGAAAAAAATGTTGTCGAAAAAAGTGATTGATATTTTTAAATAATGTGGTATAATATTAATTATCTTTTTTGGAGGTTGAGTTATGTCAGAGAGTAAGGTAAAGAAAATAGGCGTACTCACCAGTGGTGGGGATTCACCCGGAATGAATACGGCTATTCGTGCAGTTGTTAGAGCTGCTCTTGATAAAAATATAGAAGTTGTTGGTATTACCAGGGGTTATACCGGACTTATTGAGGGCGAAACGATAGAACTTACTGCAAAAAGCGTTAGTGAAGTTATTGCCCGTGGCGGTACATTCCTTTGCACTGCAAGAAGTACTAAGTTCAAGACTGAAGAAGGCGTGCTGGAAGCTGTTGAATCTTGCAAAAAACTCGGGCTTGAAGGTCTCGTTGTTATAGGCGGTGACGGCTCATTCAGAGGTGCGAGTGACCTTTCAAAGCACGGCATTCCATGTGTTGGTGTGCCCGGCACTATTGATAACGACATTTCCTGCACGGAGTATACTATTGGATTTGACACTGCAGTAAATACGTGCGTCGATTGTATAGATAAGATAAGAGACACGATGCAGTCACATAACAGATGCTCTATCATCGAAGTAATGGGCAGACATGCAGGTTACATTGCACTTAACGCAGGTATTGCAACTGGTGCGATGGCTGTTCTTGTGCCTGAAATTCCCGTTGATATTGAGAAGGACGTAATAAACAGAATGAGGGCGTCGATGAGTAATGGCAGACATCATTTTGTTATTGTTGTTGCTGAAGGTGTAGGCAATATTCATGCTCTTGCTGAAAGAATTAAAAACGAAGTTGGCATTGAAACAAAAACAACTGTTTTAGGTCACGTTCAGCGTGGCGGTTCACCCACGGCAACAGATCGTGTATGGGCAAGCCGTCTCGGTTATGAAGCTGTAAAACTTCTTTCACAGGGAATCGGTGACAGAGTTGTCGGTGTTAAAAACGGTGATGTTGTAAATTATGATATTCAGGAAGCTTTAAAGATGACTAAGTCCATTGATAAAGAAATGTACAGAATGGCATACGTTATATCAACAGCCGGGCTTGAAAGATGCGAAAATAAATAATTTTTAGGGGTATCTGCATACGATACCCCTTTATTTATTGATTTTTATATAGATTTATTTTATAATATAACTTATGAATGTGATTGGGAATTATTTGACAAATTTAATACCTAAACTAATTGTATTGCCGTTTTTGATATTTAGTCTCTCAATGCATGAGTTTGCTCACGGATATGTGGCATATAAATTGGGGGACAGGACGGCTAAAAATATGGGCAGGCTTACGCTTAATCCGCTTGCACATCTTGACTTTGTGGGAACGCTTGCTATGATTTTTTTCTCATTTGGCTGGGCAAAAGCGGTCCCCGTTAATCCGTATTATTTTAAAAATCCAAAAAGAGGAATGGCTTTAACCGCACTTGCCGGTCCGGTGTCAAATCTTCTTATGGCATTTATCGGTACTGTTGCGTACGTTTTGTATTGGCGGTTTACAAAAGTGTATTCGACTCACGTAGTATATGCATTTTTGTATTTTATTCAAGTTAATCTCGTTCTGATGGCGTTTAATCTTATACCGTTTCCACCTCTCGATGGTTCGAAATTGGTGTATGCAGTACTTTCTGATAAGGCATATTTCAAACTTATGCAGTATGAACGCTTTGGCATGGTTGCTTTGATTTTTCTTTCATATTTCGGATTTTTCTCAAACTATTTGGCAAATGCAGTTTCAAGCGTGTCATCGACTATGATAAATTTTGTGTTAAAGATATTTTCACTGATCGGGGTGTAGAATGGAGAACGAACAGTTAAAGTTTCATCTTGAGGTCTTTGAGGGGCCTATGGATTTGTTGCTTCATCTGATTGATAAAAATAAAATAGATATTCTCGATATTCCGATAGCACTGATTCTTGAGCAATATATGGAGTATGTAGAAGAATATAAAAAGCACGATCTTGACAATCTTAGTGAGTTTTTGGTTGTATCATCGCAACTTCTTTACATAAAGTCGAAAATGCTCCTTCCCAAAGATGAATCTGATGAACAGGAAGACCCAAGGGAAGAACTTGTAAGGATGATTCTTGAATACAAGAAATATAAAACGGTTGCCATGACTCTTAAAGAATACAAAACCGAAAACGGGGACAAACTGTATATTAAGGGTTCCGAAGAAATTGACTTTGGTAAGCCTAAATTAAAGTCACAGTCCGTCTATTCTCTGGTAAATGCATACGAAAGCGTATTCAAAAAGAATATGAGGCGTATGCCTCCTCCAATTGAATCGTTCAGTGGAATTATCGGCACGAAGATCGTTTCTGTTGCAAGCAGGGTAACTAATATACTCAGACGACTTATAAAGGACAGAAAAATATCCTTCAGAGAACTGATGTATTCGCAGAAAAGCAGAAGTGAAGTCGTCGCAGCGTTTTTGGCTGTCCTTGAATTATCAAAGGTTAAAAGGATAATTCTTGAGGATTCGGGCGACGGTATGGATACTACACTTGTTTTATCGAGAAAGAAGGCAGAAGATGACAGATAGAGAAATGACAGCGGCTATAGAAAGCATATTATTTGCTTCGGGTTCACCCGTTAATATTGACATACTTGCTCTTGCGCTTGATTCGGACAGAATTACGGTATCTTCCGTGCTTTCCAATATGCTCGAGGAGTATAATCAAAAAGAAGGTGGTATATCTCTTCTTAAATTGGGTGACTGTTACCAGTTGGCATCAAGAAAAGAGTATTACGCATATGTAAAAAAAGCTCTCGATAACAGAAAAGAAGCGTTTTTATCGACAGCAGCATTTGAAGTACTTGCAATAATTGCATACAATCAGCCTATAACAAGAGGGTATGTCAGTCAGGTCCGTGGTGTTGAATGCGGTGAGATTATAGACAAACTTGAAGATAAAGGTCTTGTCGAAGAATGCGGTAAACTTGATGCACCGGGAAGGCCGAGGCTTTTTAGAACGACTCCCGAATTTTTAAGAACCTTTGGACTGAGTGCAATTAGTGAATTACCTAAACTTGAGGATATCGAGCCTGATAATGCTCAACTTCAGATTGAAGAGGTAACACAATGAAAATCCTGCTGATAGTAATTACTATTATTGCAGTAACAACGATAATTCTCCATTTGATTAAAGCGAAAGTTGAAATCTTTTTCGGAGAAACAAAACGCGTTGTTGTTAAATTTCTTTTTCTGGAATTTGACACTTCAAAATTAAAGAAAAAAGAAAAAAAGAAAAAAAATAAAAAGCCTGAACAAAAGAAAAAGAATAAGTTATTATTTTTTTCTGATTATTGCAGGATTGCGGGCAGAGCAGTAAAAATATTTAACAGAAAACTTGTAATTAAAATGCTCAAGTGTAACGTCCTTGTTGCAACGGACGATGCGGCTAAGACAGCACTTACGTTTGGTAAAGTTTCGGCTGGTGTTAATATTTTCTGCGGTGCAATTTGCAATAATTTCAAGGTTGTAGAAAGAGATGTCAGAGTTAATGCCGATTTCACAAAGCAGAAATCAGAGTATGACGTCTATGTAAATATGGAATTATCTCTGCTGGGCGGACTGATGGTGCTGTTTTCAGCAGCTGTCTGTGCAGTCAGAGCTATTATTAAAAATAAAAATAAGGCGGTGTAATTTATGTCAGAACATCCTATTCAGGGTCTCATGTCAACAGCAATGTCAAATATTAAGGATATGGTAGACGTTAATACCATTATCGGTGATGCAATAACTGCACCCGACGGTACAGTTATAATACCTGTTTCAAAGGTCACTTTTGGTTTTGTTTCAGGTGGATCGGATTACCCCAAGCAGCCTGCTAACTCCGAAGCATTCGGCGGCGGCAGCGGTGCGGGTATCACTATTACTCCTATTGCTTTCCTTATTGTAGGCGGTTCAAACGTGAAACTGCTTCAGATTACGGAAAATGCGGGTATCGTTGACAGAATTGTGGAAATGGTACCTGATCTTGTAGACAAGATTAAGGACGGTTTTAAGGCGCATAATAAGGACTCGGGAGACGTATCGGTAGATCTCTGATAAACTGGTTATGTAATTCCATTATCGCTCATATTCTAATATGGGTGATATTATGCGAAAAAAGTCAGCGGTACTGCTATTGTCGTTTGTAATGTTATTCAATATGCAGATTTGTGCAGGTGCTATTTCGGTATCTGCACAATCTGCTGTTTTGATAGAAGCATCAACGGGCAGAATTTTATATGAGAATAATGCTTACGCAAGAATGCCCATGGCAAGCACTACCAAAATAATGACGGCTGTAACTGTTCTTGAAAACTCGTCGCTGAGCGATACTGTAACGGTATCTGCACAGGCAGCGGCAACCGAAGGTTCATCAATGTATCTTAAAAACGGTGAGAAAATTACCGTTCTTGAACTTTTATACGGTCTTATGCTGTCGTCAGGTAACGATGCGGCAAACGCATTGGCAGAGCATGTTAGCGATAATAATGAGAACTTTGCGATCCTTATGAATCAAACTGCTGAAAAAATAGGTATGGAGTCCTCGAATTTTGTTACTCCAAGCGGTCTTGATGATGCTTTGCATTATTCTACGGCATATGATATGGCAAAGCTTACAGCGTATGCTTTGGAAAATGATGTTTTTGAGAAAATTGTTTCAACTAAGTCAATAACCGTTGGTGAAGGCGAGAATACGCATTATCTTGCAAATCACAACAAATTACTCAGCAGGTATAAGTATTGTATTGGCGTAAAAACGGGCTATACAATGAAATCAGGACGTTGCCTTGTGTCAGCTGCTGAAAAAGACGGTGTTCGGCTTATAGCAGTTACACTTAATGACCGTAATGACTGGTCTGATCACGTAGAAATGCTTGACTATGGATTTACTTGCTGTGATTATGCGAAATTCAGTGACAAAGCTGAAACTTTTACTTTGCCTGTTGCAGGACTTGGAACGGTAACGGTGACTGAATTTAAGCCTTTCGGAAAGGTGCTTTTCGGAAGTGAAGTCTGCAGTGTTACTCGTGTTGTTGAAATGCCACGTTTTCTGTATGCTCCCGTGTACAGAGGTACTGTTGTGGGATACAGCAATTACTATATAAACGGTGAACTTGCGGAAAGTATTGAAATATTAGCCGACAGTGACGTCGGAGAAGTGGAAGAACTTTCATTTTTCGGTAAAGTTGCAAAATGGTTTGCCGATATTTTATTAACTGAAAGAAATAAAAGGTATGGATAATTTAGTAAGATTACAAAAATTTATGGCTGAGTGCGGTATCGCTTCAAGACGTGCCTGTGAACAACTTATTGAACAGGGAAGAGTAGAAGTAAACGGTGAAACCGCATATCTCGGAATGAAAATAGACCCTGTGAAGGATAAAGTTGTTTTTGGAGGTAAGGTGCTGAATGCACGTACCGAAAAGAACGTTTATATAATGATGAATAAGCCCAGAGGTTATTTGACGACCGCTAAGGACGAACTCGGCAGAAAATGTGTTATTGACCTGCTTGATGGTGTTAAAGAGCGTGTTGTGCCTGTCGGAAGGCTTGACCGTGACAGTGAAGGACTTCTTTTGCTGACGAATGACGGTGATCTCGTTTATAGGCTTACACATCCTAAGCATCACGTTCCGAAAATATATACGTGTGTTGTAAGAGGTGTGCCGAAAAAAGAACAGATTGATAAACTTTGCGGTCCTCTTGAAATAGATGGATACGTTACTAATTCAACAAACGTTGAAATCGCAAAAGTAAAAGAAGACAGAACCAATCTTACGTTTACTTTACATGAAGGCAGAAACAGACAGATTCGAAAAATGTGCGAAACAGTCGGTCTTGAAGTGCTCAGATTAAAGCGCGTTGCTGTTGGTGAACTCAGGCTTGCTGAAGTAAAAGCGGGAAAATGGAGATTTCTTGATGACTCAGAGGTAGAATATCTCAAGTCTCTGTGAGGTTAATATGATTTCAATAAAAAAATGTGATGATATATCGGAAATCGGATATAAGCTTCCTGTTGAAGCCTATATACTTTTCGAAGACGGTACTATTAAACTTGCATGTATTTTCGAAGTACATAAAAATAAAACAAAAATTCTTGATATAAAGACCTTTGGTGAGGAAGAGAAGCTTTATTATGATGCTATTATTCGCACCGTTGCGGCATATTCTCTGTCTAAAGGTGTTGAACGTATGGTTTCTTGTAATGAGGGCATTGCAGACATTCTTATGAGCCTTGGATTTATAAAAGAGAAATCTTTTGTAATTGCTAAAAATGCACTTCTTGTTACACATCAATGCAGGGAAACTAAATGAGTAAGGTTATAGTTGTAGGCGGCGGACCGGCGGGAATGATGGCAGCGATAACTGCCGCACAAAACGGAAACTCAGTCGTTCTGCTTGAAAGAGGAAAAAGCGTAGGAAAAAAATTATCTATAACGGGTAAAGGGCGTTGCAACGTTACTAATGACTGCGACGTACAGACTCTTATTGATAACGTGACGGTTAATTCACGTTTTCTCTACGCTGCATTTAACAGGTTTTCAGCACAGGATACAAAAGCCTTTTTTGAAGATCTTGGCGTTCCACTCAAGACAGAGCGTGGTAACAGGGTTTTTCCCGTAAGTGATAATGCTAACGACATAGTCGGTGCATTGAAAAGAGCAGCTACCCGAAACGGAGTAACGATAAAACTTAACACAAAAGTTACGGGTGTTATAACTGAAAACGGAAGTGCCGTTGGGGTTGAGTGCGGTGATAAAAAAATCTATGCGGATGCCGTTATTCTTGCTTTTGGCGGTGCGTCTTATCCTGTTACGGGTTCTGACGGGCTTGGATTTCAAATAGCAAAAGATTTAGGGCACACTGTAACACCTTTGAAACCGTCCCTTATACCTATTGCTACAAAGGAAAAATGGCCTTCGAAACTATCGGGGCTTTCACTTAGAAACATAGGTGTAAAACTTTTTGATAACAGTATTCAAAAAGTGATATATGAAGATTTCGGTGAAGCGTTGTTTACACATTTCGGTATGTCAGGACCTGTCATATTAAGTCTGTCATCGCATATAAATAACGTCCAAAAAGACAGATTTGAAATACATATTGATTTAAAACCGGCATTGACCGAGAAGCAACTTGATGCACGACTTTTACGTGAGTTTGCAGACAGTAAAATTTCTGAGATGAAAACGGTATACAGAAAGCTTTTGCCTGCGTCATTTGCTGAGATTTTCGGTGAAATCTGCGGTGTGCCTGACACGACACATGTTTCGCAGGTAACAAAACAGATGCGAACTGATATAATTAACGCCCTGAAGAATGTTTCTCTTACGGTTTCGTCTTTCAGACCAATAAGTGAGGCGATTATTACTTCGGGCGGAGTCAAAGTCAGTGAAATAGATCCTAAAAATATGCAGTCAAAATTAATATCCGATCTATATTTTGCAGGTGAAATGATTGACGTTGATGCATATACGGGGGGATTTAATCTTCAAATAGCCTTTTCTACAGGTTACTTGGCAGGAAATTCAATTTATTAACGGAGATTATAATGGTTTTTTCCAGTCTTATATTCTTATTTTTCTTTTTACCATTACTGCTTATATTATACTTTACGGTTCCCGGAAAATATAAAAATGCCGTACTGATTATGTTCAGTCTGCTTTTCTATTCTTACGGTGAACCTGTATATGTACTTGTGATGTTATTCTCTACGATAGTCGATTATACCGTCGGAAGACTCATTGTATGGGCGAGAAGCAGAAATAAAAACACAAAAATATACCTGCTTGTTTCAGTTGTGGTAAATCTGTCACTCCTCGGCATATTTAAATACGGTGATTTTGCGATAACAAACATCAACAGCCTTATCGGCGGAACTATTCCGCTTATGGGCATTTCGCTTCCTATAGGAATTTCGTTCTATACTTTCCAGACGATGTCATATTCTATTGACGTTTACAGAGGCAGGGTAGAAGCACAGCGCAGTTTCTTTGATCTTCTGTTGTATACTTCGCTTTTCCCTCAACTTGTTGCAGGTCCGATAGTCAGGTATTCCACTATTGCAGAGCAGATAAATAACAGGGCGGTTACACTTACGTCGTTTTCTGACGGTTTTTGTAAATTTGTCTGCGGTTTGTCAAAGAAAATTCTTATTGCCAATTCTCTTGCATCGGTAGCAGACTATGTGTTTGGACAAGCAGTTATCGATACGGCTGTTGCTACTGCGTGGCTTGGTATAGTAGCATATACCTTCCAGATTTATTTTGATTTTTCCGGTTATAGCGATATGGCGATAGGTCTTGGAAAAATGTTTGGTTTTGATTTTGAAATCAACTTTAACTATCCGTATATATCTTCAAGTATATCGGAATTCTGGAGAAGGTGGCATATGTCACTTGGCAGCTGGTTTAGAGACTATTTGTATTTTCCTTTAGGCGGCAGTCGGGTAGGAAAGGCAAGACTTGTTTTCAACCTTTTCGTCGTGTGGGGACTTACGGGTCTTTGGCACGGTGCATCATGGAATTTTGTGTTGTGGGGTCTGCTGTTTTTCGTGTGTATTGCAGTAGAAAAACTCAGCGGAATAGATACTAAGAAATATAACCCTTTGGGTAATGTTATCACGATGCTGATTGTAATGCTCGGATGGGTGTTTTTTAGGGCAGATACTATCACGTATGCCTGGGACTATATAAAAAACTTGTTCGGACAAGCGGGAACGAAATTGTATGATTATGACTCGATTTACTATTTCTGGCAGAAAATTGACGTTTATATTTTAGCTTTGATTTGTTCTTTGCCCGTTCTTCCGTTCATATCGAAAAAACTTAAAAATAAGACGGTTGTGGGAATTTACAACGTGATCACGCAGATTGCTTGCGTTCTGCTTTTTGCAGTATGCGTTATTTTTCTTGTTAACGACAGTTATAATCCGTTTATTTATTTCAGATTTTAGGGATTTTTATGAAAAAAATATCAACTCTGACAATTATATCCGTCATACTGGCACTAACAGTTCTTTTTATCTTTATTCCTGACAGAGAAATATCTCACATGGAAAACAGAACGCTTGCACAGATGCCGAAATTTACGTTTTCTTCGTATGTTGACGGAACGTTTAAAACACAGTTTGAAAAATATATAGCAGATCAGTTTCCTTTCAGAGATGAACTTTTAAAGGCGTATAAAAAGATAACCGTTAAAAAGTCCTCAATTCCGGGTGCGGAATTCAAACAGATAATCGAGGGGGAAGACGGATACAATTACTATATCTACGACGAAAATCAGATTCTTAAAGTTTATGCTTCGAAAAAGAAGAATGAAGTTGCGCTGAAATGGGCAGATAAAATAAACGAAGTTGAAAACCTATGTCAGCAGAAAAACGTTAAACTTATGCTTAATTTTGTGCCTTCAAAATCGGAGAGTCTTAATGACTTGCTTCCTGAAGGGGCTGGCGAGAATAAAGACTCTGTTTTAACCGACGTTATCTATGATAATATATCCGAAAACGTTATGGTAATAGATACTATGGGCGAATTTGAAAAGATACCGATTGCGGATAAAGCGGATATGTATTACCATACTGATCATCACTGGAACGCTCGTGGCTCATATCACGGATTTGAGATACTTTGTGAATACCTTCGTGAATTCGGTTTTAAAGCAAGTGCAGACGGTTTTAAAACTTATCCGCTCGAACAGGATTATATGGTGGGTTCATATAATCGTGCACTGGGTGATATTTATCCTTCAACAGAAAAACTTGAGTATTATATGCCGGAGGATCTTTCGGTATTTGATGGTCTTGTCGCAGAGAATAAATGGGGTGTAATAAACCTTTCTGATCTTTATGCGACAAAGCAGGTGGGTGAAAACGTTTCATACGCTACGCTGTATATGAATGATATTGATTTTCTTGCTTTACACAATGAAAATGCCAAAAATGATGAGTCGGTTTGCGTTATAAAAGATTCGTTTTTTGATGCACTCGTACCGCAGTTGTCGTTGATTTACAAAGACGTATACGTAGTTGACACAAGGTATTACGATGATTTTGTACTTGAAAGTTTTATTGAAAACAATGATGTTGATAATTTGATGTTGTTTTACAGTACAACGGCTCTTGTTAAAACCGATGAAATGCTGACTTATGACGTATGGGAGAAATAACTATGAAAAAATATTCTATAGCAATTGACGGTCCTTCTGGTGCGGGAAAAAGCACTATTTCAAAGACCGTTGCACAAAAAATGGGCATCGTTCACATTGATACGGGTGCCATATATAGAACCATTGGACTTTATTTTTATAATCACGGAATAGAGTGTACCGATGCAGAAAAAATTGTGCCGCTTCTTGACAAGATAAATATTGAACTTGAAATAACGGATGACGGACAGAAAATGCTTCTTGACGGTGTTGACGTTTCAAAAGATATCCGTCAGCATCATATTTCTCAGTGCGCATCACAGGTTTCTGCAATTCCTCAGGTCAGGGAGCATTTACTTAGTCTTCAGAGAGGTTTTGCAAAAAAACAGAGCGTTGTTATGGATGGCAGAGATATAGGAACGGTCGTGTTACCCGATGCCGATATAAAGTTGTTTCTTACTGCATCACCTGAGTCGCGTGCTCAGCGCAGGTATGAAGAACTACTCATGAGAGGAGAAAACGTATCTTACGAAAAGATACTTGAAGACGTGAAGACTCGTGATTACAACGATTCTCACCGTGATATTGCCCCGTTAAAGCCGGCAGATGACAGTATTATGGTTGACACTACGGGATTTGAATTAGAAGATTCAATTAATAAAATCATAGGCATAATCGAGGAGAAGATAAAATGTTTTTAAAGGTACTTAAGGTAATATGCTGGCCTATTTTTAAACTTCTGTGGCGATACAAAGTTACATATGAAGCACCCTTACCCGAAGACGGACCCGTTGTACTTGCGGGAAAGCATATTTCGGGTCTTGATCCGATACTTCTTACGCAGACCTATAACAGACCGATACGTTTTATGGCTAAAGCCGAACTTTTTAAAATACCCGTATTAAATTTGCTGATAAAGGCGTTTGGTGCCTTTCCGGTACATAGAGGTGAAAGTGACGTAAATGCATTAAAAGTGAGCATAAAAATCCTTCGTGAAGGTAAAGTGCTCGGAATAATGCCTGAAGGTCACCGTGTCAGCAGTATAGAAAATCTAACGTTAAAGAGCGGTGCGATGAATCTTGCTGCAAAGACTAAAGCAACGTTAGTGCCGTTTGGTCTTTACACGAAAGACTATAAAATGAAAATATTTAGAAAGTTTGAAATCAGATACGGCAGACCTATTCCTTTTGAAGAATATGCACCTTCCGGTATCACTAAAGAGCAGATAGATGAACTTACGCATACTCTGCTCAAAAACGAGATAGTGAGGCTGTCTGAAAAAGAATATAAAGCAGGTAAATAAATGGTTACTGTGGCAAAATCAGCAGGCTTTTGTTTTGGCGTAAACAGAAGCATAGAACTTCTTGACAAATGCATATGCGAGGGAAAGCAAGTATACACGTTAGGTCCGATTATACACAATGAAACTGTTGTTGAGGATTATCGAAATAAAGGTGTAAGCCTTGTTTGTGATGTTAGTGAAATACCCGATGGGGCTACTGCAGTAATAAGATCACACGGTGTAGCACAGTCTGTGTATGATGAACTCGAAAATCGAAAACTTGATATCTGTGATGCCACTTGTCCGTTTGTTGCAAGAATACACAAGATGGCTAAACAGGCAGGGGATGAGGGAAGAACCCTTATTGTTGTTGGAACAAAAAATCATCCGGAAGTAGAGGGTATCTGCGGATTCTGTAAGGATGTCGTAGTTGTTCAAAACGTTGAAGAACTGGAAAATCTGCTGAAAAAAGACGATTTTTCGACAGATAAACCCGTAACCATGGTGGCGCAGACAACGCTAAACCTCGAAAATTGGAAAAATTGTTCTAAATATTTAAAAAAGTTCTATACAAATGCAAAAATATTTGATACAATATGTCTTGCCACTTCCGAAAGGCAGACTGAAGCAGCGGCGTTATCGCAGGCTTCTGATGTAATGATCGTGCTCGGTGGGAGAGAAAGTTCCAATACTCGCAAACTGTATGAGATTTGTGCTGAAAACTGTTCAAACACATTCTGTGCGCTTGATATTGGTGGTGTTCCTCTTGATGAGATTGAAACTCTTTATGAGAAATACGGTCAGCTTAGAATTGGTATAACCGCCGGTGCATCAACCCCGGCATATGTAATAAAGGAGGCAAAAATAAAAATGGACGAACTCGAAAAGAGCTTTGACGAAGCGTTAGAGGAGTCACTTATTACTTTGACAACGGGGGATAGAGTACGCGGCATCGTAATCGGCTTCACACCTACTGAAGTGCTTGTTGATCTTGGTACAAAGCAGGCAGCATATATACCTGCTTCTGAAGTATCTACCGATCCGAATGTTGATCCTTCGGATGTTCTCAAAGTTGGCGATGAAATCGAAGTATTTGTCACAAGAGTAAATGACGTAGACGGTTACATCTACCTTTCAAAGAAGAGAGTTGATTCGATCAAGGGTATCGAAGAACTCCAGAAAGCTTATGAAGAAAAGACAGTTCTTGAAGGAACTATCAGCGAAGTTGTAAAAGGCGGCGCTATTCTTTACTGCAACGGTGTAAGAGTATTCATTCCTGCATCACAGTGCCCTGTTAAGAAGGGTGAAGAACTTGAGCCCCTCGTAGGCACTACACACAATTTCAGAATCATTGATTTCGACAGACGCAGAAACAAGATTGTAGGTTCAATCTCTGTTCTTCTTCGTGAAGCAAGAAAAGCTGCTGTTGAACAGTTCTGGGCTGAAGCAGAAGTTGACAAGAGATATAAGGGTGTTGTTAAGTCACTCACAAACTACGGTGCATTCGTAGATCTCGGCGGTGTTGACGGTATGGTTCACGTAACTGAACTTGCTTGGAGCAAGATTAAGCATCCTTCAATCGTTTGCAAAGTCGGCGATGAACTTGAAGTTTATATCAAGGAAATGGATAAAGAAAACAACCGTATTTCACTCGGTTATAAGGATCTTACAGAAAATCCCTGGAAGGTTCTTGAGAACAACTACAACGTTGGTGACGTTGTTGACGTTAAGATTGCAAGAATTGTTCCCTTCGGTGCATTTGCTGAAGTAATTCCCGGTGTTGACGGTCTTATCCACATTTCTCAGATTGCTAACAAGAGAATCGAAAATCCTGCTAACGAACTTACTATCGGTCAGGAAGTTCAGGCAAAGATTATTGCTATCGACCTCGAGAATCAGAAAGTAAGTCTTTCTATCAGAGCACTTCTTGAGCCCGAAGCTCCTGTTGCTGAAGAAGCAGCAGAAGAAGTTGCTGTTGAAGAAACAGAAGCTGAATAATTAAAAATTATAAAGTCTGCATGTGTAAAAGCATGCAGACTTTTTTCATATATTATCAGTGGTGATAATATGGCGAATGAACGCTTTTTTAAAAAGAATAAAAAAATTCGCAAGAAAAGAACACCTGTAATTGTTTTTACATTTGTAGCAGGTGCAATAATTTTAGTCTTGTGTATTTATAATAGCAGAATTGTACCGATAATAAGTGATATTGCTCTTTCAAATGCGGAAACTGTTGTGCAGACAACAGTTGCCAGAGAAATATCACAGTTTATTGAATCAAGTGGCGACGAATATAAAGATATGATTAATTACGTCTATGACGGAAACGGAAACATCATCTCGTATTCGGTTGACCAGAGTAAAGTTAATAAACTGATTAATGAGGCTACCGAAGTTATCAGTATATCGGCATCACTTGAAGATACGTATGTGATGATACCGCTTGGCAGTGTGTTTGATAATGCGTTTTTTAACGGTACGGGTCCGAAAATTAAGTTCAGAATGATATTTACAACGTCAACTTTTATTGACGTTGTAAACGAATTTCAGGCACAGGGTATAAATCAAACAAGACATATAATTAAAATGAACGTAAGTATACCGATTTTACTTTTGTTACCGGGTAAGAGCATAGAAAGTGAAATTAAAACAACATTTATTGTAAATGACAGTGTGATAATAGGTGAAGTCCCTGATATTTCTCTCGGTAGGGTGGAATTAAACAGATAAATGTGATAAAATAAATATAATTAATTGTGTGGAGTGTAATAATGATAAAAGATGTTTCTTTTAACAGAATGAATGAACTTGTAGATATGCTTTCCGTATATGCTGCAAAGTATTACGACGATGATGCACCTGAAATAAGTGACCGTGAGTATGATATGCTCATGCTTGAACTTAAAGAAATTGAAAAAGCACACCCCGAGTGGATAAGAAAAGATTCACCTACACAGAAGGTCGGCGGTACAGCAAAGCGTACAGCAGGCGTGCTTATCGCACACAGAGTGCCTATGCTGTCTATGAACGACCTTTTTGAAAAAGATGATATTTACAAGTTTGTTGATGACTGTAAAGAAAAACTCGGTGGCGATACAACGTTTATAGTAGAAACGAAAATTGACGGGCTTTCTATGTCTTTGAGATATGAACACGGAAAACTTGTAACGGCAATAACGAGAGGCGACGGCAGAAATTCGGGTGAAGATGTAACTGCCAATGCGTTAGTAATACCTGATGTTGTGTCGGATTTAAAACAGGATATTGAATATCTTGAACTTCGCGGTGAAGTGTATATGTCCGATGAAAATTTCAGGCTTGTAAACGAAAAACAGGAACTTTTAGGAAAGAAACTCTTTGCAAACCCGAGAAACTGTGCCGCCGGCACGTTAAGGCAACTTGATCCTAAAGTAACCAAAGAGCGCGGACTGTCTATGTTCATATTCAATCTGCAGGATGCCAAAGGTGTTGATTTTGATACACACGAGCAGATGTATGATTATTTAAAGTCGTTGGGCGTCAAAGTTATATCCACTTATTTTGTTTGTTCAACCGCTGATGAAGTGTGGGAAGCAATAGAAAAAATAGGTGAGAGCAGAGGTAATCTCGAATATGAGATCGACGGCGCGGTCGTCAAGGTCAATGAACTTGAAAGAAGAAAGAAACTTGCAGATACTGCGAAAAATGCAGGATTTCTCGTGGCATACAAATACCCTCCTGAGGAGAAAGAAAGTGTTCTTCGCGAAATAGAGGTATCTGTGGGAAGAACGGGGAGAATAACGCCAACAGCAGTATTTGACCCGATACGACTTTGCGGAACGACTGTTTCAAGGGCTACCTTGCACAATCAGGATTTTATTAACGAACTTGATATTGCAATTGGTGATACCGTCACTGTGTATAAGAGCGGTGAAATTATTCCTAAAATCAAGTCTGTAGACCATTCGAAAAGACCAAATGGCGCCAAAACTTTCAAACTGCCTGACGTTTGTCCCGTCTGCGGTGCACCTACCGTTAAGGAAGACGGAATGGCAGATATAAGATGCGTAAATCCGTCGTGTAAGGCTCAAATTGAGCGTAGGATAATCAATTTTGTCGGCAGAGATGCGATGGACATAAAAGGCTTTGGTGAAGCGTATATCGTGGAACTTATTGCCGGTGGATATATAAATGATGTAGCAGATATCTATACGCTGGCAAATTATCGTGATGAATTAGTTGAAAAGGGCATTATCGGTAAAGAAAAAAACACTGATAAACTTCTCGGTGTTATAGAAAATTCAAAGCATAACAGCCCTGAAAAACTGCTTGCAGGACTTGGCATTCCTAACGTCGGCAAAACTGCTGCAAAGACGCTTATGAAGGCGTTTTCGGGTATTGACGAACTTGCTGACGCTTCTCTTGAAAGCCTTACAGAAACTGAAGACATTGGTGAAATTACGGCAAGAGCAATCAAAGATTATTTTGCAGATGAAAACAATATAAAAATCCTTGAAAAACTTAAAAATTCGGGGGTGAATTTTGTCTCGGAAATAAAGAGTGTTACTAACGGTAAATTAAGCGGACTTACCTTTGTTATAACAGGAACGCTTGATGGTATGAAACGAGAAGAGGCGGCTGCCATGATTGAAGAAAACGGTGGTAAGGTTTCGGGAAGTGTCAGCAAAAAAACAAGTTATCTTCTTGCAGGTGAAGCTGCGGGAAGTAAGCTTGATAAAGCGAATAAACTTGGTGTTCCCGTCATAACGCTTGAAGAATTTATGGATATGATTAGATAATTATAAATTGTACAGTAATCATAAACTTTGATATACAAGGGATAAAAATTTTATTAAGAATTGTGCTGAGTATTGTCGAAAGGAGGAGATTTATGGAATCTTTGTTTGAGAAACATTATTTTGAAGAAATCAAGGAATTTTATCGTCCGTATTTTAGCAGTTTAGATGAAGTAGAAGGTTTTATTAAGAGTGCTGTCGAATTGGATTGGGATGAAAGAAAGCCTAGACAAATGATTTTTCAAGTTCAAAGATTTGTAAGTCTTGCCAATGAAATTGAAAAAATTCGCCCTGCAAGAGATGGATTAAGAGTGTTGTTTTTAAAATGTTGTATGGAATCATTAGCAAATCTTTCTAACAAGAAAAACAATGTTTTTTCGTCTGAATTTGCAAGTAGTTTTAGTGAAGAGGGAAAAAACTATATATTATCTAATTTTTCTTTGTCTTATTATTCATATGAGTTAAATGGGGTAGAACATGAAGAATCATGTGATCTAACCATGGATGATTTTCTTTTGATTATAAAGGCAATGAGAAATATGGTTGTACATGATGGCAACTATTGGGAAATGCAAATATTTGCATATGATACTGATTCGATTTGGCTTACACACTTAGAAACAGATAAAAAATTATTGCCCGAAAACATATTTGATTACAAGGATAAATTAACAACATATCATTTTGAAACCACATTGCAGTATGATAAATTTATATATTATTTTATAGAAGCCTGTGTTGCGTTTATAGTCAATTATATAAAAAAGATAGGAGATAACTCATGAAAAACTTTGATAAAACAATTCAAATGTACATATTTGAGGGAAATCCAAATGGAAGAATTATGTGCGAACTTTCAAATTGGAATGGAAGAGTATATAAAATTTCTCGTAGTGATATTTCTGAATTTGCACAGAGAGAGGATGCAGATAATACAGGAGTGTATTTTTTGTTCGGCAAAAGCACAGATGGTAATGATACAATATATATCGGAGAAGCAGAAAGAATTGTTACACGATTAAAGCAACACTTAAAAGATAAAGAGTATTGGAATGATTGTATTGCGGTAATCAGTAAAGACAATTTATTGAACAAAGCCCATGTAAAATTTCTTGAAAATAAGTTTTATCAATTGGCAAAAGAGGCAAATAGAACAGATGTTATAAATAGTACAATACCAACCTGTCCCTCTATTTCTGAATACGATGTTGCTATGCTTGACGAATTTATTGAAAATGCTAGATTGTTAGTTAATACATTGGGATATAAATCTTTTGATGTTCTTACAGCAAATGCAGAAGATGGATTAAATGATGAAAAAGAAATTTTTCATATTAAAGCAGCTCGTGGTGCAGAAGCATTAGGGTTTGTTACATCTGATGGCTTTGCAGTGTTGAGAAATTCTAAAATTGCGACTTCGACTACACCTAGTATGTCAGAATATTTAATTAAACTTAGAAATAAGTTGATCGAAAGTGGTACAGTTGTGAGTGAAACTTTTGTAAAGGATTATGTTTTTACCAGCCCTTCTTTAGCTGCGGCTATCGTTATGGGAAGAAATGCGAACGGTAGAACAGAGTGGAGAAACAAAGACGGAATTACTTTAAAAGATATTGAAGAAAGTGAAATTGAAAACATCTAATTTTTTGTCCCTAACTTGACAAAATCATAATAGAAGTGTATAAGTTTTAAATATTTACTTAATGAATAATCACAATAAAAAGGTATGCACGGAACGTGCATACCTTTTATAATTTGTCGTATTCTGCTTTGAGCATTTTAAAGTCGTCGTACGTGACTTCTTTTTTCTTGTTGTCGTAAATAAGTGCGGCAGGGTGGTAGATCGCCATAATTCTGTAACCGTTACGTTCAAACCACTGACCGCGTTCTTTAGTGATGGCAAAATCACTATTTATGAGGCGTTTTGCCGCTATTCTGCCAAGACATATTATCATTGCGGGTTTTATGGTATCAATCTGTGCGTCAAGATATGGGATGCAAGCATCTTCTTCTTCGGGCAGAGGGTCACGGTTTTGAGGCGGTCTGCATTTGAGAATATTAGCTATGTATACTGCATCTCTCGGAATTCCGACCGCATCAAGATATTTATTGAGAAGTTTGCCTGCAGCACCTACAAACGGTATACCCTGAAGATCCTCGTTTTTACCTGGCGCTTCACCGACAAACATCAGTTTCGCATTTTCGTTTCCGTCGCCGAAAACAATGTTGGTTCTCGTCTGAGAGAGTACGCATTTTGTGCAACTTTCGCATTGCTTTTTTATATCGGATAATGACATTTCTATCCTCCGTTAAATTAAAAATGCGAGTAAATCTGTAAGCCGGGTTCTGTCGTGAATGATCATCTATCTCGACGACATGTTACCACGCCGCTCAAGCCGCCACGTCGACAATACATCGGGCAAATGTGTCTGTCAGTCTGGCGTTGCTTCGGATTGGGTTTACAAGGCTGTGCAGTCACCTGCACACCGGTGAGCTCTTACCTCGCCGTTTCATCCTTACCTGCAAAGCAGGCGGTATAATTTCTGTTGCACTTTCCCTAAAGTCACCTTCGGTGGACGTTATCCATAATCCTGCCCTATGAAGCCCGGACTTTCCTCACAGTTATAAAACTGCGCGACCATTCAATTTACTCGCAGTTGTTATTTTAATATAATAAGTAATATATGTCAAATATTAATTGAATTTAATATTGCACTTTGCTATAATAAAAATAATATGGGGAGGTGGCGTCTTTGATTAGAAGTTATAAGTCTACCGATGTTGTTAAAATTCTTGATTTTATTAAAGGCAATCCGCAACAGCTGATTATTTTTCAAACTAACGTAGTTAATAAGAAAAATTATGCTTATGAGTGTCATTTGTCCGAAAACGAGGGAATTGTCGATACGGTAATTCTATCTCAGGGTTCTTCGGCATACGTAACTCTGTCTGATAAAACCGACATTGAAGAACTTGTTATGTTCTTTAAGTTTAACGGTGCTGTATCGGAAATTAACGGAACGGTGGAAGATATTGACAGGTTGCTTCCTTATTTTGAAAATGCCGATTCGGAAAATTATAATATTGCCAAACTCAGCGGTACGCCTAATGAATATCCGTGCAGATATACCGTTAAGCAAACTGACGGTATACGTGATTTAAGATGCGTTTATTCTCTTCTTGAAAAAGGCGGCTTAACTAAAGTGTCTTTTGATGAGTACTACATTGTTCGCAGAGAAGCAATATCTGAACTCAAAGGACGTACTTATATTGCGTATGACGGCGATAAACCTGTTTGTACGGCTTCGTCTATGTATGAAATGCATCCGCTTGCATTCCTAGGCGGTGTTGCAACAGATCCTGAATACAGAAATATGGGTGTTGCAAAAGGTCTTGTCAGCTGTCTTTGTAAAACGCTGACTGATGAGGGATTTTCGGTATGGATATCATATAAGACTGCCATTGCAGGCACAGTTTATAAACATATAGGATTTGAAGATTGTCTCAAATGTAAGAGGATTATTTAATGGATTTTATTTCGAATTTCGGTTTTAACGATAAAATTACGTCACTTGCAAGCAAGGCTTACGAAGACTGTAAGCCTGCTTTTGAAAGAATTGAAGAAACGGCACGTTATAATAACCAGAAGGTATTGGCTGCTTTCATAAAAAACAGAATAAGTGAAACACATTTTAACACTACTACGGGCTATGGATATGACGACAAGGGCAGGGATGCCGCAGATGCACTTTATAAGGATATTTTCGGTGCTGAGGCGGCTATTGTCCGTCATTTTATGTTGTCGGGAACGCACGCTCTTACAGTTATGCTGTTCGGAATTTTGAGACCGGGAGATACTATGCTTTCTGTGGCAGGAAAGCCCTATGATACGCTTGATAGCGTAATCGGGCTGAATGATTCTAAAAACGGTAATTTGAAAGAATTTGGCGTTAAATATGAGCAGGTGGATTTAAAAGACGGCAGACTTGATTATGAAGCGATTGAGCAGGCTCTTTTAACTAAACCCAAAATGGCATATTTACAAAGGTCACGTGGATACGATACCAGACCGACGATAACGATTGCTGAAATTGAAAAGGTTGCAGAGATTATTAAAAGGGTATCTCCCGATACGGTTTTTGCGATAGATAACTGTTACGGTGAGTTTACGGAAAAGAAAGAACCTACCGAAGTCGGTGCTGATATAATGGCAGGCTCGCTTATAAAAAATCCCGGCGGTGCTATGGCGCAAAGCGGCGGCTATATAGCGGGAAGGGAAGACCTTGTTGAACTTTGTTCATACAGACTTACCTCACCCGGTCTTGGTGGTGAGATTGGTGCTTCGCTTGGCCAGAACGTCAATATAATCAAGGGCATATATTTTGCACCTACAATAGTCGAAAACGCCTTAAAAACGGCTGTTTTTACTGCTGCAATATATCAGCGTCTCGGTTTTGACTGTTCGCCGACTGTTGATGAATACAGATCTGACATCGTTCAGCAGATAAGATTTGGTACAGCACAGGGACTAATATCGTTCTGTCAGGGTATTCAGGCTTGTTCGCCGATAGATTCTTACGTTGCACCTGAACCGTGGGCTATGCCCGGTTACAATGATGAAGTCATTATGGCCGCAGGTGCATTTGTTGGCGGCTCGTCTATTGAACTTTCGGCAGACGGTCCGCTCAGAGAGCCTTATGCCGCGTTTATGCAGGGCGGAATAATATTTGATTCTGCTTGCGTGGCGATTGTGAATACGGTAAAAAAACTTGTTGAAGACGGAGTGATTTCTTTATGATAATTATGGGAGTCGATCCCGGTATTGCTTCGGTCGGATACGGTGTTGTCGAATTTAACGGAAATAAGTTTAAAACTTTAACATACGGTACGTTTCACACACCGGCTAAAACCAAACTTGAATCAAGACTTAAACTGATACACGAATTCATACTTGAGACTATTGAAAAATACAAAGTAGAAGTTTTGAGTGTGGAAGAATTGTTTTTTAATACTAATATATCGACTGCTATCTCCGTTGGGCACGGCAGGGGTGTGATTTTACTTGCAGGTGCAATGAAAAATATACCCGTGTATGAGTTTACTCCGCTTCAGGTAAAACAGTCGGTAGTCGGATACGGAAGGGCTGAAAAAAGGCAGGTACAGGAAATGACGAGAATTATTCTCGGACTTAAAGATATTCCCAGACCTGACGATACTGCCGATGCTCTTGCACTTGCAATTTGTTTTGCTCACACAAGTCAATCATCATTATTTATCAAGGGGTGACGTATGTTTTCCTATCTTAAAGGTATTCTGGCAGAAAAAGATATAAATTCGTTTGTTATTGACGTCGGCGGTGTGGGTTTTTTCTGCACTGCTTCGGCTGTAACATTGAATTCTATCGGTAATATAGGAGACCAGATTAAAATATATACCTATATGGCGGTCCGTGAAGATGCTATGGAACTTTTCGGTTTTGCAGATAAGGCTGAACACAGGTGTTTTAAGCAACTTATATCTGTTAGCGGTGTAGGACCTAAAGCTGCCGTGGCAATCCTTTCGGAACTTACCGTTCAACAGTTTACTACGGCACTTGTATCGGGGGATTATAAGACTATTACACGAGCCCAGGGTGTAGGCCCTAAACTGGCACAGAGGATAATACTTGAACTCAAAGGCAAGCTTTCTGAAGAACAGATTACCTCAGGTGTTGCTTCTCCGTCTGCCTTTGCCCCCAACGGCAATGAACACGATGCGCTTGAGGCACTTGTTTCACTCGGATATGCACCTACTGAGGCAAAGGATATTATATCGCAAATGAACACCAAGGATATGTCTGCTGAGGATATTATCCGTATGGCTCTTAAATTTTTGATGTGAGAGGTTTTCTATGGATTTAGATATGGAACTTGAAGAGAGGATACTTGCCTCGCAGATGACCGCTGAAGACGGTGACACGGAAGTTTCTCTTCGTCCGCAGAAGATGACTGATTATATCGGGCAGGAAAAAGTAAAGGAAAACCTTTCGGTATACATTGAAGCGGCTAAAAAAAGAGGGGAATCGCTTGACCACGTGCTGTTATACGGTCCTCCCGGACTCGGAAAGACGACTCTTGCGGGTATTATTGCCAACGAGATGAACGTAAACATTCGCATAACGTCGGGGCCTGCAATAGAAAAATCGAGGGATCTTGCGGCACTTCTTACTAATTTGCAGGAGGGTGACATACTCTTTATTGATGAGATACACCGTCTTTCAAAAAACGTGACAGAGGTACTCTATCCTGCGATGGAGGATTATGCACTTGATATAATTATCGGTCAGGGACCTGCGGCACGCTCGATTCGAATAGATCTTAAAAAATTCACCTTAATCGGTGCTACAACCCGTGCGGGACAGTTGAGCAGTCCGCTTCGTGACAGATTTGGAGTGCTTTTCAGACTTGAAATGTATTCAAGCGAAGAACTTGCGGAAATCGTTACGAGAAGCGCTACGCTGCTTGGCATCAGCATTGATGCTGACGGTGCGGCTGAAATAGCAAAACGTTCACGTGGTACTCCGCGTATTGCCAATCGTTTATTAAAGCGTGTTCGTGATTTTGCGGATGTTATCGGTGACGGTGTAATCACAAAAGAAATTGCCGATACTGCACTTACAAAACTTGAAATAGATGAACTCGGCCTTGACAATATAGACAGACGGATGCTGAAATCTATAATAACAATTTTTGGTGGGGGACCTGTCGGTCTTGATACACTCGCAGCAACTATCGGTGAGGAAGCGATTACGCTTGAAGACGTATACGAGCCGTATTTGTTGCAGATAGGCTTTTTAAACAGAACGCCGAGAGGTAGAATGGCAACAGGTTTAGCTTACAAGCATCTCGGACTTGATATTCCCGCACAGCAGACATTTTAGGAGGAACAGAAATGGGAAGATTATTCGGAACAGACGGTGTAAGAGGAATAGCTAATATCGAACTTACTCCTACTCTTGCATATAACATAGGACTTGCGGTAACTCAAGTTCTTGCTAATGACAAAAAACATAAACCGAAAATAATTATCGGTAAGGATACGAGGCTTTCCTCGGATATGCTTGAGGCTGCACTCACGGCAGGAATCTGTGCTATGGGTGGTAACGTTATATCCTGTGGTGTTATACCTACGCCTGCGATAGCGTATCTCACAAGAAAATACGGTGCAGATGCAGGTGTTGTTATATCGGCATCGCATAATCCTTATGAATATAACGGAATTAAGGTGTTTAATTCAGAAGGCTTCAAACTTCGTGATGACCTTGAAGATGAGGTTGAGAAAATCGTTCTCGGTGACGTAACTTGTGATAAAATTAAGTCGTATGACGGAATCGGTACTGCAACGTGCTCTGCTACGGCGGTTGAGGATTACGTTGATTTTATTACAACGCAGGGAACTGAGGGACTCGATAAGATTAAAGTTGTATTTGACTGCGCTAACGGTGCAACATCTGTTGCAATTGAAAAATATATTTCAAAACTCGGTCTTAATGCTACTGTGATTCACAGTCAACCCGACGGCGTGAACATAAATACGGATTGCGGTTCAACCCATATCGAAAGTCTTGCCAAGGAGGTTGTATCAGCAAAAGCGGATCTTGGTATTGCTTTTGACGGTGACGGTGACAGAATGCTTGCCGTTGATGAAAAGGGTGAACTTGTCGACGGGGACCAGCTTATTGCGGTATTTGCTACGATGCTCAAAGAAGAGGGCAGATTACGTGGTAATACAGCAGTTGTTACCACTATGTCAAATCTGGGCTTCTTTGAAGCAATGAAAAAGAATGATATCAACACCGCAATAACCGGCGTGGGCGATAAATACGTTCTTCACGAGATGATTAAGCATGGATATTCTGTCGGCGGCGAACAGTCGGGACATATTATTTTTGCTGATATTAACACTACGGGTGACGGCCTGCTGTCAGGTCTTATGCTTTTGAATGCTCTGGCTAAGACCGGTAAAAAGATGTCTGATCTTGTTGCGGTTATGGATAAATATCCTCAGGTGCTTTTGAACGTACCCGTTGATAACAGTTTTAAAAAGACGTATAACGATGATGAAGATATCAATGAGATAATTGAACGTTATTCAGGTATACTTGCTCATAACGGAAGAATACTTGTTCGTGCTTCGGGCACGGAAGCGCTTATCAGAGTTATGATTGAGGGCAAGGATATTGATAAGATAACTGAAATGGCTAATGACATAGCTGATATGATCAAAGAAAAAAATAAAAAATAGGACTTGAAAAATTGTAGGTAATTATCTATAATAGTCAATGTTCAGGCCGGTGTGGCGGAATGGCAGACGCACTTGACTCAAAATCAAGCGTGGCAACACGTGCCGGTTCAAGTCCGGCCACCGGCACCAGAGAGCAGACTGTTTTTAGATGGTCTGCTTTCTATTTTTATAAAGGAGTATCCAATATGACAGTTCAGAGTGTGTATATAATGTCAGGAATAATCATTTTGATATGTATTATTCTTTCGTTTGTTGCAGGTAAAAAGAAAAAAGTCAAAAATATCATATTATCCGTTGCAGATACAGTCTTTCCAATATCTGCAGGCATAACAGAACCTGTATTTTACGATACTGTTGAGGGTTATTGCGGTAAAAAAATTGTCAAATTAACAGGAGTTAAATGGAACTGTCGTAATTATGAAAATAAAGTCGGTGAATATGTTTTTACACCCGTGTGTCTAAGTGGATACAAATTATGTAATGTAACAATCAAAGTAAAAGTTGTAGATGATGAGTGTGTTAACGTAAATGCCGATAATTATGAGATAAATAATGCAGCTGTTTGTATTGGTAAAGAAAAAACTGTTGACGTGTACGATCTCACAGGTTGTAATCTGATTAAATCGTTGCCTTATACAACTGAGCATATAGTTTTTAATGACAACGTTAGAATGCTCGGTGGTTATATATATAATCTTCGAATAACTGCTGATACAGTTATTTCAAAGGGCACATTTGGATATCTGACAGTAGAAAACGGGGCGTCTGTCGTTGTTAAAGAGAAGGCAGATATAAAAACGTTAATTGTATCTGACACTAAGATGATTGATATTCAATCACATTTCGGTAATATCGGCGATATAGTTCAAAAGCAGACGACACCCGTAGAATACGTTGTAAGAAATGCAAATCAGGTTTCACAATATGCGTTACCTTCCGAAACTTCATCAATAATCATTGGTGAACGTAAGTATAAGGGTATTGTTGTAGATATTCTTGAAGATTTTGATTATATTTGTGTAAATAAAGGGTTACCTGCAGAAAAAATTCCTCTACCGAAGTCTCTTAAGGTTTTGACAGGATGCGGTGAAACAGACGCATCGGTAAAATGGGAGTGCGAAAAGTATACGGGTGAGGAAAACGTATACAAATTTGCTCCCGTGTTTGATGATTTGGCAATGTCAGATTCGGTTGACAAAGCTGAAATTGCGGTAATTTGTGCTTCTAACGGTTCAATTGAAACGGAATTTCCGGATATTCCCGAAAAGACAGTACTTACTGAAAGAATAGAAGATGCAAATCTTTCTGTTAATGCGCTGTGCAGACTTGGTGAAAATACGTTTGCTATCAAGTTTACAGACGTAAGATTCGTGTTTGATGAAGCAAATAGCGCATATGTTCTCGATAAGTCTTCGGTTGATAAGGCATTTTATATTGATGATACCTGTATTTATGCCGAGTTTGTTGATAAAACGGTTTTCAAAGATAATAAACTTGAAATCAATTCACTTAAAATCAGAATAGATGCTGATAAGAATGGCGTGATGAAAGTTACGGATATAGCGGGTATACAGACGTTTGCCGATAACATCAACGAGATTGAAAGTATTAAAATCAGCGGTGATGACTGTGAACTTGTAATTGATACACCGTATGCTAAAATCAGCGGTGATATTTTGATTGACGGTATAGACAGTACAGCGCTGATAAATATACATGCAAGGTATGTCGGCAAACTCAGATACTCTGCAGATATTTCAGATAACGTCGTTATTTGCGGTGTTTCTGCTTCTTACTATCTTAACAGAACACCTTTGCAGATCAAGAGTACGTTTTTTGCTAACGGTATTCCCGTATTAATAAGACAGGATGATGATGGTGAAACCTACGTTTACCGTGCAAATGACCTGACCAAAATTTCTTCAGTTATGACATGCGGTGTCGTATTTGGCGGTGCTTATAAAGAAGATATTGACAGCACCAACGTCACGTTTGAATCGGGCATTCTGCACGATTACTATGGCGGTAGTGAAAAGGGTAACGTATATGGTGAAATTTATTCGTCCGTAAGCGGTGGCTTTGTAAATAACGATTACTTTGGCGGTTCATCAGATTCCGACTATTGCGAAAAAGTAATATCCGTACTCGAAAAAGGCGCTGTTAAACATAATTGGTTTGGCGGTGGCGCTAATTCGAGTGTTGGTGTACCGGGAAAAGAGTATGCCGATAATGAATATGCCATTGAACTGTATATGTTTGACGGTATGTTTACCAATTTCAACCTGGGTCTCAAAAGTGATTGTGGAAGAAACGTGTATGGAAATATACGTTTGGAGATGTTTGACGGTGTCGGTCTCAATTATAAATGCGGCAGTACGGGTGATCGTATATTCGGTAACGTTGATGTTGCCGTATATGGAGGAACGGTTGAAAAGCAGTTTGTTCAATCTAAAACTGTTGAAGGTAATACAAAAATTAAGGCATACAGAAATATAAGAGTATGCGGTGTGCCTGAGAATAAGTTCCCGTTTGTAACTTTATGTAAACCTGAAAAATTCTTCTACAGTTTCTTTGATACTGATTATAGGTTAAAATGGAAGGAGTTCACTCGGGATATTTCTGCAGTATACTCAAAAGAAGGCGACGAAGGTAATCTTGTAGTAAGATTCCCAGAAATTATGAAAACGGGTGAAACAAAGGGTAGTGAGCGTATCCGCGATTATACCGGAGACGGAATGATCTTAACTTTTCCGAACGGACAGGTAATGCTTATAGATACACCGTATGACTTAGCTTGGGAGAATTATAAAAGGGATATAGAAGCCCTTGGCATAGATCATATTGATTATTTTATGCTGACACACTATCATCCTGATCATTTTGAATGTTTGCCAAAACTTCTCGAAACCCATACAGTCGGAACGTTTATTCTTCCTGATGTTAAATTCAGTTCACCGTACGTTGAGGGCGCTATTCCTGAAAATGCAAACGTAGTGCGCATAAATATGTATGATACTATGTTGATAGGTGAAGGGGATAAAGCGGTAAAGATAACGTTTCTTAATCCGCCGTTCTTTGCAAAAAAGGCAATGGTTCCGAATAATCATAACCCATTCAGTCTTTGCACTGTACTTGAGTTTGGCACGTCAAAACTTTTGCTTGCAGCTGATACTTATGATGCAAATGAATACGCCTGGTTATACGAATGTCCTGATCTTATTTCGGATGTGGACGTTATAAAACCAGGCCATCATGGCATCACTACATCTTCAAGATACGACTACTTCATAAAAGTAAATCCCAAATATGTGTGTATAACAAATTTGAGAGAGTATGGATGTCATATGAATTCGACAATCTATATGCTTGAAAACGTAAACAAAATGCCTTCTGAGCGTATTTTCAGTACGGGAAGACACGGAATGATAAAAGCGACGCTTAACGGTAAAAAAGGCGAAGCAACTATTGTTACAGAATACGTAGAAAAATAGTTGAAAGGAGACAAATTTGTCTCCTTTCAGTGTAATGGAGCAATGAAATTATGAAAAAGAAAGTCCTTATATTCTTACTTATTATTACAATACCAATATTATTTCTTGCTGATTATTACAATCTCTTGCCTGAAAAAGTGTATTATGCCTCTGATTTTGATATTGAGACAATTCTCAGTGATACCGATTATAACGAAAACGGCACAGATGATTATACAGATATTATGCTTGGTGCAAGAGAGGATGCGAAAAATCATCCGAAGTATGACGGTGCATACGTTGACGGCGGATATCCTCCCGACGATATCGGCGTATGTACAGACGTTGTTTGGCGTGCATTCAGAAATGCAGGTTATTCTCTAAAAAATATGGTTGATAAGGATATTGAGTTGAATACCGACGACTATCCGAGAGTTGACAAACCGGATACGAATATAGATTTTCGAAGAGTTCCGAATTTAAGGGTGTTCTTTGAAAAGTATGCAACAGTACTGACTAACGATACTTCCGAGATTGAAGAGTGGCAGCCGGGTGATATAGTAATTTTCGGTGATAACAAACATATCGGAATAGTCTCTGATAAAAGAAATAAAAACGGACAACCGTATATTATCCATAACGGCGGACAGCCAAACAGGGAAGAGGATTTTCTTAAAAGAGGTATTCCCACGGGTCATTACAGATTCGACGTTTCAATTATTCCCGAATCTGTTCTCGTAGCATGGAAGTGATAATGAAAAAAATATTAAAAAATGGGAAATATATTTTTGTGAATACTTGAAAAATTAAAAAAAAGTGATTATACTATAACATATTTAAAAATGAGGGGGAACTTCAATGGATAACAATAAGCGTCCCGAAACGATGGCACGTATAAACACACCTGAACTTGCAAATAAGTTTATTGACGAGCAGGTTGCGGCAGTTCGTGCTCAGGTAGGGGATAAAAAAGTACTCCTTGCATTGTCAGGTGGTGTTGACAGTTCTGTAGTTGCAGCACTTCTTATAAAGGCAATAGGCAAGCAGCTCGTATGTGTTCACGTAAATCACGGTCTTATGCGTAAGGGTGAAAGTGAACAGGTTATTGAAGTGTTCGGAAAAGAACTTGATGCTAATCTTATTTATGTAGATGCTACGGACCGTTTTCTCGATAAACTTGCAGGTGTTGCAGAACCTGAGAAGAAGCGTAAGATAATCGGTGAAGAGTTTATCAAGGTATTTGATGAAGAAGCAAGCAAGCTTGAGGGTATCTCATTCCTTGCACAGGGAACGATTTATCCCGATATTCTTGAATCTGACGGGGTAAAAGCGCATCATAACGTTGGCGGTCTCCCTGAAGAGATGCAGTTTGAACTTGTTGAACCCGTTAAACTTCTTTTTAAAGATGAAGTTCGTGTTGTTGGTGACGCACTCGGTTTACCTCACGGCATGGTATATCGTCAGCCGTTCCCGGGTCCCGGCCTTGGTGTAAGATGCCTCGGCGCTATTACGAGAGACAGACTTCATGCACTCCGTGAAGCTGATGCTATTTTGCGTGAAGAATTTGACAAGAACGGTCTTGCAGGTAAGGTATGGCAGTATTTTGTAGCTGTTCCTGATATGAAGAGTGTTGGTGTAAAAGACGGTAAGCGCTACGAAGGCTGGCCGGCAATCATCCGTGCTGTCAATACAACGGATGCAATGTCTGCTACCGTTGAAAACGTATCTTTTGAACTTCTTCAGCATATAACAGAAAGAATTACTCACGAGGTTGAGGGCATAAATCGTGTTCTTTACGACTATACGCCCAAGCCCATCGGCACAATCGAGTGGGAGTGACCCAAAGTGGCTGTTGAGTAGTCGAAAAAACCTTGATATTACAAGGGTTTTTGGCTCTCACAATTTGAAAAAATCAGCGAAAATCGCTCGTTGATACCAAATTGATACCACCACTATCCGGGGATAGAATAATACCAAAGTCTCTCAAAGCTCGCAAATTCGTTTTTCTCAAGACGAATTTGCGGGCTTTTTTTACTGTAATTCTCCGTATTCTCTGAAACACCATGAAACGAGGAGCAAACAAAAATTTTTCAAAAAATTTCGTTGATACCGTTGATTTTTACCCTCTGAAATTCCGAATCAGTGAAAGGACTTGAAACCTTATCACGATTTAGGAGGTTCAGAACATGGCTGAATGTTTGTTTATTA
>JAZQAK010000015.1:0-2748 GCA_045545175.1 Feifaniaceae bacterium
ATTCAACCTCTTTAACGTAACAATGAGAAAGATGGGCATTGACTTTACATTCGTTACACCCGATGTTTCGGATGCAGACCTTGAAGCTGCATTTAAACCCAACACCAAGGCTGTATTTGCCGAAAGTATTTCCAACCCTTCTCTCAACATCATCGACTTTGAACAGTTTGCAAACGCTGCTCACAAGCACGGCGTGCCCTTCATCGTTGACAACACATTCCCCACACCCATCAACTGCCGTCCCTTTGAACACGGTGCAGATATCGTAACACATTCCACAACAAAGTACATGGACGGTCATGCAACAAGTGTCGGCGGATGCGTAGTTGACAGCGGCAACTTTGACTGGAATGCACATGCAGACAAGTTCCCCGGTCTTACAACTCCCGACGATTCCTATCACGGAATCACATATACAGAAAAGTTCGGCAAGAGTGCTTATATGACAAAGCTTCTTGCACAGGTAATGAGAGATCTCGGTTCTATTCCTTCACCCCACAACGCATTCCTTCTCAATCTCGGTCTTGAAACGCTCCACCTCAGAATGGAAAGACATTGTGCCAACGCTCTTGAAGTGGCAAAGTTCCTTGAAAGTGACGACAGAATTGCATGGGTAGAATACCCCGGTCTTGAATCAAGCAAGTACCATGAAAGAGCTAAAAAGTATATGCCTAACGGCACATGCGGTGTAATTTCATTCGGCGTTAAGGGCGGCAGAGAAGCGGCTACAAAGTTTATGGATTCTCTGAAGCTTGCGGCAATTGTAACCCACGTTGCCGATGCAAGAACCTGTATCCTTCATCCCGCAAGCACAACACACCGCCAGCTTACCGACCAGCAGCTCATTGAATGCGGTACAAGCCCCGACCTTCTCAGACTTTCCGTAGGTATTGAATACGCAGGCGACATCATCGACGATATCAAACAGGCACTTGACTTACTTTCTCTTTGATAAAAAGAGAAAGTAAGCAAAGAGAAAATAATTCAGCACCATTCTGCATATATGCAAAACAAGCGAAATTTTCTCGATTATAACCATTTGCGGATGTCGGTAACGGCATCCGCAAATTAATATCCGTGTTTAGAGGTACATTATGAAAAACTTTAACAAATGTATAAGGCTTCCTCTCGGTGCAGTCAAGGCAGAAGGTTTCCTTAAAGACCAGCTTCTTCGCTGTAAAGACGGCATGACAGGTCATCTTAAAGACCTGGAACCCGAAATGATTGCCTTGCCTTATATCAACAAGACCCATGTCAAAGCATGGGGCCCGGGCGACCAGTCTGGCTGGGGTGCCGAGATTTCAGGCAATTACTGGACAGGCTATATTCAGTCAGCATTTGTACTCGATGACGAGGAGATGAAAAAGACCGCCGCCGAATGGGTTGACGGTATGATGAAAAATCAAAAGGCTGACGGGTATCTCGGCACATTCTATGAGGATGATGCCAACATATACGACGACTTCAACGGCTGGGGTACGGCCTGTGCCATGCGTGGACTTCTTGCTTTCTATGAAGCAACGGGAAGAAAAGACGTTCTTGAAGCCGTACACAGGTGTATGCTTTGGTTCACAAGAAAATGGTCAGGGGACAACAAGACATTCTATGCCGCGCCCTATCTCATAGAACCAATGATTCTGACCTATTTTCACACGGGCGACGAGACTTTGGCAGAATATGCAAAAGAATATCTTGAGATGACTTGTGACAGAGATATTTTCGAATCATCCTACAAGGCGCTTTTGTCGGATGATTTCCACTATAACTCCAATCACACTGCGGCTGTCGGCTATTATCTCAGGCTTCCTGCCATGGTTTACTCTGCCTTTGGTAACGAAGAATATTTAAAAGCAAGCGAAAAAGGCATCCGCAAGGTAAGAAAATACTCGACTCAGCTTTCGGGAGGTCCCGTATCCATATCTGAGTATCTCGGACCTGTAGGCGGAACAAACGAGACCGAATATTGCAGCTATGCCTATTTCAATGCAACCTTTACCATGATGGGTATTATCACGGGTAAGGCAATCTACGGCGACTATATGGAAGAAATGTACTACAACGGTGCCATGGGTGCAAGAAAGAAGGACGAAAAAGCGATAGCATACCTAAGTTCTCCCAATCAGTTTATGGCTACCACCACTTCCTCAACTGCCGGAGCAAAAGTAGATATGCAGGCATACACTCCCTGTTACCCCGTTTCATGCTGTCCCGTAAATGCCGTATGCAATGTTCCCGAATTTATAAGGGACTTTATGATGACAGATAATGACGGAAATGTTTATGTTCAGTCCTACGGTCCCTGCAGACTTGACTATAACGGCATAAAGATAAATGTAAATACACTTTATCCCTTCAGAAACAATGTGCGTTTTGAGATTGGTTGCGACAAATCTTTTGCACTTTATCTCAAGAACCCCGCGTGGGCAAAGGGATTTGAAGTTACGGTAAACGGCGAAAAAACAGAATGTTCTGCCGACCAAAACGGTTACATAAAGCTTGACAATGCTTGGAAATGCGGTGACATGGTTGAAATATCCTTCAAAGCTGAGGTTGAAGTGATAAAAGTAGACGATACCGACGGCCCCGCCGTTCATCCCATTGCCGTAAAATACGGCGCACTTCTTTATTCCTACCACATTCCCGAGGACTGGATTCCCACAGAAGGCAATCCCATGACCCCTCTGCCTGATGGCTGGAGTTGGTTCGAGCTTGTACCGTTCTACCGTGATCCACCCTGCAAGAGCCACC
>JAZQAK010000016.1:0-5110 GCA_045545175.1 Feifaniaceae bacterium
CCCGATAACTATTAAATCCTATTTTGAAAAGAGGAATACATATGTCAGACAAGATTAAGGTCGGCGTATTTTTCGGCGGTAAAAGTGTTGAACACGAGGTTTCTGTAATCTCGGGACTTCAGGCTGTATACGCATTTGATATCGATAAGTATGAGCCTGTACCTGTTTACATAACAAAGAACGGCGAAATGTACGCAGGCGGTAACGTCGGCGAAATCGAAGCCTATAAGGATATAAAGAAGCTTCTTGAAACGGCTGTAAGAGTTAATCTCATCAAAGATGGAAACAACTTCAGCCTTATTAGATATCCTGCTAAAAAGTTCGGCAACAACGTCATTGATACTATCGAAGTTGCACTTCCTGTTGTTCACGGTACAAATGTCGAAGACGGTACACTTCAGGGATATCTTCATGCACTCGGTATTCCTTATGCAGGCTGTGACGTTTTTTCAAGTGCTGTCTGCATGGATAAGGAAGCAAGCAAGCTTATTATGAAGGCTAAAGGTATACCCGTACTTGACTGCGTGACCGTAAATTCAAAGCAGTATTCGGTAGACGGCGATGCTGTACTCAACCTTATTGAAGAAAAAACAAAATATCCCGTAATCGTAAAGCCTGTAAATCTCGGCTCAAGCGTCGGTATAAAGAAGGCAAAGAGCAGGGAAGATCTGGATAAGGCACTTGACTATGCCTTTGGCTTTGCCAATGTCGTTCTTATAGAAAATGCCGTTGAAAACTTAAAGGAAATCAACTGTTCTGTTCTCGGTGATATCTACGATGCCGAAACATCTGTCTGTGAAGAGCCCGTCGGCGGTGATGAAATTCTCAGCTATTCCGATAAGTACCTGTCGGGCGGCAGTAAGGATTCAAAGCTCGGCGCAAAGGTCGGCGGAAGCAAAGGCAGCAGCGGCATGGCAGACCTTAAGAGAAAACTTCCTGCTGATATTTCAAAGGAGCTTGAAGAAAAGGTACGCCACTACGCAAAAGCGGCGTTCCAGGGACTTGGATGCTCAGGTGTTACAAGAGTAGATTTTCTTTATAACACAGTAACAGAGGAACTCTATGTAAACGAACTTAACACAATTCCCGGATCGCTTTCATTCTATCTTTGGGAGGCTTCGGGTAAGAGCTTCAGCACACTTCTCGACGACCTTGTAAAGCTTGCATTCAAGAGAGAACGTGAACTGGGTGAGCTTAACTTCTCGTTTGATACAAATATTCTTCAAGGGATTACTTTATCCCGTGGTGGTAAGGCGTAAATAACAGTAAATCCGTCGGCATCTGCCGACGGATTATTTTTCATTCAATATAATCTTTCGCCTTTTCCAAAAACATTTCCTTTGCCTTTTGAGGACTATCAGTAAAAACTGTGCATCCTGCCGCCTTTTTATGACCGCCGCCTATACCCAGTGAAGCACAAAGAACAGATAAATCCGTATCAATGTTGCATCTTACCGAAATTTTGAATTCACCCTCGGCTTTGTCCCTCATAAATGCTGCAATCTGAACACCCTCAATGCCTCTGCCAAGCTGGCTGACGGTTTCTGTGTCGCTTACCTTTGCACCGATTGATTCAAGCATTTCGTTAGACAGATAAATAAATGAAATCTTACCGTTTTCATAGTATTCAAGACTTCTGTATGCAAGACTTTCAACAGCAATCTGAACAGAAGATTTCAAGTCAAATAAACGGTAGTTGATGTCCCGACTGTCTGCATTTCTTTCGATAAGCAATGCGGCAATTCTGTGGGTTTCGGGTGTTGTGTTTCCGTACTTAAAACAGCCTGTGTCAGAGCTTATCGCACCGAAAACAGAGCCTGCGATATTTTCATCCCATATGGATTCACTTGTCCAATCTTCAAGCTCGCAGATAATCCTGTAAACTATTTCACCTGCCGCTGAAGAAGTGCTGTCAAGATATAACTTTTCAGATGTAATAGTATTCTTTTCATGGTGGTCTATTGCAAATTTGTTGTTTTGCTGAAAAACATCCGCAACTTCTCCGAGAAGGTGGTCGGAAGCAACGTCAACAGTAATATATGTGTGCTTTTGGTCCTTGATTCTGTCATAGCCCTCTCGGCATTCAAGCACTTCTGTGTCAGAGTAATTAAGAAACAAAAGTCTTTTGGGCACAGGATTTGGTGAAAGAATCAAAGCCTTTTTGCCGAGTTTTTTGAGAGCTCCCGAAAGACCGCAGGCAGAACCGAAACAGTCACCGTCGGGATTTGCATGAATACCGATTACATAATTGTCGTTTTCAAGTAAAAATCTTGATACGCTTGTTATAGTTTCGTTCATAATAATTCCTCGTAGCTCTTAATATAGTTTTCGCATCCGTCTTTTAGCCCATCAACACAGCAAAGGCTTCCTTCTTCCTCAATAATTGTATATCTGAAACCGTTTGCTTTAAGTGTGTTAGCAGCATATAGTGAATCTTCAAAAACCATAGTTTCTTCTTTGTTTCCGCCGATAAGCTCCATAGCTCTGTCGAATACATCGGGATGGTTTTTGTTCTTGCCGACATAATCGGTGCATACAAGCTCATCAAGATAGGGAAGAAGTCCCATGCGTTCAAGTGCAGGCTTGCAGACATCAATGTTAGTTGCAGTAGCAATGGCAGTTTTTATGCCCTCTGCTTTAAGCGCTTTCAGAAAATCGAGTGCTTTCGGCATGGTATCTATATCGCCGTTTTTGTACACTTCACGCATTAAATCGTAAAGTTCATCAATCACTTCTTCTAGACTTATTCTTTTGCCTGTAAGATTCATTGCTCTGTCAAACATGGCTTTAAGACCGGTGAATGGCAGATAATTTCCGTTTTCATCGTTGAACATATCTATTCCGAAACGTCTGCCGAGAATTTCTCTTTCGTACTTGTCCCAGAATTTCTGAGTGTCAAGAAGAGTTCCGTCAAGGTCAAAGACTGCATATTTAAAATTCATTTTTGCACCTACTTTATGAATTTGATTTTATCTCTTAGTTTTTTGATATATATGAACGTAAATACATCGAGTAAATAATCGAAGCATATAAAGAAAACGTTTGATGTTACCAGCAACAGAGCATACATCAGCGGCGGTTCGTTTTGTAACGCAAATACCGCTTTAAACAGAAGCATAAGGGCTATCATTGCAACGTTAAATACAAGTATGCTGATTAATTTTCTGATTTGTTTTTTTAATTTTATGAGTTTTTGTTTCAATATCGGATAATACCCAAAAAAACCAACAAAGTAAAGAGTAGCTGTAGAAAGCGGAGTGAAAATTAACGAAAGAACTGAAGATGTTATGTACACAAGGATAGGATATTTTTCTTTTGTTTCTATCTGAACAATGTAAATTGTGAGAGCACATACTGCCGCAACAGTAATATCAAGCAACTCAATAAACGTTCCCATAAGAATCAAAACAACTATCAGAGCCGAAAAAATTGCAGATAAAGCAATTTTTTTGATATCTTTCCTCATTTTCTCCACCTCCCTTTACTTCTGTATTATACATCAAGATTTGTTATAATTCAATAAACACTTGATATCTCTTAAAAACTTTACAGAATGTTAACCCAAAATCTTGCAATATGTTTGACAACGTAGAGGGTTTTATGTTATTATACATTAAAAGGTGGTTATATCTATGGCAAATAAAGTTTATAATGTGATTTCAATTTTTATTAAAAGAGTTTTTGGTTGTTTCTCGCTTCTTACTCTTTTTATGGCGGTTGTTGGTACTCTTATTACAACCGATGAATTTTCAAAGTACATTGCAACTGACAGAATACTGAGTTTCTTTTTGTTTTCATTGATGTTTGCAGTTTCGTTCTTTATTGCAGATTTTGTTAAGGAAAATGCAGTAATCAGAAGAACGCTTCAGTTTGTTCTTACAGGCGTAAGTATGGCTGTTGTTTTCATATTTGGTTCAGCTTTTGACAGCTATATTGATATTAACAAGGTACAAAATAAAGGCTTTTCAATTCTTGCAATATGTTTTATGTATGTAATTATTTACGTAATATGTGCAATCATTGCTGTTGCTGTGAATGCTGTTAAAAAGAAAATTACAGGTTCTGAAAAGAATTATGACAATATGTTTGAAAATAAATAACTTTATTGGATTGCACTTGTTGCAATCCTTTTTGTAAAAGGTGATTTAATGGCTAATTTTAACTATGTTGCCACTTGTCTTTTCGGACTTGAAAGACTTGTAGGCGAAGAAATAGACGAGCTTGGATATGAAAGAGTGGACACGATAGACGGCAGAGTGTATTTTAAGGGCAGTGCCGATGCCGTGGCACGCTGTAACATCAATTTCAGATGCGCAGAACGACTCTTTATTGAGCTTGCTTCGTTTAAGGCAGAGACCTTTACCGAGCTTTTTGATAATGTAAAACGTATACCCTGGGAAATGATTGTCGGAAAAGACGATGCTTTTCCCGTTAAAGGACATTCGATAAAATCAAAGCTGTTTTCAATACCCGACTGTCAGAGTATTATAAAGAAAGCAGTAGTTCAGAGGCTTTCCGAAAAATACGGTATTGATTGGTTTGAGGAAACGGGAGTTACCTATCAGATTGAGTTCTTTATTCTCAATGATAAGGTGTCGATTATGCTTGATACAAGCGGAACCGCACTTCACAAGAGGGGATACAGAACACAGGCAGGCGGTGCACCCATGCGTGAAACGCTGGCGGCTGCCCTTGTAAAACTATCTCGCCCACGCGAGAATGTTCGTCTGTGGGACCCATTCTGCGGTTCGGGAACTATTCCCATTGAAGCGGCTCTTATTATGACAAACACAGCCCCCGGTATCAATAGAAGCTTTGCCGCCGAGAAGTATGCTTTTTTGCCAAAGAAAATCTGGTCAGATGCAAGACAAGAGGCAAAGGAAAAAATCAATCCCGATACTGAATTTTGCGCATTTGCATCGGATTTTGACAGTGAGGTTTTGAAAATCGCAAGGGCAAATATTAAGCGAGCAGGCATGGAAAAATACATTAAAACATTTGTTAAAGATGCAACCGAGATTGCAAGCGACGATGTCAGAACGACTATTGTATGCAATCCACCCTACGGTGAAAGACTTGAAACAATAAAGGGTGCAAGGGAACTGTATAA
>JAZQAK010000017.1:0-3582 GCA_045545175.1 Feifaniaceae bacterium
GGTTATGCGTGACGAATGGCCATGTTCATTCCAGCCTTATTTTGCTCACTTTATGTTTGAAGCACTCTACAAGGCAGGTCTTCGCGATGAATTTACACTTGAACTTCTTGAACGCTGGAAAGCTCCCATAAAGGAATGTGATAAGGGTCTTGTGGAAGGCTTCATCAGTCCCGACAAAAACTACACCTTTGACCATTCACACGCATGGGGCGGAACACCTTTATACTCGCTTCCAAAGGCTTTATGCGGGTTTGAGGTTGTTGAGCCTGCCATGAAGAAGATCCGGCTTAATCCTAGTCTTATTGGCCTTGAAATGGCAAGGGTTGAGATTCCTACACCCTACGGTGATATTGTTGTTGAACAGGAAAAAGGCAAGGAAGCAATAATTACTGCACCATCGGAAATCGAAGTGGTATAACACATACATATAACGAACCCTCACCACATGGTGAGGGACTTCTTTTGGTATAACAAAAAGGACATCTGCTGAGGATGTCCTTTATACATATTTATTCCATAATATCAAACTCAATTATGACCTTAAACAAATCACCGTCTATCACCACATCAAAAGTGCCATCGCAAGCTTCTGTGTAGCTTTTTGCTATGGCAAGTCCCAGACCGTTTCCTTCTTCACTTCTTGATTTATCCCCTCTTACAAATCTCGATGTAATTTCATCGGGTGAAAAATCCATCGGATACTCCGATATGTTCTTAAACTCAATTACCGCCTTGTTGTTCTGGTGCTTTGCAGTTACAAATGCCCGTGTTCCTTTCATGGAATATTTTAAAATATTGCTGATGAGATTTGACATTACTCGTGACATTTTTCGTCCATCGGCGTTAATGTATAATTCTTTCTCTGAATCTGTTACAAATTTAATTCCCGACTCACTGATTTCAGAGTCATGTTCGCCGAGCGACTGGTTTATAAGCAAGGATACATCCAGCTTTTCACTGACAATATGCTCGTTGCCGCTTTGCACCTTTGAAATATCAAACAAATCCTGTGTAAGCATCTTTAATCTATCGCTCTTTTTAGCGATAATCGAAATATAGTCCTTTGCTTCTTCAGGGAGATTATCAAGCTCGGACAAAAGCTGTGTATAATTGATTATTGACGTAAGCGGAGTTTTCAAATCGTGTGATACATTTGTTATGAGGTCGGTTTTCAGTCTTTCGGCTTTCATCTTTGCCGACACCGACTCGTCAAGACCTTTTGCAATTTCATTGATATTTGTCGAAAGCTTCTTCATGTCTTCGCTTTTTGGCTCTGAAATCACGTATGAAAGATTTCCGTTTCTGACTTGAGATGCGCCCCTTGAAATTTCTTCAAAATCTTTTGCTCTGACCGAAACAAAAAACGCTCCGCACAAAAACACAAGCACAAGCACTGCAAACCACATGCCGCTGTCTATCACACCGATTGTAAGCATTGCCACAACTGCAGTATAAGCAGTAAAAACAGACAGCAAAACAAAGGTCGTTTTACAGGCAAGAGATGAAATACAGTATTTTAATACCGACATGGAAGCTCCGGCAATTCTGCATGCTGATTTCCGGATTTTTATCGCCGCAAATGCCCCGCCCTTAAACACATACTTCAACAGAACACAAATGATGCTTGTTTTCAAGAACGTTCCGCACTTGATTTTACGGACAAGCGAGAACAGAGATGCAAGCACAAGCAAAACAGCAAGTGTCGATACTGTCGGAATCATAGTCTTTATCATATATTCAGGAAATCCTGTATTGACAAGCACATCAAAAGCTATAAATGCAAAGCCGAGTCCAAGACCAAAGAACAGTACTATCAGACAAATGTGTATTTCAACGGGAATTTTATCAAGCCACATTTGCTTTGTTTCGCCATCAGGTCTTTTTCCGCAGGTGCACAAAAGATATATCAGGCAGGCAAGAAACACAAGCACAAGCGAAAAGCTTTGTCTGAATGTAGTATAAATTAGATTCTTCTGATAAATCCACACAGCTTCACATTCACTGACATATTCATCTTTTAAAGCTGAATAAACCTCAATTTTATCGTCTTTATACTGTTCAAGCTCTGCATAATAATAATCATACACAAAGTTACTTGTTGTCAGATACTCTATCTGACCGTTTTCGTCTCTGAAATAATAGCTTCTGAATCGTCTGTCAAAAATCTCCTGTTCTGTAAGCGTTTCATCATTAGTAAACACAACATCATTGATTATCACCTTATAATCTACATTTTCAAAAGTGAATCCCTTCAACTGACGTTCAATTACAGCCTCAAGCGGCTCTTTATCGGGATTCTCTTTATGATAGAGTACAAAGCCGTCAAAAACACAGTCAAGCACAAGGTCGGATTGAAAATTCATATACATTGAATCGTCAAAACTCTTCTCAAAGCGGTAAATTTCACTATAGTTTCCGAAATATTCAATCAGACAGTCCGTGACAAGGCTCACCGTCTGAAACACACAGGCGAGCAACAGCAATAAAACTACAAATTTTGTAACTGTCGAATATATAATTTTCTTCATGGCTCTTACCTCATATTACCTTATAGCCTATTCCCCACACTACCTTCAGGTACTTTGGCTCTTTGGGATTGATTTCAATTTTTTCTCTGATATGTCTGACATGAACTGCTATTGTACTGTCACCGACAACGGTATCCTCATTCCAGACATTTCTGTAAATCTGTTCTGCCGAGTAAACCTTACCTCGGTTACGGCAGAGAAGCTCGAGTATTTTATACTCAATAGGAGTAAGTCTTACATCCTCGCCGTCAACAAGAACTGTCCTGTTTTCCGTATTAACACAAAGTCCGTCTATGATTATTTCGCTTTTAGCTGCTGACATAGAACCAAGGGTTGTATATCTTCGTAAATGGGATTTTACCCTTGCCACAAGCTCTGAAGGGCTGAAGGGCTTTGTGACATAATCATCGGCGCCTGCACAAAGTCCCAATATTTTATCATTATCCTCGGATTTTGCCGACAGAAGAATCACAGGGATATTTCTCGATTCTCTGAGCTTCATAAGTGTTTTAATTCCATCTAAATTCGGCATCATTATATCAAGTATCATAAGATGAATCTCATTTTCCGAAAGTGCATCAAGAGCCTCAAGTCCGTCAAATGCTTTAATTACGGAATATCCTTCCGCAGACAGAAAAATAGCTATACTCTCGACTATTTCTCTGTCATCATCCACAACCAGTATGTTCATTTCTCTCACCTCGATTTAAGTATATCGGATAATTCTTAAGATAACAATAAAGTAATTCTTAAGATTCGTTAAGAAAGGGCAAAAAAAGCTCCCGAAACCGGGAGCAAATGATTGTTTATTTTACAAACCTTTCAAGCTGATCAAGTGTCTGATAGCCAAGTGTTTGATTTACCTTTTGTCCATCTTTAAAAAGAAGAAGCGTCGGGATAGAGGCAACACCGCACTTAATTGCAAGAGGTGTTTCTTCATCCACATCAATCTTTACGATTTTTACATCGGGGTTCTTTGCAGACAGTTCGTCAAGGTGAGGTGCAAGCATTTTACAAGGTCCGCACCATGTTGCAAAAAAGTCCACAAGCACTG
>JAZQAK010000018.1:0-8036 GCA_045545175.1 Feifaniaceae bacterium
GCTTCGCTCAGGGCGCATACGAGCTATTCGCCTCACTTCGTTTCGGATAGCTCAGCATTTGTAATGCCATATGCGTTTTCCGAGCCTCGCGAGGAAATTCTCGCATGGCAATAAAATCAAATTTATTTTTTTGCCTTATAGGAAATACGCAATTTCCTATAAGGCAAAAAAGACGCCCAATTTCTTGGACGTCTTTTAAAGTTTTTAACCAACAATACCGCTGGCTGCGAAGTTTTCAACAAGTCGCTTCTGAACGATGAAGTAGATGATAAGAAGCGGGATAAGGTAAATAAGTACCGCTGCCTGCTTAACAGCATCGTATGTGAAGGAGGATGCTGCGGGCTTATCATACCACTTGGAAACTGCATCAGTAACAGTGTTGGCATTTGTAGCCGCAAACTGCTGATTGAGCTTCATTGCAAGGTAAGGTCCATCGGGATGGAAGTAACCTGTGTAGTAAGTATCGCCGTAGTTCCAGATGAAGGAAAGAACTGCAACAACCATGATTGAGGGAAGCGCATTGGGAAGCGCAATCTTTAAGTATGTCTTGTAGAATCCGCAACCGTCGATAAGAGCTGCTTCCTCCAACTCCTTGGGAAGACCCTGGAAGAAGGATGAGAAGATGTAGATAAACAAGCTCTGCTTTAAGCCCTGACCAAGAAGGGAGAGCATATAAAGTGTAACGGGGTTGTTGATAAGGTCAACTGTATCACCTGTTGTAAGCTGGAAGATACCTAAAATATCAAAGTTCTTGAAGTTAAGGTACTGAGAGATAAGAAGTGACTGAGGAGGTACAACGAACTGGAATACAACCAAGCCGAAAACAAGAGGCTTGAAAGGAATCTTGATTCTACCAATTGTGTAACCTGCCATAGCACAGATGATAACCTGGATTACAGCTATTGCAGCCGCATAAAGAAGTGAAAGGAACATTGTTGAGAAGTTACCGAACACCAATCTTATAGCAGCCTTGAAGCTGACAATTGAGTAATGGATAGGAATCCATACAACGTCGGGGTTACCAAGGTCTTCAACATCACAGAGAATCATGGGGAAAAGCTTTAAGATAGGATAAAGTATCGCAAAGCACATACCGAGAATTACTGTGATACCGAAGAATTTAAAAACAATACCCTGAAGTGTTCTCTTACATACAAGGGGATCAGTGATAGAGTTATCGTTCCAGGCATTCTTAAACCATGCGAAAAGGCCGGGTTTCTTAGCCTTAGGAGCCTTGGGGGCTTTTGTCTTTTTACTCACCAATCTTCACCACCTTCGTAAGAATCAATACCATAACAACCAATATCGCAAGTACGTCAAACATGTATACAACACTAAGCGCACTACCTACACCGATATTGTTCTTCTGGAATGCGAATGCATAAACTTCCTGAGCAATTGTAGAGTCGAGGAACAAGTCAACGAATGTGTAAACAAAGTTGAACAATGTAATCGAACCAACAATCGGGAATGTAACCTTCCAGAACACTTCGTATGTTGTCGCACCTTCGATTTTAGCAACCTCGTAAAGAGAGGGGCTGATACCCTGAAGTGCTGCAAGGTAAAGAAGTGTCTGAACGCCTGCCTTGGATATGATAGAGGAAATGTCCGCTACAACACCCATAATAAATCCGATAACATCCTTAGGAAGGAATGTGTAGGATGTAAGAAGTCTCATGATAAAGCCTGATTCTTCTGTGGCAACTGCTGTAACACCTGTTACATCGCCGCCTGTTGTTGTTACAAGAGTTGTAACAATGGAAATACCCAAAACTATGGGAAGGAAGAAGATAACTCTTACGATGTCTCTGCCCTTGTAGTTTGCGTTAACCAAAAGTGCGGAGAAAAGGGAGAATACTACGATAAGAGGAGTATTCATAACGATGTTGGAGTTTTCTTCTGCAAACACACGAGTGAACTGCTGGTTTGCTGTAGACAGTTCCTTCTGGAACAGGTCAATGTAGTTGGAAATACCTGTATAAGTCATTTCCATACCACCCTGCTCTGCAACACCTACTACATTGAAGGAGTAGATGATTGTGTTAACCATGGGCATAAGGAAGAACAGAAGGAAACCGATAATCCACGGAAGCAAGAACACATAACCGTTGATTTTCTGAGTAGTCTGGAACTTCATGGGCTTTTTAACCTTTGCAGGCTTTGCCGCTTTTACTGCATTTTTACTCATTGATTTCTCCTCCTTCCTCAACTTCTGCTTCTACAACTTCTTCAGTAACCTCACCTGCAGGAACGATTACGTAGCCTGTAGCTTCGATTGTGCCGTAGCCTTCAACGTCTACGGGAAGTGCGTTGTAGTTTACAACAACCTTAACGCCTGTAGCGTATGTTGTTTCGAATACTTTTTCTGCAAGAATCTTATGACCTGCAATTTCTGTTGTGCCAATCTTTTCGAATTCTGCTGCAACAGTAGTAGCCATAGCCTTGATGTTTTCAGAGTTGAGGCTGTACTGTGTTGCGTAAAGCTCGCTGTAGTTGCTTTCCTTAAGTCTGTCTACGCTCTTGTATGTAATCTTGTACTTGGGCATGCTACCTAATTCAAGAGCCTGAAGGAGGTAATATCTGCTGCCGGAGGAAGATTCGTTAACGTTGAGTGTAGTGTACTGTGTGAGACCGTTCATAACAATCTGACGGAAAGGAACATTGTGTTCAAACAAGCCGTAGTCGCTGCTTTCTCTGGAGATTTCAGCACTGTACTGAGCAAACATCATACGGTTTGCAAAGGGGTTGTAAAGGATAATCTTTCTGTCATCAGCAGTAAGTGCTGTGAGTGCATTCTTAACAACCTGTTCGCCCTGATAGAGGTTAACCTCGTTTTCGGGTTCGTAGTTTGCATATACGATGTTACCCAAATCTTCGATTGCAAGATTTGTGTTGCCTGCGCTCTTTACGAAGGATTCAACAGCACCGGGAAGGTAGTTAGGACTAAGAATCCAGTGACCTTCGCCAAACAGATTGAATCTGCCTGTGGGGATGTCGTAATCATAAATCTGAGCAGGCTCAGAGTCAAAGCCTAAGAGAGCGTGCTTTCCTGCGTTGAATACTGTTGTATCCTTATATACATAAGAGATAGGTGTGCTCATGTAGATAGAGTCACCATGCTCTCTCATAAGAGCTTCGTAGTCAGCATTGGAGCCGTTAGCACTTGTCTTCTTTGCCTTAAGGTTAACTGTGTTATAGATACCGCCGTTATAAGCACCCTTATAGCTTACAACCTTTTCAACACCGCCGAGGTCGTTGAGGATTTCACCAAGCTCGGAGTATGTTGTCATAGAGATTGTTCTGTCGTAAGGAACGCCCATGAATCTGTCTTCTATTGTAAGAGAAGATACAACATCAAGGAAAATTCCGGGAGAGGCAGCATACTCAACTGTAAGGTCGTTTGTCTTTATAAGGTAATCCTTATAATCAACAGCCATTGTGTAGTAGTTGCAGTTTTCTGTATAAAGCTTGTAACGTACCTTTACATCAATATCGAAGGAAGATGTTGTTGCAAGGAACTTAGCATCGTTTGTGCTGTAAGGACCGAATACCTTAACGTTGGAGTACTGCATAACTTCGAATGTGGGGTAAACCTTATTGAAGTTTGTACCGCCGTTAGATGTATCGGAAACACCAAGATTTACAGCGATTGAAGCAGTTTCTGCACCGCTTTCAATGATGCCCATAAAGCCTGTCATAGAACCGTTGTTCTTCTGATGAGCTGTCTTAAGCTCAACGCTTTCGCTTTCTTCTACAACTTCTGTTGCATCTTCAACAACCTCTGCTGCAGCATCCTCTGTTTCTTCTACCTGAGGAACTTCGATAGCTTCTACGCCATCCTTACCCATACCGAATACAGGCATCATAAGGTCTTCGTTGTATTCTGTATCAGCGTAAAGTGTGTCGTAATATGTGTTGTTGTAAATGGGACGGTTGTATTCAACATAGCCGCTGTCATAGCTGTTGATGTTGAAAAGTGCACCGCTGCCGTCGGGAACAAAGATGAAACCGTTGTCGTAGTTCTTTGCGTTTATAAGACCAAAGTTGGGGAATACGGAAATGTCATGAAGTGTGTAGTAGTCAACATCTTCACTGTTGTCTGTAATTTCATATGTAGGAATATGAACTACAAGGTCGCCGTCTTCCAATGTAACATCCATAATTACTGTGAAGTCAGCAGGCTGAGAAAATTCAACTTCTGTAACGTCCCATTCTCTGGAGTCGTTAATAAGGTCTTCACGAGTATACTCAACCTTCTTGGAAAGGTCGATAAGGATTTTTGTTACTGTTACCGGAGGTGTACCTGCATACTTGTTATAGTAGTGGTCGCCTTTTTCGGTATCGATAGCATAAATCATGGAAAGAGCCTTATTGTACTTTGCAAGGTCATCCTCTGTGATTTTGCCTTCTTCGAAAAGAGCTGTTGCTTTGTTAAGGAAGCATTCCTCGTAACGTGCAATAGAAATCTTCTTGGGCATGTACTGGTTAAGCTCAGTAGATTCACTTTCGCTGATGCGGAGTGTTGCCCTGAAGCCGTCAGCTATCTTTTCGATTTTGTATGTATCGGAATAGCTCTCGCCTGCTTCCAATTCACGTGTTGTGTTGTCGTTTGCGATAGAGTATGTGTATGCATCCCATGTCTTAAGAGCACCTGTTGCATCAATGAAAGAGATGAACAAGGGAGCCTTTTCAGCCTCTGTGAGAGAGCCGTCAGCAGGAGATGATCTCCATACATTGTTAGTTGCTGTATCAACAACTGTAACATTAAGGGTCTTGGGCTCTACATAAAGAGCTCTGCCACCGTTTTCGGCAACCTTAACGCTGCCTGTAAGAGCCTTGTCAACTGTTTCGCCAACTTCAAGGCCTAAGCCTGACTGAAGCACATCCTGAACAGGAGTGGACTTCATTACAAGCTCGGGAAGCTTTGATACGAAGGAAGCAACAAGTGCAATTACAACGATAAGTGTAACAATTTTCAAAAGTGAAATTTTACTTAAAATCTTCTTCATATCATCACCTCCTAGCAAGTTCTGTTGCGAAGTCTGTAAAGAATGTAAGAGCCTTCTCAACGAGTGTTACATACAGTGTAGCAAGGAAAATAATTACTATAGCTGCAACGAAGGTTGCAATAATCATAGCAAGGTTTCTGCCTGCACCATATTCATGGATTACGCACAAGCCGCTGAATACAAGGAAGCAGAACCATACAAGACCGATCATCTGAACAGCTGTAAGAATCATTGCTTCTTCCTGTGTTACAACGTTTGAGCAGATAATTACGATAATATCTGTTATAAGCTTGGGGAAAAGCGAATAAGCAAGAACTGTTAAAATGTCTAAAAACTTACCGCTACCTTCAAAGATTGCTGTCATACTCCAGTTACTGATAGCAAAGAGGAGATACGGGAACAATCCGAAAATGAAGATTGTAACAGAGTTCATACCATAGAGAGGATTATTGTTCATAATAAAGCCTGTGTACTGGTATGCGATAACGTTCATAAGACCACTTAAAAGGAAGATAAGAGCAACCAGGTAGTAATTACCCTTGCCTCTGAATCTTACTTCATAGAAGCCGTCGAACGGATGAAAGATAACGTGGGTCAAATATTTAAAATCTTCAAGAAACTTTTTCATCGCTCTCACCTCACAGTTCTTCCAGCTTACGCTGCTGCTTGTTGTACTTGATTTCGCCGCTGATTACCCACCATACAAAAGCAACAACTACAATTGCCAGTACAAAGAAATACTTCTGGATGATTAAGTTTCTGTAGCCCATGAAGGCTGTAGAATAATAAGTCTTGTCATTACCTAAACGGAAATAGTACATAGACTGTTCATATTCATCCTGCATAAGTAAGTTCTTACCGATAGAAACATATGCATGGTCATAGTTTGCATTCATTTCAACTGCTTCCTTGTAGAGCACTGCTGCACCTTCAAAGTCGCCTGTGTAGTACTTTTCTTCAGCGGAAAGGATAAGGTCGCCGAAGTCAGTTGTCTTGAATATGAATGCGGAAGAAAGGTTTTCGTCACCTACGATAAGGTCGTTACCCATCCATGCAATACTTGTGGGGTTAGCAAATGTACCCTTTGTGGAGCCTTCGCCACCGAAGATGGAAAGAAGGTTACCGTCGAAGTTGTAAACAAACACACGGTTCTTCACTGTATCCAATATTGCATATACACCAAATTCGTTAACTGCAACGTCAACAAATGTGCTCATTGCAAAGGAATCATCCATAGGTGCGGGAAGGTCGCCAAGCTGTTCGGAATAACCGAACTTTCTGAGAACGTTTTCACCGTTGGAGTTAAAACGGAAAACCATTTCCTTGGATGCTGTATCAAGTGTTACTGCATATACGAAGCCTTCCTGGTCAACATGAAGGTTAGAAAATGCAGGAGCATAAACCTTCGCCATTGTTTCCTTCTGTTCATCTGTAGCAATACTTCTCCAGAAGTAGTCAAGAAGGTTTACTGTGGGAGAGTTTACACCGTAGTAACGAGAGAAGCTACCGTCGCTGTTAAGCTCAATAATACCTTCTGTACTGTTCTGAACTACGATGAAAATTCTGCCGGAATGGTCAACAGCAATCTTGGAGGGCTTAAAGAGTGAATCACCAACCATAGTTTCGGGCTTTGTGATTTCTCGCTCCAGTGCGTGTGTTGCTCTGTCAAGAACAAGCACTCTGTCGTTGCCTGTGTCGGCAATATAGATAAATTCGTCAGTAACGTAAACACCTTCGGGGCTGTTAAGAAGCATCTGCTTGTTTGTTGTTTCACTAACAACTATCTTGCCTTCTTCGTTTCTGATGATTCTGATAGAATCAACGAAGTTGAACTCCTTATCGAAAATGTTTACTCTGCCGCTTGTAGAGTCTACAACGTAGATTTCTTCATCGTTGTATACAAATACGTCCTTTACGCTTGCAAGGTCAAGACCGTTACCCATTGAGTTGCCGTCAATAACTGTTGCCAGCTGGAATGCAGACAAGCTCTGGTTTGCGTTGCCCCAGAAGTCGTAAATGTAGCTTGCATCCTTAGAATGCTCAGCCATAACAGGTACAGCTTGCACAAAAAGGATAAGTGTAAAGGCTAAAGCCAGAACAAAAGTAATAATTCTCTTTTTCACAATCTGCACCTCCTTAGTCCTTCATACCGGACGAAGCCATCGTTTCAACAACGTTACTCTGTGAAATTACGAATACTGCAACCGGAACAATAAGCATAATCAAGCTTACTGCACTCGATACACCTGTTCGAACAACACCTGCTGCCAGAATCTGGCTGAGTGCGTATGTAACGGGCTTTAATTTTTCTGTGTAAAGATATGTACCGCCTGTTGTTCCCCACAAGCTCTGGAAAGAAAGGATAACAAGTGTAATCCATGCAGGCTTGGAAAGAGGCATTACTATCTTCCAATAAATCTTGAATTCGCTGGCACCGTCAATCTTACAGGATTCAAGAAGCGACATCGGGATATGGGTCATGTTGTTTCTCATAAGGTAAAGACCCATAGTAGAGCCGATAGCCGGAAGAACAACTGCCCAATATGTATCAATAAGACCGATTTTGCTCATGATGATGTAGTTGGGGATACCTGTTACTGAGCCGTTGAACATAAGAGAATATACGATCAAGCTGCTCATGAATTTTGAACCCGGGAAGTTATACTTCGCAAGAGGATAAGCCGCCATTGAAGCAATGATAACAGAACCGATTGTACCCAAAAGTGTGATGAACACTGTGTTGAAGATGTATCTTGAGAAAGGAACCCAAGAGTTACCTATCAACTGGAACAGGTCACGGAAGTTATCCATTGTGGGGTTAACCACGTAGAACTTCGGAGGGAACATGAATACTTCGTTCAAAGGCTTGAATGCGTTAACAACGATAAGCCAGAGAGGAAGAACACTGATGATACCGAAAATGCCTAAGAATACCGTAAGTGCGATATCCACACTGAGAGAACGGTTTCTTCTTGTAATTCTTCTGTGTGCAAGCCAAGCTGAAATCTGCTTAAAGGGAGGTACCTT
>JAZQAK010000019.1:0-2984 GCA_045545175.1 Feifaniaceae bacterium
CTCCCAGGTTTCTCCGCCGTCTGTGCTGAAGCCATAGCCGAGGGCAATGGGATAAATTGCATCAGGATCGTCCCACGCTTTGCCTTCGCTTCCGTTTGAACGGAAAAGCATAATCATTATATCCTTGTACTCGAGAATTGCGGGGTTAAGTGCTGCAATATCCATCCAGGGTGCATCTTTTGTAGGGCCTAAAAGCTGTCTTCTTCTGATGTTCATTTGGGTCACTCCTTATTTCTTCTATATGACGATTATACGTTAAACTATACGATATCAACCGACACATATTTACTTTTTTGGGACAATTTTGTGGTAAAAAATGACCTACAAAAAAGAAAAGTTTCACCGTGAAACTTTTCTACGAAGATAAATGCACCGCTTATAATCATTGTATCAAAATTAACCGTCTTTGCCAAATAAGAACGGAGATGTCGATACTTTAGGGGATTAATGTATTATTTACACCCCTCACTTACAAATAAGAACGGTAATTTTGATAAAAAGTTACCGTTCCTTTTTTATGCCAAGAAAACTGCTAAAAGCAAATTGTCATTTTTACAATTGTGCTGTGAAAACAGAAGGATAAATGAAAAACCATTATGCTGTTTTGATATTATAAAAACAAAATTGTTACGAAATTAATATAAAAATACCCTAAAATATCCAAAGCAGGGATAACTTTTACAAAAGTGAGATATTTACACCCGTGGCTGCCTTTTGATATACTTAAAGTGTAATAATTTATAAGGAGGAAAATACCTATGAAAAGGCTACTCTCTCTTTTATTGGCAACCTTAATGATAGTTTTGTCAGTACCCGTGACAGCATTTGCAGAAGAAGGTGACATAGCTTCTCTTGCAGCATCGGGTCTTGCACTTACTCCCGGTAAGAACTTCTTTACCGGTGCGAATGTTGCAAATAACTTTACCGATACCTGGATGCAGTCCTGGTGGACGGGCAGTCAGCTGCAAGGCTATCTTGTAACAAACGAACAAAGAACCATTATGGATGACGGTGACGACAGAGGTGCGTATATCCGCTTCTCGTGGGATGCAGCAAATGACGGCTTCATCTACGGCACCCACTATCCTGCAAATGACGTTGCAGGCTACGCAATAGAAACAGACAGACCTGTTTTTGTCGGCTTCTACGGACGTTCATCGCAGGACGGTTATTTCCTTGTCGGAGGTAACAGTGAAAGCGAAGTCGATTACGATTTTTCGAGACATTGTTTCTTCTTGGGTAAGGAATGGGATTACTACAGCTCAGATTTTACCATCAAAGACGATGCATCTGTTCTGTCAAATTACTGGGTGCGTGTAGGTGCTACCGTTCAGGATACGGCACAGACTGTTGACATTGACGATGTTACAATCGCAGCGTACTACAGATTTGACTACTATGTTGACGGCGAAAGCTATGACTATGCCTATGTTTCACCCGTAAACAGCACAAACGGCGCATATCTTTCATCGGCATCTGCTTCTCAGATTGAAGACCCCGTAAAAGACGGCTATACCTTTGTCGGCTGGTCACTTACCGACGGCTCTGCCGAAACAGTAGATACTGTATCGCTCAGTAATGCGGACGTATCTCTCTATGCAGTTTTTGAAGAGAATGCCACAGAGCCCGAACCTGATCCAGAACCCGATGAAACAGTCGGTATCGGCTCACCCGGTATCAACCTCTTTACAACAGAAGAAAACTTTGTGGACTTTGACAACGGCGACTGGCAGAATAACTGGTGGCTCGGCGGTCAGTTCCAGAGCTATCTTGTTGAAGGCGAATCGAGAACCATTGCAAATGACGGCGGTGACAGGGGAGACTATCTCCACATTTCATGGGATAAGACAAATGACGGTATTCTCTATGCCCACTATTATCCCAACGGTGTAGACGGTCTTGTTGTCGAAGAAGACAGACCCTTCTATGCAGGCTTCTATGCAAAGGCATCAAGCGAAACTTATGTTAAATTCGGTAACTTCTCGGGCACAAACTATGACGGCGGTGATATTGCATACGAATGGGCAAAGCACTGTCTGTATGTAAGAAACCCCGGCTGGAATTATTTTAACACAAGCTTTACAAGACTTCCCGATAAGGAAGTTTTCCAGCAGTTCAGAATTTCCTACGGTGCAGGTGACGGCTCTGCTGCTTGCACACTTGACATAGACGATATTGTTGTAACACCCTACTACAGAATTGACTATCTTGTAGACGGTTCTGAATACAATCACGCATATGTTTCACCCATAAGTGTCCTTGACGGCACATTTATTGAAAACACAGAAGCAGATCAGCTCGGCGGTCTTACACCCTATAAGTCGGGTTATAAATTCCTTGGCTGGTCTCTTGACGGAGAAAATATTGTGACAACGGTAAACCTTGAAAACAAAGATATTGCTCTTGAAGCTGTATTTGAAGAAACAAATGAGGAGATACTTCCCGATGCGCCTACTGCACCCGCAGGTGCTAAGGTCGGCGACCCGGGTATCAATATGTATAACGTAAACTCCATTAAGTACGGCTTTGATAAGGGTACAGTCGGTGTTCCCGACAGCACAGTGGATTTCGGCACATACGGCGGTGCAGTAAGTGCAAATGTTTACCTTGACGGCGACAACAAGGTAACATATGCAAACATTCCTTCGGGCGGTGCTTCCCACTATGCAAGACTTCAGGACTATTCCTTTGAGCTTGCTCGTCCCATAACAGTATGCTTTGATGCAAAGGGAAGCGGTACTGTTAATGTACTCAATTATGCTGCCGATGTGCAGCTTCTTGCCAACACGAACCTTACTTCTGACTGGAAAACATATTCTACAGAGGTTTCTGCAAATGAAGGAATTGTAATTATCCACGGTTTTAGCGGCGATGCTTACTTTGATAATGTGTACATCGCGGCAAACTATAAGTTCAATTACTATGTAGGCGGCTCAGTTTATGAATCTGTTTACGTTTCACCCCTTAATGACGACGGCACCCTT
>JAZQAK010000020.1:0-54613 GCA_045545175.1 Feifaniaceae bacterium
GGATGCCTCGGTAGTGCGGATACACTGTATGCTCCACGAAGCAATGGATATGGCGGTGAAGGAACACCTCATATCCAAGAAGCCTACAAACGGTACAACCGTGCCGAAGATCGTAAAAAAGGAAATGCAGGTGCTCACCGATGAGCAGCTTGATACCTTCATGAAACTGGTCGATGCCGAGGAACATTGGCGCGACTTATTCTACACCGAGCTGACAACCGGACTTCGCAGAGGTGAGTTGTGCGGTCTCAAATGGACAGACTTCGATGAGGTCGAAGGCAAACTGAATATCAACCGTAGTATCAACGTGCGCAACGGCGAAGTCATCATAGGCGAAACCAAAACAGGTAAAGGCAAGAGATGCTTCTATCTGCCCGTCAGCACAGCCAATGTGCTGAGAGAGCGTAAAAAGAACAGCAAGAGCGAGTGGATCTTCACCGATCCGCTTCGCCCCGAACTTCCCGTGGCTCCTCCGCCGGCGTATCGTAAAATGAAGCAACTGCTCCAAAAAGCAGGGCTTCCCAATATACGCTTCCACGATCTGCGACACACCTTCGCAACCATGTCGTTGGAAAGTGGAATGGACGTAAAAACACTATCGGCTATGATAGGTCATATCTCATCAGCAACCACTCTCGACATATACAGCCATATAACTAATGAAATGCAAGTAAACGCAGCAAGAAAAATCGATAATAGCTACGGTAGAGATTATGAGGTATATGAAGAAGAAACCAAAGTGATTGAAGAACCCAAGCCAGTAATAAAACCCTTCGATCCTTACAAGGGTAAGATAAGAAAAAGTGGCACCGGAGGGATATACGAACTAAATGACCACTTATACGAAGGTAGATATACACCGACAAATGCAAACGGCAAGAGAGAAAGCCATAACGTCTACGGCAAGACTCGTGAAGAATGTCAAGAAAAGCTCGATGCGATGATTGTGGAAGTGAGAGCAAGAATTAATGCTGAAAAAGAAGCTATGCGCAGAGCCACCGAAATCGCAAATTGAGCAAAAAGCGAAAAGAGCAACACCGAGAAATTTCGGTGTTGCTCTTTTCGTCTTGCAAAGAAAGTTCGACTGATTTAACCTTTTTATTAAAACGGCCGAATACATAGAGAAGTAATACAATCAAATATGCTATAGTAATATTTCAGATTCTGTGGTATAATGAGTTCGATAAATAAGAATTTGACGAAGGTGTGAATGATGAAAACATTATATATGATTGGCGGCACGATGGGAGTGGGAAAAACAACTGTGTGCCAACAGCTCAAACAGGATTTACCGAATAGCGTATTTCTTGACGGAGATTGGTGTTGGGATGCAAATCCGTTCCAAGTAACCGATGAAACAAAAGCAATGGTGACGAATAATATTTGTTACTTACTCAATAATTTTCTGAAATGTTCTGCATACGAGAATATTATTTTTTGTTGGGTGATGCACGAGCAGAGAATTATCAATTCCATACTTGAGAAACTGGATACACAGAACTGTGAGGTGAAATGCGTCTCGCTTGTAGCGGATGAAAAGACTCTGTGTGAAAGATTATCAATGGATGTAGAAAGAGGTGTTCGCTCTGAAGATGTAATTGAGAGAAGCATAGCAAGAATACCGATGTATCAAGCACTCAATACCATTAAAATTGATACAAACGCAAAGGATGTGGCTGTGATTGCCAATGAGATTAAGCAGTTGTAATACTGACAAATTCCAATAGGTCGAACAGTTAGAAAAATAAGAATTTGACAAAGGAGTGTGATTGCATGAAAGCAAGAAGAACATTAAGGTTGATTAGCCTTTTAATGCTGATTGTGGCATTAATCTTTGTTTTCTGTGCTCTGTCCAATCCTGCATTGGGAACGGTAATATACATTGGAACATTTGAATTTGGTCCTGACCTATGGCGAGTTTGCTATACCATATATGCCATCGTTATGGTTGCATTGTTTGGTATTTCTTTCTTTGTGAAAGATAAGAATTAAGCCAATTCAAATTTGTTGGTAGATTAAAGCAAACAGGAGTAAATATATGAAAATAAAGGTGCTTATTGACAATATCTCGCAGGGGGAACTGCTCTGTGAGTGGGGACTTGCGATATATATCGAATATAACGGCAAAAAGATTTTGCTTGATACGGGCACGACGGGCGATTTTGTAAAAAATGCAGATATGCTCGGCGTTGATATTGCCGATATTGATGTCGGTGTGCTTTCCCACGCCCATTACGACCATTCCGACGGTATGCCTTCGTTTTTTGAAAGGAACAAAAAGGCGGTATTTTATCTTCGTGGTGGTGCTGACGAAAACTGCTATAAGCTGACCGATGAAGGCTATGAGTACATAGGCATAAAAAAGGGCATTTTGAGAGAGTATGCCGACCGTATCTGCTACGTCAAAGACGATTTCAAGCTTGAAGAGGGGATATATCTTATACCGCATAAGAGCGAAGGTCTTGATAAAATCGGAAAAGAGGCATGTATGTACGTAAAATCGGGTGAAAATTACTCTGTTGAGGAGTTTTCGCACGAACAGAGCCTTGTTTTTGAAACGGAAAAAGGGCTTGTCATATTCAACAGCTGTTCACACGGCGGTGCGGACAACATTATCAAAGAAGTGGAAAAGACCTTTGAAAACAGAAGAATCTATGCAATTATCGGCGGTTTCCACCTGTTCAGGACGGATGATGAAGGCGTTTACGCCTTTGCCGACAGGGTGTCGGACACGGGCATAGAAAAGATATTTACCGGTCATTGTACGGGTGAGCGTGCTGTGGATTTATTAAAAGAAAAACTCGGGAATAAGGTGCAGGCATTTTATTCGGGCTTTGAAACAGAAATTTAGAAATATATTATGAAAAAGAGCAAATGTGATTTTACATCGGCTCTTTTTCTATGTATGTAAGAAATTTTGTTTTTTGAGGACAATCCGCATTAGAGCATGCCTTGCACTCTTCCATAGAATGTGTTTCCATACAACACATCATATAATCACATTCGTCGCAACAACATTCGATTTCATTTCCTAAACTATCATAATGCATACCGTTTCCGGGACAATTCAAACCTAATATACCCGGAAATAGTTCGGTTATTGTAACATCAATCAACATAGAATAGCCCCCAAACATATAGACTATTACATTATATAATGTAATAGTCTATATGTAAAGAGGAAAACTAAGATATTATCTCATTAAAAAATAAGTTATGGGGAAATATCTTATGGTAAAGTTAAACGTACTGGAATTATTAGAGAAGAATAACAAGACAAAATATTGGTTGTATAAGCAACTCGGAATGAGTTATCAGAATTTCAATAAAATGGTAAATAATGAAACGAAATCAATCAGGTATGAAAATATCGAAACACTCTGTTTACTATTTAACTGCACACCAAATGAACTGTTTATAATTACGGAAGAATAAAAAGCCTTGGGCAACACGCCCAAGGCTTTTTGTTATGGTCTTATTATATATTCGGATTCGTCTGTCACGGTCCATACACCGTCATATTTATTAAGGGTAATCTGACGTACGTGTCCGTCAACCGTACATGTAAATTCTATTGCACTTTTCGGCATCGTGCCGTATACAAGGGGCAGGCTTTCGGGTGTAAGTTCAAAATTGTCTGCCGTTATGCCTTTTTCTGCATAATACGCCTTTGCAGCCGCCTCTGCCTCGTTGTGATTGTTGGTAGACCAGCCGTTTTTAATTTCTTCGGTTACATAACGGATAGTCTTATCTTCCTGAAACACGTCTATGCTGTACGGGTCGATAAACTGATATGAATAACCTTTACCGAAGTTTGACTGGTTATTTTCGGTCGGAAACTCGGTGGAATCAACACTTGAAGTTATCTCACCGTCCATCACACCGCACCTTGCGGTAATATCGCTTTCAAAACCCGTCGAGTAATAGAGTTTGCCGTTTACCATAACGGAAGGGATTTTAACCGTTTTTTCTTCGGTTTCGGTAATGTGGACTACGCTTGACACTTCTGCAATGTGTGCAGGATAACTTTCTGCAACCTCACCGCTGTAAGTGATTTTAACTTTGTCACCCGTATTGAAATCTGAAATGTCAATTTCATCTGGAAGCGTGACGTATATTCTGTCGGCAATCGAATAAAGTTTTTCATCCTCATCGGGTGCAACTAAAAGCATAGATTCTCTGTTCTCGATTACCGTTGCCTCAAAGTCGGGCTTTGCCTTGTCGCAGGCACAAAGCGACAGAATGAGCACAACCGACAGTAAAATAGCAAGTTTTTTCATTTAATTCTCCGTTTTAGCAATTTTTTTGCGTTTTTTCCTTATTACGATGACCGCAATAACAACCGCAACTATAATTATAACATAAGGAAGGAGATATACAAGTTCAATAAAGAAATTAACTATGCCTCTGCCGAAAGATTTGAAACCGCCGACGAAAGAATCGCCTATTCTCTGCCATACAGAGCGGTTGCCGTAAGTTACGTCGGTATAGAGTTCAACTTCTCTGAGATTTACCGTAACGCTTGAGAAAGAAATTTGTTTATCCCAACTGCGTTTGGTTGCCTCGTGAGACTCTATTTCATAACTGAGCTGTGAAAGTTTGTCTTCAATCTGTATAATGGCCTCTATTGTGTCTGCCTTTGCAAGAAGTTCTAAAAGACGCTGCTGTTCAACACGAAGCGTTTGAAGTCTTATCTCGGTGTCGCTGTACGCCTCTGTAATGTCGTTGCTTGACTTGTTTTTGCCCGTCACGTTGCCGACGTTACCGCTTTCTTCAAGAAAGGCATCAAGCATACCCGCAGGAATGTTGACCTCATACCAGCCACGTCTGTTCACTATGGTGGCGGTACCCGTCTCCGAATACTGTGTGTTACCGCTGACGTCGGAATTTGCTATGTAACCGCCGTATTTTGCAACGAGGTTTTCAAGTGCCGTTACACCTTTTTCAAAATCGGTCGTTTCGACGTTTATGTGAGCGGTATAGATGATTTTTCTGTCATTAAGTAGTGATTCTTCGGCATGGGGAACGATACCGTCCGTCTTGCTGTCAGCGGTATAGTTCATCGTACCGCCTGCCATATCGGAATAGGCGGTGTAACTTTCTTCGACTGCATAATCGTCCTGTGCCACTTTGTTTTTGGCATTTGCCCCACAACCGAAAAGCGAGAGCACCATAAGTAATGCGAGTAAAATACACAGAGTTTTTTTCATAATATCTTGTCCTTTCTGTTTTAATGTGTTAATATTATCATCAGTCAGTTCGAAACCATCCTGACCTGACATAATAACTATGTCAAAAACAAAACTATGGAGGAAAACTAAATGAGAAAGAATTCGCTTCGCCGTATCGTCTACGGCGGTATTATAGCAGCACTGTATATTGCGCTTACACTTGGTTTTGCACCGATAAGCTTCGGCACGTTGCAATTCCGCGTGTCGGAGGCACTTACGGTACTGCCCTTTTTTATGCCCGAAGCAGTGTGGGGACTCGGTGTAGGCTGTTTCGTGTCGAATCTGTATACGGGAAACGCCTTTGACATAGTTCTCGGCACGTTTGCAACCGTTCTCGCCGCCGTCATAACCTGTTATATCGGCAAACGTCAGAAAAGGGAATTCTCTCTAAAAAAAGCGTGGTATGCACCGCTTCCTGCCGTCATTTCAAACGCACTTATAGTCGGTTATACGCTTACGTTTTTGTACGTAGATGCCGTTTCGGGTGCCTTCCCGATAGTTGCACTTCAAATCGGTGCAGGGGAACTTGCGGTTTGTTATATTATGGGCGTACCGCTTATGTATTTTTTCAACAAGAATAAGTTTTTATCAGGCTCATCCCGTCAGGGATGAGTTTTTTATTCGGTTACGAGTGTGAGTTCAAAATTATATTCCGTGTCGCTGAATTCTTCATCGCTGAGGAGACCGAGAAGTATACAAATCTCGCTGTCTGTTTTAATATCACCGTCGTTTTCATAGACGTGTGCGTCGTAACCAAGGGAAGAAAGCCTTTTACATTCGGCTTCATATTCCGCTTTGGTGAGATTCTCACCGTTTTTGTGTGTCAATTTAAGGCAGTGGAGAAGACGGGCAACGTCGCTTGACTCCTCTTCAAGTGTACCGCCGGCAGCCATACCGTCTTCAACGTAACTTAGTGACGAATCTGCCAGATAGTTTTCAAATTTTGAACTATACGTCGTCGTTTTCTCCTTGAAATCCTGCGTTTCAACTACGCTGTTATCGGCGGTTTTAGCACCGTTTCTTGCAAAAGGAACGGCAATTATTACAACAAGCAGAATGCAGGCTGCCACGGCGGAAAGGGGGTAAAACACGTGCTTTTTAGAGGGTTTTGCAAGGGCTACGCCGTCAATGAGTTTCTGCTCAAGGTCGGGTGAAAATTCGATGCTGTCGACCTGAGTGATATAGTCATTTTTATTCAAGCGTATCACCTCCAAGCATAGATTTTAACAGATTTCTGCCCCTGTCAAGCTGTGAACCGACGGTGGCAGGCTTTTTGCCGAGAATTTCGGCAATTTCTTTTATGGAATATCCCTCGTAATAGTACAGATGAAGGGGGACTCTGTATTTTTCATCGAGGGAAAGAAGGGCGAAAAGAAGCTCCTTATCATCGCTGACAGGCTGTGAACCGACAAAATCGGGCATTTCACTTCTTCTGGATATCCAACTGCTTTTCAAATGATTTTTACATTTGTTGACAGTTACTCGTATGAGCCATGCTTTCAAATGCTCGTCGCTTTCAAAGGCTTTACCGCTGCTCATAAGCGCAATAAAGACCTCCTGCGCAATATCCTCCGCATCGGGAACGTTTTTTGTATATGTATATGCAACTTTTGCGACGGTTCGTGCAAAAGTGCTTACAGCATACGAAATATCCATTTTTTCACCCCTTCTTTTTACCATCACTTGCACGGACCTGATATGGTCTAAAAAGGTAAATTTTGATTGAAACTGCGTAAAATCCCTTGAAAATACACAAAGTATTATCTGCGGAATTTTACTTGTTTGAATCTAAAATTTCCAGTTTTTATACTCTGCGACCCAATGGTGTAATGATTTTTGATTTATCAAAAATCTTCCGAAATTCCGAATTCCGAATTCCGCATTCCGAATTTTGAGTACAGGGCATATCCGGCTCGTGAAAGTGCTGGTACTAATAACACAACTCAAAGTGGAAAAATTTTGCAAAAATATTAAAAAAAGCGGTTGGAAACCATCCAACCGCCGTTTTGTTTCTTTATTTAACTATGTCGCCGTAAACCTGACCTGCAACGCCTGCTGCGTTTGCTTCGTCGGTATCAATGTGCATTGCAAGCGCATAAGTATCGCTCACTCTGACTACGGTGTTGTCGAAAACAAGCCCTCTCGGACCGCCGACTTTTACAGAAACGATGTCCTTATCCTTAACGCCGTATTCTGCAGCGTCTGCAGTCGTCATGTGAATGTGACGCATTGCGGCAATAGCACCCTCTGCAAGTTCAACCTCGCCTGCAGGGCCTACGAGCTTAACGCCTGCGCTGCCCTTCGTGTCACCGCTTTCTCTTACGGGAACGGCAATACCGAGCGCTCTTGCATCGGTATATGAAACTTCAACCTGAGTTGCGTTTCTTACGGGACCGAGAATTGACATCTTAAGTTCGCCCTTGGGACCTACAACTGCAACCTTTTCTTCACAAGCGTACTGACCGGGCTGTGAAAGCATCTTTTTTACGGTGAGTTCATAACCCTTGCCGAAAAGCTTTTCAAGGTCTTCCTGTGATACGTGCACGTGACGTGCGGAAACTTCAACTAAAAATGACATAAATATATCTCCTTAAGAATTTGTTACTATATAACCATTTTAATACTTTAAATTACAATTTGCAATATCTCATAAAAGTTTTCCGTGTATTGTGAGATTGCCGTTTTCCGCTTCGATTAAAATAAAGGTTTTTTTGCCCGTCCTGCAACCCGAAGCGGTACCCGGATTTGCAACCCATAAATCACCCTGCTTTTCGATAAGCGGCAGGTGGGTGTGTCCAAAAAGTGCGGCGTCTGCACCAAGTTCTTTCGCACGCTTGACAAGACGCTCCGTTCCACCTTTTACACCGTAGGTGTGTCCGTGACAGATGAACAGTTTGCAACCGCCTATCTCAAAAAAATCCTCCTTCGGATAGTCGCCGAGTGTAAAATCGCAGTTGCCTGCAACCTGTCTCACGGGCAGACCTGTGCATATAGAGGAAAGCAGATCGCCGTCTGCAATATTGTCGCCTAAGTGAACAACCATTGCGGGATCGTATTTTTGTACGGCGTCGACCATACAGCCGACAAGACCGTGTGTGTCAGAAAAAACAAGAATCTTCATACCTCTATTATAATATACAGTGTTACTATTTTCAAGACGGGCATATACTGAAAAAGAGGAGTGGTGTATATGAATGACAAGACACAAGCAATATTAAATCAGGTTGAAGAAAAAACAGGTATGAAACTGTCGGATGAGGCAAAGAAAAAACTGTCCGACAAAGAAACGATGGGCAGGCTTATACGGGCACTCACGCCGTCGGATTTGTCCACACTTGCAGGGGCACTCAGCGGTAAAGACGGCATAAATGCGCTTGCACAGAATACCGAACTTATAGAAAAAATCAAAAACGCACTGGAGGAGTAAGCATGGATGATTTCGGCGAAATGCTGTCCTCCGTTTTAAGTGACCCCGAGAGTATGGAAAAAATAAAAAATATAGCACAGTCTTTGGGGGTGTCCGCTGACAGGGGACAGCAGGTCGCCCCTCCTGAGCCGCCGCCGCTGCCCTTCGGGGATTTTGGAATGATGGATAAAATAATGCCTCTTATTGCGGCGTATTCAAGGGCGGAGGCTGACAAAAACGTACAACTTTTGAAAGCGATAAAGCCGTATCTATCATCTGAACGCAGTGAGATGATAGATCAGGCAATTCAGATAATGAAGATAATGACAGTTCTGGGAGGAGAGGGTAAAAACGGTAATTGAACGTGAAAACAGACCGCGAAAAAAGTTTCAGACCGAAGATATAATTCTTGCGGTACTGCTTTTTTTCATTATGAAAGAGAAAAACTGTGCTTCCTCTGCAATAGTGATTGCAATATTGCTTCTCGCTACATAGTAAACAGACCGTGCATGCCACGGTCTGTTTGGCGGTGTCAATAAATTTGCAATTATATATTTAAAAATATATAATTATATGGTATAATCATAAAATACTATTATATGGGAAGTTGGAAATGAGAAAAAACAATTCATTCATTTGGTTTCTTGTGTTTGCACTTTACTGTATGGCAAACACAGTTTGCATATTCGGTCTCGTATCACTGCCTCTTGTGGTGGTAACGTATTTACTTTGCTGTGCGTGTTCGGGCATAAATGCCATGCTTACCGTTGGCATTTCGGCTGTTTTTGCAACTGCAGCACTGATTTTAAGCAGAGGCGTGTTCGGTTTATTCGTATTTATGCTGATAATTGCTTTTTGCCTTGCTTTTTCACATGCACATTCGTTCGGCTACACCAAAACGGCGTTTACGGTTACGGTGGCGGTGTGTCTCGCAATTGTGTCGGCTTTGCTCTTTGCCGTGTACGCATCGGGTGCACCGATTACACCTGAAGGAATAATCGGCTGGCTGTCGGACGGGTTTGATCAAGCGGGAAGGCTTTATATGTCGGCACTCAGCGAAGCTTACGGAAGCGGGCTTGAGGAAATTGCGGGGCTTGATGTCGGACAGATGATTACCGTTGTAAAGACGGCGTCTATGAATATGATGACGGGTACGGTTTTACTTATAGCGTCCCTTACGGCACTTGCAGGTACGGCACTCTCGTATAAAGTGAGGTACGGCAAGGTGAGCCTGCTTGACACTTATACGTTATCGCTCGTCGGCGGTATCATAACGCTGGTATCACTCGTCGTTTTCTCGACGGCAGGCGGAAGAGATATGATAATTGCAGGCAACATCTATATGGCGTTTATGCCGTGGTTTGCCGTGCTTGGCATAAAGGTACTCAGAAAAATATTCGTAAAGAAACAACCCGTGTCGATATTTACCGTTGTCACGGTGGCGATAATTGCATTTTCATTTGGAATTACGGCGGCACTCGTATATCTGGGTGTAACCGATAACGTCCGGGGGTTAGTAAGATATGAAAAATAAAAAGAAATACGATTTGCGTATTCTGTGGATAGCGGCGATTATACTTATAACGCTTGGCATATCATACCGTATCGGCACCGAGTTTTTAATCGGTGAAGCCGTGATGCTCGGTGTAATCGTGCTCGTTTTGCTTATTATGGATATGCGCCGTCATATCGGTCTGTACGCATATTTTGACAAAGGCACGAGGGCGATATCTGCCATAGTACACAATGCGGTTATGGACCTTGGTATACCTACGTTTATCGTGGGCGACAATAACGTGATTGTATGGAATAACGACAGTGCATCTGCCGCTATGAAAAACAAGGAATTATGCGGACGTGACTTAACGGATATTGCACCCGAAGCAGCGCTGAAGGACTACTCGGTAGATCAGCTTAAAGAGGGTGTTAAAATCAACGCCGTAAACGGCAGAGTATACAGAATGTACGGCAAGATGGAAAAGCAGAACAGAAAACCCGTCACCGTCGTATATCTTCAGGACGTAAGCGATGCAGAGCAGGCACTTAAGAATTTTGAGGATACACGTCCTGTCGTAGCAATAGTGGTTCTTGACAATCTGAGCGTCGTTTCGAGAAACGTCAGGGCGGGCGACGTAAGCCGTGCCTCTGCAGTGGCACAGGCGGAGGACGTACTCTCCGAGTGGATGGATTCGTGCGGCGGTCTTTTAAAGAAGTTTGACGATTCGAAATATCTCTGCATATTTGAAAAGCAGTATCTTGCCAAGTTCAAGGCAGAGAATTTTCCCGTTTCAAACAAGATAAGCGAGATAAAGATAAACAACTTTTCGCTCACGGCATCTATCGGTGTGGGTGTTGACGGAAAGGATTTTGAAACAGCATATAAATATGCAGAACAGGCACTTGATACTGCACTTGCAAGGGGCGGTGCACAGACGGCGATAAAGAACAACGCCCGTCGCGATAAGGACAGTTTTGAGCATATAGGCGGCCGTTTCCAGACGATAGAAAAGTCTTCGAGGGTAAAGTCGAGTTACGTTTCGTCAATGCTCGTGGAACATATTAACCGTGCAGATAACGTTATCGTAATGGGACACGCCGCGGCTGACTTTGATGCAATCGGTGCCGCAGTAGGCGTTGCAAGAATTGCGAAAAACTGCAAAAAGCCGGTAAATATCGTATGCAACAGAGGCACGTGTCTTGCGATGTCGGTGGTGGACAAACTCTCGGCTCTGCCTGATTACAGGGACGTGTTTGTTGACGGTGCGGTGGCGCTTGACCTGCTTAAGAGGAATACGCTTCTCGTTATCGTGGATACGCATCTGGCAAGACAGCTTGAAGAACCAATGATATACAGAAATGCAGGTGCGGTGGCGGTTATCGACCATCACAGAAAAATGCCCGATGCCATAGATTCTGCGGATATTATGGAGATAGAGTCGTATGCATCTTCGGCGAGTGAACTTGTAACGGAATTTATACAGTTTATTGATATGGAAGACCCGCTTCTTAAAGAGGAGGCGGATGCACTTCTTGCAGGTATCGTGCTTGATACACACGGTTTTGACTTCAAGTCGGGCGTGCGCACGTTTGAAAGTGCGGCGTTTTTACGCAGTATGGGTGCGGATACGACGGAAGTACGTAAACTTTTCAGAAGTAAGGAAAGGGATTTCAAACTTCTTACCGAGGGTATAAGAATAGCATCGGTATACAGGAAAAAGACGATTATATCGGCAATAGACGTTGAGGACGATTCAGTATACACGAGGGACATCGTCGGCAAACTTGCAGATGAACTTCTGTCAGTTGAAGGGATAGAAGCAAGTTTCGTACTCGTTAAGCGAACGGCGGGTGTACAGATATCATCACGCTCTATGGGGCTTATAAACGTACAGAACATAGTCGAAAAGCTCTCGGCTTCAAGTGGAGGGCATTTCACATCGGCAGGCGGAATGTTTGACGGTGATATAACAGAAGCGGTAGAACTGCTTAAAAAGCAGATCGACAGATATGCAGAGAATGAAAATATTGAGATGGAGGACTAAATAATGAAGGTTATTTTACAGGCAGACGTTAAAGGACACGGTAAGAAAGGTCAGCTCGTCAACGTGAGTGACGGTTATGCAAGAAACTTTCTTCTTCCTAAAAATCTTGCGGTTGAAGCAAACAATGCAAATCTTAACGTTATGAAAACGAAGGATGCTGCACAGAAGCACAAGATTGAACTTGAAATCGCGGCAGCAAAGGAACTTGCATCAAAGCTTGAGGGAAAAACGGTTAAAATTTCCGCAAAGGGCGGTGCACAAGGCAAACTTTACGGCGCTGTAACCACAAAGGAAATTGCGGAAGTTATCAAAAAACAGCTTTCACTTGAAGTGGACAAAAAGAAGATAGTCTGTGATGATATAAAAGCATTTTCGACGGTTGAGGCCGTTGCGAAAATATATCCCGAAATCACGGCAAAATTCTTCGTTACGGTAGTGGAAGAATAATTTATTTCTAAACGGAAGGGCAGGATATTCAAATGGCAATTGATTTTAATATTGCAAAAATGCCATACGATCTTGAAGCGGAACAGGCCGTTCTGGGCGCTGTAATAATAGATCCCGAAAAAATGAGCGACATAGCGGATATGCTGACTAAAAACGACTTCTATTTTGAGAAGAATGCAGGCATATACGAGATAATGACGGGCATGTACATAAAGGGTAAAGAGATAGACGTTGTAACCCTGCTTTCCGAAATGAAAAAGGACGGCAGGTACGACGAGGGTGAAAGTAAAGCCTACGTTATCCAGCTTGCCGAATTTGTACCAACTTCGACGAACATAAAAAAATATGCGCAGATAGTGTGGGAAAAGTCAATTCTCCGTTCACTTATAGGTGCATCACAGGATATTGCCCAACTATGTGTTGAAGGCGGCGAGGATTTTCAGACTATAATTGACGCTGCCGAAAGAAAAGTGTATGAAATTGCACAGGGCAACAATACCAAGGAATTCAAGCCTCTGCCACAGATACTCATTGATGTATTTGAAAGAATATCAATTATGTCAAAGGGCGGAGATGAATATAAAGGTCTGTCCACGGGCTTTCACGATCTTGACAATATGATAGGCGGTCTTTGTAAGAGTGACCTTATAATCATTGCGGCACGTCCCGGTGTGGGTAAGACGTCACTTGCACTCAATATGGCACACCACGTTACGACGAAACTCAAAAAAGGCGTTGCGGTATTCTCACTCGAAATGTCAAAAGAACAGCTTGTAACGAGGGTTCTTGCAAGTGAAGCACTCATTTCGGGTAAGCGTCTGCTTCGAGGTGAGGTGCAGGACAATGAATGGGTAAGACTTACGGAGGCGACCGACGTTTTGTCAAACTGTCACCTGTGTATAGACGATAACCCCGTAATAACGGTTGCAGAAATGAAGTCCAAGCTTCGCAGAGAAAAAGGTATAGACCTCGTTATAATCGACTATCTTCAGCTTATGACGGGCGGTACAAGAAGCGAAAACCGTGTTCAGGAAGTATCAAATATTACGAGAAACTTAAAGATTCTGGCAAAGGAACTAAACGTGCCCGTAATTGCGTTGTCACAGCTTTCGCGTCCTGCAAAGGGCAAGGAAAACGAGCTTCCGCAGCTTTCCGACCTTCGTGAATCGGGTTCAATCGAGCAGGATGCCGATATAGTTCTTATGCTTTACAGAAATACGCTTGCAAGCCAGTTTTCTGACGATTACAATATGGCAAAGTGCCGTATTGCAAAGAACAGACACGGTGAGACGGGCGATATAGACTTTACGTGGAACGGTGAATACACACGTTTCTATTCTGCTGAAAAGCACCGTGATGAAAATGCATAACAGAGTAAAACTTTTTATACGGGAAAACAACCTTTTTTCAGAAAACGACAGAGTGACGGTTGCCCTTTCGGGCGGTGCGGACTCGGTTGCACTTTTAAAGATTTTGCTTTCTCTGGGGTACGACGTAAGTGCCCTGCACGTAAACCACAATCTCAGGGGTGAAGAATCCGACGGGGATGAGGCGTTTTGCAGAGAACTCTGTGAAAAACTGTCCGTTCCGATTGAGGTTGTCAGTGTTGACGTGAAAGGCTATGCCAAAGAAAAAGGCGTTTCAACGGAAACGGCGGCAAGGGAACTTCGTTACGAAGCACTGTGCAAAGCGGGTGGCGACGTCGTTGCAACGGCACATACGATGAGCGATAATGTCGAGACGGTTGTTTTTAATCTTTTAAGAGGCAGTGCTTTGTCGGGGCTTTGCGGTATACCGCTTAAAATAGAAAAAGGCGGTAAGGTGTTTGTACGGCCGATTATGTGTCTTTCAAGAGAAGAGACGGAGAAAACGGCAGGCGAATACGTTACCGACAGCACCAACAATGAGGATGATGCCGCACGAAACAGAATAAGGCACCACGTCATACCGCTGTTAAAACGGGAAAATCCTTCTTTGGAGGAGTCTGTTTTGAAAAACTCATTCATTCTAAGGGGTGAGGACGAGTTTTTAAGCGAGAGTGCAGAGGGCATAGAGTTGTCCTGCAGAGCACTTAAAACAGCACCAAAGCCACTTGCGTTGCGCAGAATTAAAAAACTGCTTGAAGATAACGCTCTTCCCGTAAATTCGATTTACGTTTCGGATATACTTTCACTTGTGTATTCGGACAACCCGTCGGCATCGGTCGACGTAGGCGGTGCAAGGATACGGCGTGAATATGATGCGATTGTCGTTGATAAGGGTGAAACTGCACCAAAACTTAACGAAATGACGTTGAGGTACGGTGAAAACGTTCTTTCCGACGGTTCAAGGCTCATTCTTGAAGAAAAGTGCGGGAAGATTAACAATTTATTCACCACTTTTTACGTCGATAAAGATAAAATATACGGTACACTCAGTGTCCGTTCAAGACGCACCGGCGATGCCCTGCATACACACGGGGGCACCAAAACGGTTAAAAAAATGCATATAGACAACAAAATTCCGAAAGAAAAAAGGGATTGTATGCCCGTAATAACAGATGAAAAAGGCGTTGTCTGTGCAATCGGCTGCGGAATAGACGTGGGCTATGAAGCAGGTAAAAATACGAAAAATATTCTTTGTATAAGATACGAGAGGGACGGAGTATGAGCAGCAATATGTTAAACGATATAGAAGAGATTTTGCTTACCGAAGAACAGATAGATAAAATCTGTCGTGAAATGGGTGCGAAGATAAGCGCCGACTACGAGGGCAAAAATCTTCTTTTAGTGGGTCTTCTCAAGGGGTCAATCGTGTTTATGTCACAGCTTATGAAGTATATCACGATACCCTGTAAGATTGATTTTATGATTGCTTCAAGTTACGGCAGCAGCACCGAAACGTCGGGTGTTGTCGAAATAAAGAAGGATATAACGATGCCGATAGAAGGGTATCATATACTTATTGTAGAGGATATTCTTGACACGGGTGTTACGCTGAGTAACGTGTTACCCCTTCTTCTTGAAAAGGGTGCAAAAAGCGTAAAAATAGCAACGCTTCTCAACAAGCCCGAGAGAAGAAAATGTGAAGTAAAACTTGATTATCAGGGTGTGGAAATTCCCGACAAATTTGTCGTAGGCTACGGCCTCGACTATAATGAGGAGTACAGAAATCTCCCGTTTGTCGGCATTTTAAAGCCTTGTGTATATGAAAAATAACGGAGGTCAGTTTTGAAACTCAATAAAAGAGCATTTTTAAGAAGCATAATATTTTACGTTGTCATAGCGATAGTTATCGCTGCGACTTCGGGCTGGTTTTTTGACTCGTCGGGAGAAAAGCCTAAGACGTATTCCGACATAGTAAGCGAGTTTAAGAGTGAAAACGTAAAGAATTTTACGGTCGATTCCGAAAACGTGATTGAGCTTACGCTTAAGGATGACAGCAAGGTGTCATATAAACTTGCAAACATATCTATTTTCTATTCCGATCTCGGCGAAATCATTGCTCAGCAGTCGGAAGCGGGTATTCTCGAAACGTACGACTACCAGCCTGCGAAAGAGCCGTCGTTCTTTGTGTCGATGTTGCCGTATATCATTGAGATACTCCTCTTTGTCGGCATATTTATGTTTATGATGAATATGATGGGCGGCAAGGACAACAAGGCGATGTCTTTCGGAAAGAGCAGGGCAAAGCTTTCTGACGACAAGAATAAAAAGACCTTTGCCGACGTTGCAGGTGCAGACGAGGAAAAGGCGGAACTTGAGGAGATAGTTGATTTTCTTAAATCACCGCTCAAATATACCGAAATGGGTGCAAGGGTGCCCAAGGGCATACTTCTTTACGGCCCTCCCGGAACGGGTAAAACGCTTCTTGCAAAGGCTGTTGCAGGTGAAGCGGGCGTGCCCTTCTTCTCGATATCGGGCTCTGACTTCGTTGAAATGTTTGTCGGTGTCGGTGCATCCCGTGTGAGAGACCTTTTTGAACAGGCAAAGAAAAATCTTCCCTGCATCGTGTTTATAGATGAAATCGATGCTGTGGGCAGACACCGTGGTGCAGGTCTCGGCGGCGGTCACGATGAGAGAGAGCAGACGCTTAATCAGCTTCTTGTAGAGATGGACGGTTTTGCCACGAATTCGGGAATTATCATAATTGCGGCAACCAACAGACCTGACATTCTTGACCCTGCGCTTTTAAGACCGGGCAGATTTGACAGACAGATAACCATATCGGCACCCGATGCTATCGGCAGAGAGGCTATACTCAAAGTCCATGCAAGAGGAAAGCCTGTCAGCGAAGACGTTGATTTTAAAACGATTGCACACGGAACGGGCGGTTTCACAGGTGCAGACCTTGAAAACCTTCTTAACGAAGCGGCACTTTCTGCTGTGAGAAACAAGAGTAAGGTCATAACCATGAAGGACATTGAAGATTCAATCGTCAAGGTAATGGTCGGCCCCGAAAAGAAAAAACGCAAGATAACGGAAAAAGAAAACAGACTTACGGCATATCACGAGGGCGGACACGCCATACTCGGACATTATCTTGAAACACAGGACCCCGTACACGAGATAAGCATAATTCCCAGAGGCGGTGCAGGCGGATATACGCTGTCCATTCCCGAAGAGGAAAAATGGTACGCCACAAAGACCGAGATGACGGAGGATATTATATCCCTTCTCGGCGGCAGAGCGGCGGAAGAGATAATTCTCGGCGACATTTCGACGGGGGCATCAAACGATATTCAGCGTGCAACTAATATTGCCAAGAATATGGTTACAAAGTACGGTATGAGTGAAAAACTCGGTCCCATATCGCTCGGCAGTCAGCATGAAGAGGTATTCCTCGGCAGAGACTACAACGATATGAAGAATATGAGTGATGCGACAGCTTCACTTATTGATACCGAAACCCGCAAAATAATAGATGAAAGTTATTTAAAGGCAAAAGAAATGCTCTTGAATCACAAGGATGAACTTGAAGCAGTCGCACAGGCACTTCTCAAATACGAGAAACTTGATGCAAAGCAGTTTGTCAGAGTGATTGAAGGCAAAGACCCTATGGAAACAACTGAAGAATAAAAAATAAGGTGTCTTTCGACACCTTATTTTTTTATCTAATACCGTAGTTTTCAATTACGTAGTCCATATCCTTGTCGCCTCTGCCCGAGAGGTTTATGAGAACTGAACCTGTACCCATTGTTTTTGCAAGCTTCATACCGTATGCGACGGCGTGAGCACTTTCGATTGCAGGAATAATACCCTCCATTCGTGAAAGTGTAAAGAATGCATCAATGGTTTCATCGTCGGAAATTACGTCATATTTAACTCTGCCGATATCGTGCAAAAATGCGTGTTCGGCACCTGATGAGGGGTAGTCAAGACCGCTTGCAACCGAATATACGGGTGCGGGCTCACCGTTTTCATCCTTGAGCATTATGCTGTTAAAGCCGTGCATAATGCCTTCCGTACCGTATTGCAGACTTGCCGCATGGTCGCCAAGCTGTGTGCCACGTCCGAGAGGCTCAATACCGTATATATCAACGGGGTCGTTGAGAAATCCCGAAAACATACCCATTGCATTTGAACCTCCGCCGACACATGCAACGACCGCATCGGGCAGATTGCCCGTCATTTCCAAAAACTGCTCTCTTGATTCAATACCTATAACACTCTGGAAATCACGCACCATCATGGGGAAGGGGTGAGGACCAACTACCGAGCCGATACAGTAGATGCTGTTTTTATAGTCTTTTGCATACGCTTCAAACGCCGCATCAACCGCTTCCTTGAGAGTTGCAAGGCCGTGTGTAACCTCGATTATGTTTGCACCGAGAATCTTCATTCTTGCAACGTTGGGTGCCTGCTTTTTTATATCGACCGCACCCATATATATGTCACATTCAAGACCGAAATATGCTGCCGCAGTTGCAAGGGCAACACCGTGCTGACCTGCACCCGTCTCTGCGATAACCTTTTTCTTGCCCATATATTTGGCAAGAAGCACTTCGCCCATACAGTGATTGAGCTTGTGTGCACCGCTGTGATTTAAGTCCTCACGCTTTGCATAAAGCTGAACGTTTCCGAGTGAAGCAGACAGCCTTTCAAGATGTGAAATAGGTGTCGGCCTGCCCTGAAACTCTTTTCTGATTTTTCGCAGTTCACTTATAAATTTGCTTGATTTGCATATGGTAAAATACGCCTCGTTTATCTCCTGCATCGCCTTTTTCAAGTCCTCGGAGATATAAGAACCGCCGTATTTACCGAAAAAACCGTCCTTATCGGGATAGTTATTGAAGTACGTATCAAAATCAACAGAATTAAATTTCATTGCAATCCTCCGTATTAATTAAAACTGTGTAAGAACCATGCTTTATGGTAAGCGCTTTCAAATGAATCTTCCTTTTTATCAATACAGTAGGCGTAGACTTTGCAAAGGTCATTAACGTACGCTTGTGCAAGATAAGTATATGAGATTACACTACTTATTATCGAAAGTGCCGCACATATCGGTGTCGGCAGTACGATTGAGGCAGAAAGCCAGACGGAAATGCCTAAAAGAACATTTGACATAAGAGCAAGCAACTTGTAAAGGAGAGTTTCCGCACTGAAAGAAAGGCGCTTTGTTGTCGCAAGTCGTGAAAACTTGTTATTTTTCATCACCACTATCGATGAAAAGTTATTACGCATTACTTCTGCAAAAAGCTTTTTAAGTACGGGCTCTGTAATATGTTCAGGCTTAACACGCATAAGAGTGGAGATGACACGGCAGGTAATCCAGTATACCTCTTTATATATACGGTATCGACGTATAACACCGCAAAGCATAAAGCCAATCACGTATATAAGCAGATATACACCTGCTGCGGCAGCAGTCGTCAGATTCAAATCATAAATCGTGGGAAGAAGCAAGCTGACTATCGTTATATAAACAGCAATTATCTGGTCACGCTTAGACTGCTGAAGCGAAAGTTCGGCATAACATTGATTATAGAGATTTTCAAGACGAAGGTCACATTTTTCTTCGTATATGCCTTCTAAATTTTCGTTTTCAAAATTACCCATTATTTAATCACCCTAAAGTATTTTAGCATATTTTATTTTTCACAGCAATAATATTTAATATATTGAATATCGGAGGTACATATGGTAGACGTTTATCTTTCGCCGTCAACACAGGAGTTTAATATCGGGTACGGCAGTTACGGTACCGAGGAAGGCAGAATGAATCAGGTTGCAGACGTTGTTGAGTACGAACTCGAAAGACACGGGGTATCGGTGGAACGAAATTCCCCCTCGATGTCACCTCGTGAGGCTGTGGAACAGAGTAACTCGGTAAATCCGAGACTTCACGTTGCACTTCACTCAAATGCGGGCGACGGGCTTTCAAGAGGTGCCGAGGTATATACACACCGTTTCGGCGGTACGGGGGAGGAATTGGCAGACAATCTCTACGAAGAACTGCAAATGATTTCACCCACGGAGGGACTCGGCGTAAAAGAATCGGCCCCTCTTTTCGGCGGTCAGGGATTCTATGAGATGAGATACACAAGGGCACCTGCCGCGCTTGTCGAGGTTGCTTTCCACGACAACCCTGCAGATGCACAATACATTATCAGTAACATTTATCAGATTGGAAGTGCCCTTGCAAAAGGTATACTTGATACGTTAGAGATACCTTATCAGCAGGATACCGCCGAGAACGTGACTTTTTTGAAGAACAAGTATAACAATGTATGATGAGAGAGAACTTCTTGCCCGCCTTATCCAATGCGAAGCAGGAGGTGAGGGCGACCTTGGTATGAAAGCAGTTGCAGGCACGATAATGAACCGTGTCCGTGCAACAGAGGGGGAATACAGCAGGGTTTCTAAGGGAGGAAGTATCAGAAATATTATATTTCAACCCGGTCAGTACGACTGTGCCTCCGAATATGAAAACGGCGTCTACACCCCTCAGAATATTTATAATATGAGACCCGAACAGATACACTATGACATTGCCGATTGGGCGATAGCGGGCAACAGATTAAACACGGTCGGGGATTCACTGTGGTTTTTCAACCCCTATTCGCCGGAGTGCAGGGATACCTTCCCGAACAATTCGGGCACCTTTGCCGACAGAATAGGGGAGCACTGCTTCTACGACCCGACCGACGATTATGCTTTGACATAAATATTGTTTTAAGGAGATAAGATATGGACGATACACAGAGTTATCCTATGTATAACACGGAGAGACCGGAAACGGAAACCTACGTTCCGATGACCTTTTTTAACGGAAGTTCCGCAGAGCGCCCGATAGACGTCGACAAAACACTTCAGGAGATGCTTGCCGATAACATAGACAGTTACGTTGTGTGTGAATTTCTAATCGGAACGCAGAATATGACGACTAAAGAGGGTATTCTGCACGAAATAGGTTCAAGTTTTTTCGTGCTCTATCACCCGCTTGAAGACACGTATGAATCGTGTGATTTTTACTCGGTGAAATTTGTCACCTTCTACCGTGATGAGCAGAGTGGCACACGTCCTCAGACACCGCAGACGCCCATTCAGCCCCGAAGAAGAACAACGAGAAGATAACAGTAAAAGCAAGGCCCAAAGTCTTGCTTTTTTTTATGCGTTGTACTACAATATGAATAAAAGTGTAAAGTGAGGAAGTGTTATGGAAATGGAAGTTTTAGAGTTAAACGGAATGCAGTACATAAAAACGTACACACAGGAATATGAAAGTGGTAAAAAATATCCTGTTATCATATTTTTGCACGGTGCGGGTACACGCGGAACGGATATTGAGTTGCTCAAGGGCAACAGCTTTTTCAAAATGATTAACAGGGACTATCCCTTTATGCTGATTGCACCCCAGTGTAACAGAAACACTTGGTTTGACCATATGGAAGACCTTAAAAAGCTCGTCAACACGCTTGCCGAGGATGAATCCGTTGATGAAAAAAAGATTTATCTTATGGGTAACAGCATGGGCGGTTACGGTACGTGGCAGCTTGCGATGAGTATTCCCGAAATGTTTGCGGCTATCGTGCCCATCTGCGGCGGCGGTATGTACTGGAATGCGGCAAGACTTGCGAACGTTCCCGTATGGGCGTTCCACGGTCAGCGCGATAAGGCCGTTTTTGTTGAGGAATCGCATAAAATGGTGGATGCAGTCAACGCAAAAGGCGGAAATGCAAAAATTACCATATATCCCGAACTCGGACACAGATCGTGGGATCCCACTTACAGCAACCCCGAAGTTATGCAGTGGTTGCTGAGCCACGAAAACGGCGGAAAAGTTGAACTTAACGACGAGTACACCGACACCAAATTACACGGCTAAAATAAAAAACGACAGGAAATATTTCCTGTCGTTTTTATTATTTCAGCGGTTCAAAATCTTCGGCGCCGTGTTTGCAAAGGGGGCAGACGAAATCGGGCGGAAGTTCTTCTCCCTCGTAAACGTATCCGCATATCTTGCAGACCCAGCCCTTTTTCTTTGCCTGGGGCTTGGGCTTTACGTTTGCAAAATAGTAAGCATACGTCATAGGTGCCGTGTCGGCAATGACTTCACATTCCTCAACCTGTGCGATGAAAAGAGTGTGTGTTGAACAGTCCTGCTCGGCTATAACCTTTGCCGAGAAAACGGCACACACATTGTCCTTTACGTAAACGAGACCGTTTGAGGTGCGGTTTTCAAGGTCGGTGGGTGTGAATTTGTCCGTATTTCTTCCGCTTGAAAAGCCGTACTTTTCAAAAACGGAAAACGGCGCACTCTCGTCAATGACTGAGGCGTTGAAAACACCTGTTTTCTTTATCATATCGTGTGTATAATTGGTCTTGTTAACCGCAACTGCAATTGTTTTCGGATTATCGCTTATCTGAATGACGGTGTTTACAATGCACGCATTGTCCTTATCCCCGTCCTTTGCCGAAAGCACGAAAAGACCGTATGAAAGTTTGTAAAAAGCCGTATTATCTATCATAATTACTCTCCTAATAATTCGTCTAATAAGTCACAACCAAAATTTATACATTCGGGGCAGGATACACGTCCGTTTTGCTTTATCTCACGGCATACGAGAGAACCGCATTTTTCAAGAAATTTTTCGGTAAGCCCTCCTGCAATAGCGTAGGTTGATGCCTTTGTCGTGGGATTTTCGGGATTTTTGCAACTGTTTGAAAGTGATGCTATATAAATAGCACCCGAAAGGGCACCGCAGGTTGCAATCGCCTTACCCATACCTAAACCAAAGCCTTCCATTGAGGCAAATGCAACGTCTTGCGAAACGCCGACTTTGTCGCAATAAGCGCAGGCAACTGCCTGTGCACAGTTGCAGCCTCTGTCGTGTAAAATTGCTGCTTGTTCTTTTCTGTCCATATTTAAAACTCCTTACTGAGATGCTTGATAAGCTGTTCTGCAGCCCTGCCCGAGAGACCGCTGTGGGCAATGCCCCATTCCTTTGCGGCGGCTTCAAGTGCCTCTCTGCTCATATCAAGACCTGCTTTTTTTGCGAGGTATTCCACCATATCGAAATACTGCGTCTGCATAGGCTTCATAAAGTATATCTGCAGACCGAATCTGTCGGAAAGTGATATTTTCTCCTGCATCGATTCGTTTCTGTGAACGTCGTCATCGCCACGTTCTTTCCAGGTTTCCCTGATAAGATGACGTCTGTTCGACGTGGCGTATATCGCGAGATTTTTTGGTTTTTCCTCAAGACCGCCTTCAATTATAGCCTTTAAATATTTGTATTCGATTTCAAAGTCCTCAAACGACAAATCGTCCATATAAAGAACGAAGGCGTAACCGCGGTGCTTGATTTTGCCTATGATATCGCCCAGATATTTAAACTGACTTTTCTGCACCTGAATCATACGGAGACCGTCTTTATAAAACTCGTTTAAAATGGCTTTGATGCAGGTGGATTTTCCCGTACCGCTGTCACCGTAGAGAAGCACGTTGTTTGCTTCCTTGCCGTTAACAAATGCCCTCGTATTATCAAGAAGCTGTGCTTTCTGCACGTCATAACCCCACAGGTCCGAAAGGGTGACACGGCGGAAATGTGTGACGGGAACGAGAGCACCGTCTTCACTCAACACAAAAGCACGGTAAAGACCGAGCTCACCCACGCCGTAGGCTTCATAAAAATCCGTACACACCTTGAAAAACTCGTCTGCATTCGATGCATTTTCAAGTTTTTTTGCAAATTCGGATGCAAGAGTGCCTATACAAACCGTTTCGTCGTCAGGCTTTTTCATGGGAACGTAATCGTCAAAGATTTCATCAAGCATTGAGCGGTTGAAAAGCGTATAAAGCTCATCAAAATCTGCTTTTACCGTTTGGGTGAGTGCATTATCGGGCACCTGCCGTCTTTCACAACCGACGGAAAAGGGATTTTCGTCAGTCATAACAAGATACGCCACAAAGCAGTGCCACAGATTACCGCAGAAACAATGCTTTTCCGCAAGTTCAATAAGGCGACTGATGCCTTCGGCAGTTTTTATTTTGTCGATTATTTCATATTCTTTGGTTTTTCCGAGTATTATCATTTTTACACTTCTTCATTATTTAGTATGCAATAATTTTAACATTATTGATAATGAAAGTAAATACAAAACGGACAGGTTTTCCTGTCCGTTTTTTGTTTAATCGTTGGGCATAAGTTTTACGTCAAGCGTAAAATATCTTCCGTTTCTGTATACGAACAGAGTAACCGTGTCACCTGCATTCATCGAGCCGATTTTTGCCGAAAGTGCATTGACTGTGGAAACTTCCTCGCCGTTTACAGCGGTAATAATATCACCGGGCTGAAGACCTTTTTTGTATGCGTCACTGTCCTGACGCACGTCCGTAACGTATACACCCTTCATGCCGTAGAAGGTGTTTAAATCCTGACCCATTATGCCGATTACGGGTCTGCCCGTAACTCTGCCGTTTGTGATAAGTTCGTTTACAATCGGGATAGCCGTATTTGCGGGTATTGCAAAACCGAGGCCTTCGCTGTTAGCAAATTTTGCATTGGTAATGCCTATAACCTGACCGAAGTGGTTGATGAGTGCACCGCCCGAGTTACCGCTGTTGATGGAAGCGTCCGTCTGAATAAGATTAAAGTCGACGCCTTCAACGGAAATCGTTCTGTCAAGACCTGAAACGATACCGCTTGTAACGGAGGCATACAGTTCCATACTTCTCGGGTTTCCTATTGCAACTACGGTTTCGCCGAGTTTAAGCATATTCGAATCGCCGATTTCCACAGCGGGAAAATCCGTGCCTTCAATTTTTATGACTGCAATATCCGTCTGGTTGTCGCTGCCGACTATCGTTGCGTTATAGGTTTTCTCGTTGCTGTCGTATACTGTCACGGATTGTGCGTTTGCCACGACGTGTGCATTCGTGAGTATATACCCGTCGGCACTTATAAAGAAGCCGCTGCCAAAGCCCGATTCCGTAACTATTCCGACAACCGAGGGCTTTACCTTTTCAACAATTTCGGGAACGGCGAGAATACCGTCTTCGCTTACCGTGTATTCCACACCGGGTGTGGAATTCTGCGTTATTTCGGTTGTACCTTCGGGATTTTTTTCCACGAAGTTAGGCATAACTGTTCCGGAGTGTCGCAGACTTACCGCTATTATAAGACCGCTTGCAATTATTGCGCAGACGAGTATTCCTAAAAATACCCATACGCCCTTGTTGCCTTTTTTCTTTTTCGGCTGTTCTTCGGGCGGTTGAGTTTCCTCTGTGACGGGTGTTGCCTCCACGGGCTCGATTATCTCTTCTTCAGGAGTCGGTGTTACCGTTTCCTGCTGTGTTTCATTTAAGTTTTCATTTTCAAACATAATTATCCTCCTATCAGTTATGCTTTTAGTGGCACTGTAAATGAGAATTCACAGAATTCACCGTATTTACTGCGGACCATAATATTGCCGCCGCTGTTTTCCACTATGATTTTCGTTATATAAAGACCGAGTCCGAGACTGCTTTTATCCCTGCCTCTCGACTTGTCCGTTTTGTAAAAACGGTCGAATATAAACGGAATATCGTCTTCTTTTATGCCCATACCCGTATTATAGACCGTAATTATCGCATGTGTCTGATTGACCGAAGTGTTTACCCTGAGTGTACCTTCGTCAAATGAGTATTTCACTGCATTGTCTATAAGGTTGTATATTACCCTGTAAATGCCGTCCTTATCGCCTTTTACGTTAAGGGCGTCCATATCAAAATCAAAGTCAAGAGAAAGTTTCTTTCCGTTTATCTTCTGTTCAAACGAAAAGAGTATCTGACTTATTATTTCGGCAACGTCAAACTCCGTTATCTGCTTGTTTGCACCCGATTTAAGTTCTGAAATATCAAGCAGAGTTGATACGAGTCTTGACAGCCTCTTCGTTTCCTGAGAAACAAGCCCGAGATAGTATTCCTCTTCTTCTTTCGGGATGGTGCCGTCAAGTATACCGTCAACAAACCCCGTTATCGTAGTCATGGGGGTACGCAGGTCGTGTGACACGTTTTGCACAAAAGTGTTTCGTGCATCCTCAAGATGTTCAAGACTCTCCGCCATATTGTTGAAGGCGTTGCCCAGTTCGTTTATCTCCTCGATACGACTGCTTTCAATACGTACGTCAAACTGCCCTTTGGCATATTTTTTTGCAGCCTGAGTCATCTGTTTAATGGGGGCAAGCTGTCTGTGAATAGTAAATGCAAAAAGCAGCACCGAAACGCCGAATACGAATACTGCAATCATCCAGAAACTTGCGGTAAACCCCTTCAATGACTGATTATATTCTCCTGCCGACGTGGTTGCAACAGAATAATACAGCGGAACACCGTTTATTTCAAGAGGCTCCATGTATACGAACTGTTTTTCGCGGAAAGTTTTGCCGAAATCGGATTGAACGAGTCCCTTTTTCTTGTTGGCACGCTGAAGTTCGGGGATGTTTATAATACCGTCAAGCCGTTCCGTCGTGGTAAAAACTATATTTCCGTGTGCATCGCAGATGGTAATATCGGTATTCGTGTACTCAGTAAGCACCTTTATACTGCGAAACATCTGCCTCTGATACATTGTGATATAGTCGGCAGGATATACCGACGTTTCAATCGTTTCAACTACCGACAGGGCGTATGCATTCGTCTGTTCAAGCGTACTTTTCATTCTGCCTTTGACCGTTCGGTTGAGCGTGAATATAAAAAGTGCGGAAAAGGTGATATAACACAGGGACAGCACTATCAGCAGAATGCCGAGGTATCTTGTATGAAGTCTTCTGAGCATATTATTCCTCTGTCGTTGAGAATTTGTAGCCCTTGCTCCACACGGTCGCAAGTTCCCACTTGTCCGAAACGCCCTCAAGCTTTTCACGCAGACGTTTTACGTGTACGTCAACCGTTCTTGAGTCGCCGAAATATTCAAAACCCCACACCTCGTCAAGCAACTGATTGCGGGTATATACCCTGTTGGGATTGCTTGCAAGATGATATAAAAGTTCAAGTTCCTTCGGGGGCGTATCCACGGTTTTACCGTCAACACGCAGTTCGTAATTCGTGAGATTTACTTCAAGTTTATCATACTTCACGCATTTTATTGTCGAAGCGTCCCCCTCGCTGTTTTGCGAGCGTCTGAGAACGGCTTTGATTCTGGCAACGACCTCTTTGGTGTCAAAAGGCTTTGTGATATAGTCGTCAGCGCCGAGTTCAAGACCGAGCACCTTGTCAAAAACTTCGCCCTTTGCACTTATCATAATTATGGGACAGTCAGAGGTCTTTCTTATTTCTTTGCATACCTGCCAACCGTCAAGTTTCGGCATCATAATGTCAAGCAGAACCATATCCGTCTTGTTGTTGCGGAAAATGGAAAGCGCCTCGCTGCCGTTTGTCGCAGTAAGAACGGTAAAGCCCTCCTTAACGAGATAAAGGCGTAAAAGTTCACATATATTTCTGTCGTCATCACATACAAGGATTTTTATATCTTCCATTTTTTGTCTTTCACTCCTTGATAAATCATTTGTAAAACTGTATACTATCATTATTATACATCTTTATTTCAATTTGGTGAACAAAATTTAAACTTTGGAGGAATTTTAATGAAACTTGGTATCGTGGGATTGCCTAACGTAGGTAAAAGCACGCTTTTTAATGCTATTACGAATGCGGGGGCACAGTCGGCAAACTATCCTTTCTGTACGATAGAGCCTAACGTGGGTACGGTTGCCGTTCCCGATAAGCGTCTGGACAGGCTTACCGAAATGTATAATCCTGCAAAAACGACGCCTGCTGTTATAGAATTTGTTGATATTGCAGGTCTTGTAAAGGGTGCTTCAAAGGGTGAAGGTCTCGGAAACAAGTTCTTATCCCACATCCGTGAGGTTGATGCGATAGTACACGTTGTACGTTGCTTTGAGGACGGTAATATAACCCACGTTGACGGAAGCATTGACCCGCTTCGTGATATGGAAACTATAAATCTCGAACTCATTTTCTCGGATATGGAGATGATGGAGAGAAGGATTGACCGTCTTAAAAAGACGATGAAGGGCGGCGACAAGAAAAATCTTGCCGAATGTGAACTCTGTGAGAAAATACTTGCCGTTTTACAAAACGGTCTGCCTGCAAGAAGCATTGATTACACGAAGGATGAATTTGAGATTGCCAAAGGTGCAAATCTGCTCACTTTAAAGCCGGTTATTTATGCGGCAAATATGAGTGAGGATGATTTCAGGACGGGCATAGACTCAAACACCCATTACCAGAAGGTAATTGCAAGGGGTAAAGAGGAAAATGCGGAAGTTCTTCCCATATGTGCCGAGATGGAGGCTGAGGTTTCTGAACTTTCCAAAGAGGATAAGGAGCTTTTCCTTTCCGACCTTAATCTCACGGAAAGCGGTCTTGACAGAATGGTTGCATCCTGCTACCGTCTGCTCGGTCTTATAAGTTATCTCACGGCAGGGGAAAAAGAAGTCCGTGCATGGACTATTGAAGAGGGTACAAAGGCACCTCAGGCGGCAGGCAAAATCCACAGCGATTTTGAAAGAGGATTTATCCGTGCCGAAATCGTGTCATATGACGACCTTATTGAATGTGGCTCCATTGCGGCTGCACGTGAAAAAGGGCTTTACAGAAGTGAGGGTAAGGAATACGTTATTAAAGACGGTGACGTAGTGCTCTTCCGTTTCAATGTATAGGAGTGAGAAAAATGAGTTTTTTATCAAAAAAACAGAATTATACGATGCTCTGTGATTTCTATGAACTCACGATGGGCAACGGCTATTTCCGCAGGGGAATAGGCGACAGAAAAGTATATTTTGATATGTTCTTCCGCAAGGTGCCCGACGGTGGCGGTTTTGCCATTATGGCGGGGCTTGAGCAGGTTATAGAGTATCTTAATGACCTTCATTTTTCAAAGGAAGACATAGAATTTCTGCGTTCAAAGGGTTGCTTTGATGAGGAATTTTTAAAATATCTTGAAGATTTCAAGTTTGAATGTGACGTTTATGCAATACCCGAAGGCACACCCATTTTCCCGGGTGAGCCGGTTATAACGGTCTGCGGTCCTGCAGTGCAGGCACAGCTTCTTGAAACGTTTATTCTGCTTACCGTAAATCATCAGAGTCTTATTGCCACAAAGGCAAACAGAATAGTCCGTGCGGCACAGGGAAGACCCGTTGCCGAGTTCGGTTCAAGAAGGGCACAGGGCCCTGCGGGTGCAGTGCTCGGAGCACGTGCGGCATATATTGCAGGCTGTACGGGTACGGCATGCGTTCTCAGTGACGAGCTTTTCGGTGTTCCCTGCAGCGGAACGATGGCACATTCATGGGTGCAGATGTTTGACAGTGAATACGAGGCGTTTAAAGTATATGCCGAGGAATATCCTGACAATACTCTGCTTCTCGTTGATACCTACAACGTGCTTGAAAGCGGTGTTCCCACTGCAATCAAGGTGTTTGATGAGGTTCTCAAGCCTTTGGGCAAGCGTCCTCTCGGAATAAGAATTGACAGCGGTGACATCACGTATCTTTCAAAGCGTGCAAGAAAGATGCTTGATGCGGCAGGGTATGAGGATTGCCGTATATTCGTAACGAATTCACTTGACGAGTATATTATCAGCGACCTTATAGCACAGGGTGCGTGCGTTGACAATTTTGGTGTGGGCGAAAGGCTCATCACCTCAAAGAGTGAGCCCGTGTTCGGCGGTGTTTACAAACTTGCGGCGGTTGAGGATAAGGATGGAAATATAGTTCCCAAAATCAAGATTAGTGAGAACGTGGCAAAGATATCGACACCGCATTTCAAGAAGCCGTACAGACTTTTTGAGCGTGAAACGGGCAAGGCGATTGCCGACCTTATCTGCGTATATGATGAAACGGTAGACGATACGAAACCGCTCGTTCTGTTTGACCCCGATTATAAGTGGAAAAAGAAAAAGGTTACGAATTTTGTCGCAAAAGAACTTCAGATACCCGTGTTTATCGGCGGTAAGCAGGTATATCAGTCGCCCGACATCAAGGAGATAAGAGAATATTGTGCTCAGCAGGTATCTACTCTGTGGGATGAAGTTTTAAGATTTGAAAATCCGCACAGTTATTACGTTGACCTTTCACAAAAACTGTGGGATATCAAGCAGGACCTTCTTGAAAAGGGAGGCGTCAAGGCGTGATTCCGGGAACAGGTACTTTGGTAAACGCCGCCGCGATAGTAGCAGGAACAGTAATTGGAATACTTTTTCGCAAAGGTCTCTCGGAAAAACTTAAAACCAATCTGCAGAATGCGATATTTATCTCGGTCATTATAATGGGTATTGCAGGTGCGCTTGCAAACTGCATAAAGGTGACCGAAAACGGCCTTGAGACGACAGATTTGCTGCTTATGGTAATATCGCTTGCAATCGGTACGGTTATAGGTGAACTTTGTAAAATAGACGTCGGTTTTGAAAAAATCGGCAAGGCACTCGGAAATAAGTTTGCGGGACACGGTGACGGTGACACCTTCGTCAAAGGTTTCGTGTCGGCGTCTGTAATTTTCTGTGTGGGAGCAATGGCAATCGTCGGCAGTATTGAAGACGGAATGGCAGGCAACCCGCATATGCTTTACATAAAGGCACTTCTTGACGGTGTTACGTCGATGATTCTTGCAACTACACTCGGTCTTGGGGTTGCATTTTCCGCGCTGGCGATTATAATATATCAGGGGGCGATAACTCTGCTGGCGGTCGTTGCAGGAAGTTTTATTCCGGCAGACGTTATATCGCAGATGTCGCTTGTGGGCAACGTGCTCATTATGTGTATCGGCTTTACCACGCTTGATATAAAGAAAATCAACGTTGCAAATATGCTGCCGTCGATATTTATTCCGGCGGTATATGCGCTTATTAAAAATATAATATTGTAAATTTACAGGTGTCGAATGGGTTTTATACTCGATTCGGTGAAAAGGGAAGCAGGTGTAAGTCCTGCACGAACTCGTCGCTGTAAGTGGGAGGGGTGTTTCATACCATTGGCAATTTGCCGAGAAGGGAAGCATTCCGTTGAACACAAGTCAGAAGACCTGCCCGTAAATATTGCATACCACGAGTAATTGGTACAGGCATTTATTTATTATTATGGCCTTTTACTGCGTGTAAAAGGTCATTTTATTTTAAGGAGAGAGAAATATGAAAAAAATTATCGGAACAGCAGTTGCAATTATACTTGCGTTGGCAATGGTGTTCGTATACTTACACTTCGGTGAGAAAACTGCAGAGGGAAGTAAAAACGTAACTGTTGAAGTTACCTCACAAAGTGGAGAGGTGACAACCTACGACGTGGAAACAGATGCTCTTTATCTCATAGAAGTGATGGAGGAGATAGAGGCACTTACGTTTACAATTGATGACGGTATGATACTGACGGTAAACGGTGAAACGGCGGATTATAACGTAAACGGTGCATATTGGGCACTCTATGTCAACGGGGAATACGGAAACTACGGTGCGGACAGGCAACCCGTAACGGACGGCGATGTGTTTGGAATTACGTATACGGCGGCATAAAATGGAAAAAACAAAAATAACCTCCCGTGAAATAGTTACGGTCGGTCTTATGGTGGCTGTGATAGAGGTCTGTAAAATTGCGTTTATGGGCCTTCCGAATATCGAACTGACGTCATTCTGGATAATCTTGTTTGCACTATATTTCGGAAAAAGCATTTATTTTGCAATTCCCGTATTTATCGTGATTGAGGGGCTTATATTCGGCATCAATCTGTGGTGGATAATGTATCTTTACACGTGGCCCCTTCTTGCAATCGTTACTAAACTGTTTTCAAAGGTAAAATCTGTAACCTTCTGGAGTGTTTTTTCAGGCGTGTTCGGACTTTTGTTCGGTGCACTTAATTCTCTGGTCTATATTTTTCTTGGGGAGACGCTGTCAGCAGGTCTTAGAAGTGCATTTGCATGGTGGGTGGCAGGAATACCCTACGACCTTATACACGGTGCAGGAAACTTTTTAATTATGTTGATACTCTACAAGCCGATAACAAATGTAATAGAAACATACAAAATGAAACAAAAATAAAATGGTATGCACAAAGTGCATACCATTTTATTCTATATCTGTGACGTTTACCGTCATATATGTTCTGCCGTTCATCAGCGTTTCGCTGCGAAGCACTATGCCGTTTTCCGTGGATATCCAGTACTTTTCGGTCTGCGAAAGGCGTGGATACCTGTATTCGAGATAGATTACTCTCGTATTACCGAGTGTGTCAAATCGCATCTGTGAAACGTTGGACTCTGCCGCGCTGTAAAACCATTCAAGGTCGGGCAGGCCGAGCAGTCGGTCCGAAGTAAAAATACTGTTTGACGGCAAAGTGTAACTTTCACCCGTCTGATTATCACTCACGTTTACTCCCCTTGAGGTTATGGTGTAGGTGGTAAGGAGTTTCTGTCCTGCACCGTAGTAACGCACGGTTTCACGGGAACCGTTTTTCCTGTATTTGATATAGGTCGTCGACGTGTCCTCCGATGAGGGTGACAGCGTAAAAGTTATATCCATAGAGAGATTTGACGGCTTTGTGTAACTTTTGAGCATAGCCTCAAGTGACTCTTTATCTATCTCAAGCGTTTCGTAACCGTCCTCGTCAACCTCGAGTTTATCACCCGAAAATTCCGCAGAATCCATCGGCGTCGAGGGCGAAGTCGTGACTATTGTGCCTGCCGAGGGCAGCCACATAAAGAGAAGTACGGATATAACCGCAAATATTAAAATTGTAAAAAAGAGTTTGCCTTTCTCCTTCATACAGTCTCTCCGTTTCAGCGGAAATCTTTGGGTGCTTCACCCTTACCGAAGTGGTAAAGAATAGCCTCTGCAATACGTCTGCTTGCATTGCCGTCACCATAAGGATTTACGGCGTGAGCCATTTTGTTGTAAACTGCCTCGTCTGTGAGAAGCGTTTCGAGGTCGTTTTCTATATCGGCCTGCTCAATGCCCGTCATCTTAACCGTGCCTGCATCGACCGCTTCGGGACGCTCTGTCTCGGTACGCATAACAAGAACGGGTCTGCCGAGTGAGGGGGCTTCCTCCTGAAGACCGCCCGAATCTGTCAGAACAAGATAACTTGCCTTGATAAGATTGTGCATATCGTCAGTATCGACGGGTGAGGTGAGAAGCACGTTTTCCACATCCGAAAGCATTTTGTGTGCAACGTTATGCACGTTGGGATTCGGATGAACGGGATATATAAACTGCACCTCGGGATGCTTTAAAGCAACGTTCTTAACAGCCGTAAAGATGTTAACGAAGGGCTGACCGATATTTTCCCTTCTGTGTGCCGTCATAAGAATTATCTTCTTATCTGCACAGGAAGAAAGACAATCGGCAACGTCCCTGTTTTTGTACTCGTAACCCTCTCTTACGGTGTAGGAGAGAGCGTCAATAACCGTATTACCGGTAATTGTGATGCCTTCTTTGACGTTTTCGGCAAGAAGGTTCTTTTTATTGTCGGGTGTTGCGGCAAAGTGAAGGTCGGCAATATCGCTGATAAGCACCCTGTTCATCTCTTCGGGATAGGGTGAATACTTGTCAAACGAGCGAAGCCCTGCTTCAACGTGACCAACCTTTGCACCGCAGTAGAATGCCGAAAATGCGGCGGTGACTGCCGTTGTTGTGTCCCCGTGAACGAGAACGAGGTCGGGCGCAAAATCACCGTACACGTCAGCCATACCCGAAATAACCTTTGACGATATTCCGCAGAGCGTCTGTCCCGGTGCCATAATGTCAAGGTCGTAATCGGGCTCTATTTTAAAAAGGTCGAGCACCATATCGAGCATTTCTCTGTGCTGTGCCGTAACGCAGACACGGCAGTCAATCTGCTCATATTCTCTGAGTTTTAAAACCAACGGAGCCATTTTTATTGCTTCGGGTCTTGTGCCGAATACGGCAAGAACCTTGATTTTATCCATTGTTTACATCCTCTTTTTTGTCAAGTTCTTTCTTGTGATAAGCGGTGAGAATAATTCTCACGAAGAATATGCAAAGTATATAGCAGACAAGTACGGTCCACCACATAGTCGGATTGTAGCCCGTAGCAAGACCGACCGAAATCAGACCGCACACGGCACACATAAAATAAATTATAAGAACGGTTTTTATCTGTGAAAAACCAAGTTCAATAAGCTTGTGATGCAGATGCGTTTTGTCGGGTGCCATGGGGCTTTTTCCGCTCAGTATACGGCGGATTATTACGAAAGCCGTATCAAATATCGGAAGTCCGAGTGCAATTACGGGTATAAGGAAGGATATCGTTATGGTGGTTTTAAACATACCGCCGACTGCTATTACGGAAAGCATATAGCCGAGCAGTGTTGAGCCCGTGTCCCCCATAAATACCGATGCCGGATGAAAGTTGTAGGGCAAAAAGCCGAGACACGCACCTATAAGTGCAGATAAAAGAATTATAGAGTTGTACGAAGCACCCGTCAGCACTGCAGTTGCAAGAAGTGATGCGCAGGCAATCGTTGAAACACCGCCTGCAAGCCCGTCAAGCCCGTCAACGAAGTTTATGGCGTTTGTAATGCCCACTATCCAGAACACAGTAAGCGGTATGGAGAGCCAACCCATAAACCAATAACCTTTTTCGGCAACGCCGAAAGGGTTTAAGAAGTCGATACGCAGACCGCCTATAACGGGGAGAGCCGCCGCAATTAACTGAACTACCAGTTTTGGCAGGGCGGGGAGTGCAAATTTGTCATCAATGATTCCGAGTATTGCGATTATCGTTGCACCTGTAAGCGTTAAAATGAGTTTTTTGTCAATGTTGCATACTGACAGCGAGGTGACGATAAAAGCAATATAAATTGCAAGACCGCCCATTCTCGGAATGGGCTTTTTATGCATTCTGCGGGCATCCTTCGGAACGTCCATAACGCCAAAGTGCAACGCAAGCTTTTTTGCTGCGGGCGTAAGCGCCAGCGACAGCAGATATGCCGCAATAATGCACAGGAGAGCAAGTTTTATCATATTTATTTTCCTTTCGCCACAAAGCCGACCTTGCGGTAAACTTTTTCAAGCGTGCGTGATGCAAGCCATTCTGCCTTCTTTGCAGATTCGGTGTATATCTTTTCAAGATGGTCCTTATTCTGAAGAAGATAATCCTTCTTCTCCTGAATGGGACGGAGCATTTCTATAAGTGCCTCCGCAACGGCAGCCTTGAAGTCGCCGTAGCCTCTGCCCTCAAACTCTTTTACGATTTCATCGTCAGTTTTGCCTGCGGCAATAGAGTAAATTGTCATAAGGTTGTTGACACCCGGCTTGTCGTCACGACGGCAGACGAGAGCCTCACTGTCGGTGACAGCACGTTTTATCTTGCGGTTTATCACGTCGGGCGTGTCAGCAAGAAGAATGTAGCCGTTTTCGTTTGAGTCACTCTTACTCATTTTCTTTGTCGGCTCGGACAGACTCATTATTTTCGCACCTGCCTTGGGTATAAACGGCTCGGGTACGGTAAACGTATCGCCGTAGACACCGTTGAAACGCTGTGCTATGGTGCGTGCAAGCTCGAGATGCTGTTTCTGGTCAATGCCGACGGGTACGATATCCGTCTTGTAGAGAAGAATATCGGCTGCCATAAGTACGGGATAAGTGAAAAGACCGGCGTTTATATTATCCGAATATTTTGAACTCTTATCCTTAAACTGAGTCATTCTCGACAGTTCACCGAACATAGTGTAGCAGTTGAGAAGCCACGAAAGCTGAGCGTGCTGAGGCACGTGACTCTGTATATAGAGTACGGTGTCCTCGTATTTTTCGGGATCAATTCCGCAGGCGATGAGCTGTGCAAGCAGCTCAAAGGTCTGTGCGCGGAGTTTTGCAGGCTCCTGCCTTACCGTGATGGCATGTTCGTCAACGACACAGAAGATGCAACGGCAATCCTCCTGAAAATCAACCCAGTTTTTAACTGCGCCGAGATAGTTGCCGAGCGTAATTTTTCCGCTTGGCTGTATACCGCTGAATACGGTTTTTTTATCGTTCATTTAATCACCTGTTTAAAAATTCTATGGCGTCATCAATTCTCTTGAGCGTTTCTTCTCTGCCGATTATCTGCATTACCGCATACATATCGGGAGAATTCGTGCGGCCTGTTACCGCAACACGTATAACTGATGAAATGTCGCCGATGTGTCCGTTATATTTCTCGGGCTCTTTCTTGTAATCGCCCGTCTTTTCGGCATAGCCGTATTTAACGCAAATTTCCTTGATTTTGGAGAACCACGTGTCCATATCGTCATTCTCGTTATAGGTCTTTGCAAAGTCGGAAAGCACTAAAGAAGCCTCTTTTACGTTGTCGGGGAAGGTGTTTTCCGCCTTGAAAATGGTGGGATAGAAGATGCTTACGTAATCACGTACGTCTTTCCATGCAGACAGGTCTTTTCTCGGCTTGTTACCGCCCCTGCCGATAGCAAAAATGCTCTTTGCACGGTTTTCGTCGGAAGTGAGTATATCGTAAAGTTCCTTATCGTAATCCTTTGCCCATGCCGTCACCTGTTCGTATACGGTGTCTGCATCCATTGCGGAGATAACGTTCTTTGAAACGTCGGTCAGCTTATCCTGGTCAAAGAGTGAGCCCGAAACGCTCATCTTCTTGTGTGAGAACTTAAAGTCTCTCGCACTTGCTTCTTTGTTTGCTCTGCGCCACTCCTCAAAGTTGGAGTTGAGCGTTGTCATAACGTATTCGTAAACCGCATCAACGGGGTATCCTTCACTTCTGTAGAAGGACATTGCTGCCTCAGGGTCCTTACGTTTTGAAAGCTTTCTCTTTGACTCACCGTCCATCTTCATGAGAGGGGATATGTGCAGGTATTTCGGACGCTTCCAGCCCAGCGTATCAAAAAGCTGAAGGTGGAAGGGGAGTGTTGAAAGCCACTCGTCACCCCTTACGACGTGCGTCGTGCCCATAAGACGGTCGTCAACGACGTGTGCAAAGTGATAGGTGGGAATACCGTCAGACTTTAAAAGCACGTGGTCAATGTCGTTTTCGGTGAGTTCAAGGTCGCCTTTTATAAGGTCGGTATGCTTGATTTTACGCTCGACACTGCCCTGAGAGCGAAAACGCAGAACGTAGGGCATCCCTTTTGCAAGAGCCGCCTCAATATCTTCAAGGCTTCTGTCACGCCATTTTGCCCACTGACCATAGTAGCCGAAGTTTGCCTTCTGCGCTTCCTGCTGTGTATGAATGTCTGCAAGTTCTTCCTCCGTGCAGAAGCAAGGGTAGGCGTTGCCTGCAAGCACAAGTTCTTTTGCAAATACGTGATATATGTCTTTACGCTGTCTCTGACGATAGGGGCCGTAGGCACCCTTGTCACCGTCTACGGTAGCGCCTTCATCAAATTCAATGCCGTAGTAACGGAAGGTTTCGATAATATCCTCGACACCGCCCTCGACTTCACGCTTTGCATCGGTATCTTCGATACGCAGATAGAATACACCGCCACTCTGCTTTGCGAGTCTTTCACTGGTTATCGTCGGGAACATACTTCCGAAATGAACGAAGCCCGTGGGTGAGGGTGCCATTCTCGTTACAGCCGCACCTTCGGGAAGTTCTCTCTTAGGGTATTTTGCATATATATCTTCTGGTGTATCGGTAACGTCGGGGAAGAGTATGTCTGCAAGTTTTTTATAATCCATTTTATTTCTCCTTTGGTGTGTAACTGTCTTTAAGACCGACGATGAGGTTAAACGTATTGTCGTACTTACTGTCACGGCAGAAGTAGCCGTTTCTTACGAACTGGAAGCGGTCACCTGCCTTACTGTCGGCAAGTGAGGGCTCAACGCAAGCATTGTCGAGCACGGTAAGTGAATTTTCGTTGAGGTAGTCACCGAAATCGGTGCCCTCTTCCATATCGCCTAAGTCTTCAAGAGTAAAGAGCCTGTCGTAAAGTCTGAGTGAAACGGGCTTTGCATACTCGCTTGAAAGCCAGTGGATAGTGCCCTTGACCTTTCTGCCGTCGGGTGATGAGCCGTTTCTCGTCTCGGGGTCGTAGGTGCAGTGTACGGCGGTCACGTTGCCGTTTTCGTCCTTGTCACAGCCCACGTATTTGATGTAATAACATCCCATAAGACGTACTTCACCGTCCGGCTTTAAGCGGAAGAACTTCGGGGGCGGAACTTCCTCAAAGTCACTTCTTTCAATATAAAGTTCCTTAGTGAAGGGGAGTGAACGCACACCCTCCTCGGGATTTTTCGGGTTGTTGGGGATGTCTATATACTCCGTCTGTCCTTCGGGATAGTTGTCTATGATAACCTTCAAAGGCTTCGTAACAGCAATTCTTCTGGGTGCAGTTTCATTAAGCTCGTTTCTGATGCAGTATTCGAGAAGACCGATGTCAACGAGGCTGTATGTTTTCGCAACGCCTGCCCTTGTCACGAATTCTATTATTGACGAGGGTGTGTAACCTCTTCTGCGGAGGGCACAGAGTGTGGGAAGACGGGGGTCGTCCCAACCATCCACGTAGTTTGTTTCAACGAGGTGGCGCAGATAGCGCTTGCTCATTACCGTATAGGTCACGTTAAGACGTGCAAATTCGTACTGATGCGACTTGTGTCCCGCATCAATATTGTTTACCACCCAGTCGTAAAGCGGGCGGTGATTTTCAAATTCTATCGAACAGCAGGAGTGCGTAATACCCTCAAGCACGTCCTGAATGGGATGTGCAAAATCGTAAAGAGGATAGATGCACCATTTGTCCCCCTGTCTGTGATGTGAGGTGTGCACGATTCTGTAAATGGCAGGGTCCCTCATATTCATATTGGGGGACGCCATATCTATCTTTGCACGGAGAACCTTAGAACCGTCCTCAAACTCACCGTTTTTCATGCGTTCAAAGAGGTCAAGGTTTTCCTCAACACTTCTGTCTCTGTAGGGTGAATTTTTACCCGGCTCGGTAAGCGAGCCTCTGTATTCACGCATTTCCTCCTGCGTGAGATCGCATACGTATGCAAGGCCTTTCTTAATGAGAAGCACCGCAAATTCGTAGCATTTATCAAAATAGTCACTTCCGTAGAAGATACCGCCTGAGGGCTCTTCACCCGTCAGCCATTTTATATCCTGCTCAATAGCCCTGACGTACTCAACGTCCTCCTTGATAGGATTGGTATCGTCAAAACGCAGGTTGAAAAGACCGCCGAATTTCTTAGCGGCAGTCGAGTTTATAAGTATAGCCTTTGCGCTGCCGAGATGCAGATAACCGTTAGGTTCGGGAGGGAAACGTGTGTGAACCTTTTTCACTCTGCCTTCGGCAAGATCTTCAGCAATTATTTCTTCAATAAAGTTTCTTGACATTTCTTCCATTGGACATAATCCCCCTTATAATTCGTTATTTTATCATAAGTCGAACCTTTCTTTCAATATATATAGAATATTTTTAATAAATATAGATAAAAATATGCCTGAAAGTATCAAACGGGGTAAGGAATATGAAAAAAAGGACGATTTTTTTAACGGGTGCACTTGTCATAGCAATAGGTTTTTGTATAACACTCTACACTATAATGGCGGAAAAACAGCGTTTTACCGACGCGGCATACGAAAAGGCGCTTGGCGTGCTGACGTCTTGTGCCCACAAGGTCGAAAACAGCCTTCGTGACACGCAAAATACCGATATCGACGAAACTTCATCAGCGGTTTCGCTTGCCTGCGGGAGAGCGATAGAAGCGCTCTCACAACTGCCTCTTGCCGATTACGATATGCTTCTTCTTGAGGCGTATTTCAACCGAACGGCAGACTACGTTGCCTATCTTGCGGATAAGGGCATAACCTCCGACCATCAGACACAGGAACTGACACAGTACGCATCACAGATAACGGATGAACTGGATGACATATTACTTTTACTGAGAAATAAAAAATCAAGTTTTCGTGACGTTGTTACACCAACCGAAAAGTCGAGCGGTTTTCGGCTGATTCGAAAGGAACTTGACGATATCGGTCAGCAGCTTTCGGATGCGATAAACGCCATAGAAAGTGTGCCGACCTTAAAATATGACGGCAAGTACTCGCAAGATGATGCTGAGGTTCTGCAATCAGCCGGGGATATAGGGCAGGAAAAGGCACTTGAAATTGCGGGAGACGGCTGGGAAATTTCGGGCAAAAGTGAGGGGAATATTCCTTGCTACATCCTTACGAAAGACGGCGACACGTTGTGGTTATCGAGAAGTGAGGGTAAGCCCATACGGCTTATGACATCCGACTGTATATGCGACGGCGAGGCAACTGCCGAGGATATAAGACACAGTGCAGAGGCTTTTCTTAATGAAAACGGGTACACCCTTTCGCCCGATGCCGAGATGGATATTGAAGGTGACAGATTTGTTATAAAAGATGCAGATATAACCCTCTCCTTCTGCGCCAACTGCGGCCGCCTGCGTGCTTTCGATGCAAAATAAAAAAGTGAACTACGGTTCACTTTTTTTGTACTCGATATAAGCAAAATTGCTGTTTTTACTACGCTCCTGCATTGTCAGCAGAACTTTGCTGTGTAAATCTGCCGTTTTTTCAGCCGCGGTGTTACCCTTTGCATAGAATGGGCCGTCAAAAAAGACTTCGGTAATCGGTCGCCTGAATAATTTTGATTTTTTGTAGGTGACTGTCATTGCAAATGCAGGTTTATTGAATTTTACGGGAAATTTGAAGGAAGTGTCGGGGAAAGGGCGGATTTTAGTATAATATTCCCACACGTGAGCTTCGGGATAAATTACAACGGGGTGTCCTTTTTTGATGCGTGTCCCGATTGCTTTGGTAAGCTCCTTCATACCGTGAAGCGTATTGACAATCGGAAGTGCTCCTAAGTACGGAAGTATTTTCCCGATAACGGGTATACCGTAGTTTGCCGTGCTGACTACCGTATAGATTCTTTTCGGAAGAACGCACAATGCAGGCAGAATAACGTCACCGACGGGTTGTGTGTGATTGCCGTAAATGAAAAAGTCACCGTTTACGCCTTTAATATTTTTTCTGCCTCTTATTTTCGTATGCAAAAATAATTTACAGTAAATCCCGCCGAAAACGATGGCAAGACCGTAAATAAGATTTGATAAAACCTTTGACGAAACATCATTTCGCACCCAGACGTAATCGTCGGGCAGATTAAAATCCTGATTTGCGCTTTGTGCAAAATCGTCGGTAAACGATTGATAATATCTCACTTTCATAACGTGCCTTTCCAGCCTGCAATATCCGAATTTTCAAAAACGTAGGTCAGTTTTTTGCCGTAAACTCTTTCGTAGCAGTTTTTCTTAAGATTGTAATCCGCCTCGCAAAGCAACTGCGTGTTTTCTTTTGTCGATTTGCTTTCGTCAGGATATAAAACGTCCAATACGTGCAGTTTGTATTTTACCTTTTTGAATTCCGGTGTATCATCCTCGTCCTTGTCAATCATTTCCACGAAGCAGGATACGATAGGGACGTTTAGCTTTGCCGCGAAAAAATATGCGCCGTTTTTGGGTGGACGGGGTTTTCTGTAGTTGAACCACATTTCTTGCTCGGGATAAAGCAGTACCGCCTGTTTTTTATCCACCAGTTTTTCTCTCAGTACGGAAAGAAAATTTCTTGCCAGATAGCGAGGCTCGGTTGAGAGGGGGATGGTGTCGGCGTAATTCATAAGAAAGCCGATAATACCCGTCATGGCAAAATTCGACGTCTGGCTTATTATGGCAAGGTCACGCCTGCCAAGCGTATTGGTCAGGTGGCGTATAACCGTGTTCTCCAGAGGGCTGAAATGGTTGCTCGTAATGAGAACACCGCCGATATTTTCGGGTATTTTTTCAAGACCTATGATTTCGGTGTCCTTGTTTATAAGACGTGTTGCGGTTTTTGCAAGGAAAACGGCAATGGATTTTTTAATTCTGAAGGTCGGTGTTTTTCTGTTATTTACATAAAAGTCGGTGATTTCTTTACTTTGTGCGGGGGTGAGAACGGGATCGTTTAACTCAACTTTTTCGTGAAATTTTCCGCTTTGTGCAAAATCTTTAATATTTTCAATGACTTTTTTTCGGTTGTCACCTATAATCATAATCTGATTTTTACTCCGTTTTCGTGCATTTTTTTAAAGGTAATCTCATTTTCGGGGATTTCCGTACCTCTGCGTACAAGAAGTTCAAGACATTCGCCGTCTGCTTGTTTCTTGTCGTCGGTGTATGAGTTCTTGTATGCAAGTATCTCGTCATAATAACCGCTGTCCTGTGCATACTTCCAGAAAATATCGCCATATTGTATGCCGTCATAGCACCAGGGTTTTGAAAACAGATTGTAGTGAATGATGCCGGTACGTTCAAGAGGTGGCTTTGCATCGTTTGGCATAGCATCCCAACGTTCGTCAAGATAGAGGATTTTGCCGTTGCACATAGCGTTAAGATAGTCCTGGTCGGGTGCAATGCTGTCAAAGTGATAGGTGTTCAACAGGCTCAGAAAATGCCCTTCGAGGTCGTTTTCACGCATTTTTTTCAGGTTCATAAGCAAAACGCCTGAATTTATGTATTCTTCTGCTTTTACACCAACGGCGTTTTCCGTATACGCTACGAGAGGCGGAATATCGGCTATCGATAAGTCGTTGCAGGCGGCAATAAAGTTGTCACCCATATCTATATCGAAAAGATTTGCAATGTCATCTGTCAAAACCACGTCGCTGTCAATGTATATACCCTTGTCGTACTGCGGAAACATTGCGGGGATAAACAGACGGAAGTATATCGTCAGCGTAAAATAATCGCAACGAAGACGGTTACTCATTCTGTCGTCGAGTGCATCAAAATTTGCTTTCATGGGGGTAAGCTCAATTTTGAAGTTTTCCGTTTCGAGTGCCTTTAATTTTTGTATATTCGTTTCGTTTAAACCCTGATGCAATACTATTGCCTTGTACGTACGGGCGGAATTTGCATTTTTGATTGCGGAATTGAGTGCTACCGCCAGAAAAGGCGCATAGTTGTCGTCTATCGTAAAAAATATGGGGATTTCTCTATTCATTTTCAATACTCCTTTTATATATATCGTCAAATTCAAAAATTCCAAGTTCGTTATGAAGCCTGTCGATATGCCACGGCTTTACGGTGACAGACCTGAAATACGGCAGAAATTTAAAGAAGGTCGTAAAATGTTTAAATACGGTTGCCTCTTTGATTTTGCCCTGCTCGTTGTATACGGCAGGCACCTTCTTTTTTAGTGCCAACTTGTTGAGTGCCGACTGATCGGGCATAAACATTTTTTTGTCACGGCACATCCTTCGGCATTTTTCAAAGAGACCGTTTTTACGGATGTTCGCCATATTCATAAGAAGCACGCCTGAATTGAGATAATCGTGTTTAAATATATTACCGAAAAACCATTTTCCGTAACGGTCGGGCACGCCGATGATATCAACGTCGGTCATATCCGTGTTATAAAATTTTAAGAAATCTCTGCGACACAGCACGTCGGTGTCGAGGTACAGGATTTTGTCAGGTATCTGCGGTGTTATATCGGCAAACAGCCTCAACATACAAAGCGGTGTAAAACGCGTTTTCATATTTGCAATTGGCAGGTAGCCGTTAAAGCTTTCGCTTATGTCAAGCAAAATCACTCTGTTGCTTCTGCTTTCGTCATATACGGCAAGACTGAGTTTTTCTGCAAAATCAGCGGTTATGGCGTCCTGCCTGCCGGCATTTGCGGTCAGAATATAAAAGTTCAGATCCGCAGTCGTATTTTTACAAATGGAAAGTGCGGACATAAAGATGCCCTGACGTACACCGGCGTCACCGCAAAAGAGAATATTCAAACTTCTTCACCTCCTGAGAGCATTATGACGGCATCTTTTTTGAAATAAAACCTACGATTGATAGAAAGTCGTCTACAAGTTAAAAATTAGCCGTAGAATTATTCTACGGCTGATTCTACGAATCGTAGAGCGGCAAAAACGCCCCGTTTTTAAGGCAAAACGGGGCGTTTAAAGCAAGTTATTTTTTTGTGGGTTTTTTAATAAAAGCACATAGTATCACAACGATTTGCCCTGCAACACCCAGAAGATATATGAGGGCAACGCTTATTTTAAAGTGCAGGAAAGTTATGTGTATCGCTGCAAGAACCGACCAGATAAGTGCCGATATAATAAAATAGTTGTTTCGCGGATTAAACCAGATTGAATTAAACACCAATCGTATAATCAGCACCACGGGCACTGTATAGACGAAATACAACCATTGAAAAGTTGCTTCTTTCGTTATAAGTGAAGTGATGATAAAGGCAAATATAACGACAAGCCATACCGCACTTTCTGTAATGTAGGATATCACTTTGCGGTTATATTTTGCTTCCTTTTTCTTATTCTCACTTGCGGCCTCCTCGATGTTTTTGTCCGTGACCAGATAGTCAAGCGTAACGCCGAAGAGGTCGGCGATTTCAACGAGGACGGAAATATCGGGAGAAGATTCCGCACGTTCCCATTTGGATATCGTCTTGTCCGAATAATTGAGTTTTTCGGCAAGTTCCAACTGAGTCATATTGTTAAGCAGTCTGAGCTCTGTTATGTTTTTGGCAACGATGTTCTTTACGTCCTTCATGTCATTACCTCATAAATACAACAAATTGCCCTTCTGTTACTGTTGCTTGGTTTCGCAATAAATGCAACGGTACGTGCGTTTTGCTTTGTCCGTCAGCTTGAAAATGTGGGGCAACTCCTGCTCCGTCTGCGTGATACAACGGGGGTTTTTGCAGAAAAGCACGTTTGTCAGTTTTTCGGGAAGATCAAGTTTTGCCTTTTTAACAAGCTTGCTGTTCTCGATGAAGTTGACGGTTGCATTGGGGTCAACGTAGCCGAGAATGTCCATATCCACGTCAAGATTACCGTCAATCTTGATTATGTCCTTGCGACCCATTTTTTTACTGTGTACGTTTTTTATAAACGCAACCGAACAGTCCATCGTGTCAAGACCGAGCAGTTTGTAGAGAAGCATTCCTCTGCCTGCGGTAATATGGTCTATAACGATACCGTTTACTATAGAATCTATGTTCATACTTATTCTCCTTTTTCAAGACCGAGCAGTTTGAGTATAAGCGCCATACGCATATACTTTCCGTTAAGCACCTGCTTGAAATAGCAGGCACGGGGATCCTTGTCCACGCCGACTGCAATTTCATTGACTCTCGGCAGGGGGTGAAGCACGATAAGGTCGTCCTTACCCGTTTCAAGTCTGCTCTCTGTGAGAATATAACTGTCTTTAAGACGCAGATAGTCCTCTTCGTTGAAGAAACGTTCCTTCTGGACTCTCGTCATATAGAGAATGTCAAGGTCGGGAAGAACGCTGTCAAGATCCGTCGTCTGCACATAAGGAATATTTTTTGCCTTTATGACGTCGTTTTTTATGTAACTGGGAAGCTTGAGTTCAGCAGGGGAGATGAGCACTATTTTTATGCCCGTATGCTCACTGAGTGCCGAAATAAGCGAATGTACCGTTCTGCCAAACTTAAGGTCACCGCAGAAGCCTACCGTAAGATTGTCAAGCCTGCCTTTTTCACGGCGTATCGTGCAAAGGTCTGCAAGTGTCTGCGTGGGGTGGCAGTGACCGCCGTCACCTGCGTTGATAACGGGGATAGAGGCGTTCATCGAAGCAACGGGAGGTGCACCCTCTTTGGGATGACGCATTGCGATAATGTCGGCATAGCAGGAAATTACCTTTGACGTGTCCGCCACACTCTCGCCCTTTGAAGCGGAGGAGGACATGGCATCCGAAAAGCCGATAACGTTTCCGCCAAGTTCGTACATTGCCGCCTCGAAACTGAGGCGTGTACGTGTCGAAGGCTCAAAGAAAAGAGTTGCAAGCTTCTTACCGTCACAACGGTGAGCGTACTTTTTCGGATTTGCAATTATGTCGTCTGCAATTTCAAGAAGTTCGTTTATGTTTTCCTGGCTTAAATCAACTATGTCAATAAGACTTTTGGGGAAATCTGACATTATTTTCCCCCTCCGATCCAGCTTTCATCAGAGGGATTGTTGCGGAATGCAATAAGACGCTGTATATCGCTTTCTGCGATGTAGCCTTCCTCTGCAGCAACCTCTGCAATTACGTCAAAGTTGGTAAGAGAGATGTTCTTAACGTTTGCATCTGCAAGTCTTTCAAGACCTTTCTTCATACCGTAAGTAAAGATGCTCACGATGCCGAGAACTTCTGCACCTGCTTCACGCAGAACGTTTACAACTTCGATTACGCTGCCGCCCGTTGAGATAAGGTCTTCAACAACGACAACCTTCTGACCCTTTTCGAGTCTGCCTTCAATCTGATTCTGTCTGCCGTGGTCCTTTGCGCCTGAGCGAACGTAGCCCATAGGCATATCAAGAATATGTGCCGTGATTGCGGCGTGTGCGATGCCTGCAGTAGAAGTGCCCATAAGCACTTCTGCATCGGGATAGTTTTCTTTTATGAGCTTTGCAAGGCCGTTTTCAACGTCCGTTCTCACCTTGGGTGCTGTGAGTGTAAGTCTGTTATCACAGTATACGGGGCTCTTGATACCGCTTGCCCATGTAAACGGTTCATCGGGGCGGAAGAATACCGCTTTGATTTCAAGAAGGTCTTTTGCAATAAGTTTTTCCATGTTAGTTTATCTCCTTATCCTACGAATTCTTTTACACAACGGCGGTATGCTGCAACCGGGTCGTCAGCCGCCGTAATCGGCCTGCCCACAACTATGTAGTCAGAGCCTATTTCCTTTGCCTTTTCAGGTGTCGTTATACGAACCTGGTCACCCACGTCACCGTCAGCAAAACGAACACCGGGGGTTACTGTGAGAAATTCTTTTCCGCAGTTTTCGTGAACGATGCCTGCTTCAAGCGGTGAACATACGACACCGTCAAGTCCTGAATTCTTTGCAACCGTCGCATAGTGTAAAACAACCTTGTCAAGAGGTTCTTTTATAAGCAGGTCGCTTTCCATTCTTTCCTGTGAGGTTGAAGTAAGCTGTGTAACTGCAATAAGCAGGGGGCGTGTTCCGTCGGGACGTGTGAGGCCTTCGATAGCAGCCTTCATCATTTCTGCAGTGCCTGCGGCGTGCAGGTTGCACATATCAACGTCAAGTGCCGAAAGAACAGCCATTGATTTTTTAACCGTGTTCGGAATATCGTGAAGCTTTAAGTCGAGGAATATCTTGTGTCCTCTCGCCTTGATTTCACGAACTATGGCAGGACCTTCCGCATAGTAGAGTTCCATACCGATTTTTACAAAAGGCTTTTCGTCTTTAAACTGATCAAGAAATGCCATAACGGCGTCCTTACTTGAAAAGTCGCATGCAATAATTACGTCTTTACCCATTTTTCTTTCCTTTCTTAGTGAGCAGCACCAATGATGTCTGCAAGTTTTTCTATGTTGTATTTTTCCATTGCTTTGGGAAGGTCGTCAATTATCTTAGGACAGATAAAGGGGTCCGTCAGATTTGCTGCACCGACCTGAACACAGCGTGCACCCGCCATCATCATTTCGATAACGTCGTCAGCACTCGTGACACCGCCCATACCGACTATCGGGATATTTACGGCTTCGTATACACGGTATATCATCGAAACTGCAACGGGGAATATACCGGGACCCGAATAACCGCCACTCTTGTTTGCAATTACGGGACGGCGTGATTTTAAGTTTATTCTCATGCCGAGCATCGTGTTTATAAGGCTGATACCGTCGGCACCTGCCGCTTCACACGCTTTTGCAATTTCCGTTATATCCGTAACGTTGGGGGAGAGTTTTATTATTATCGGTTTTGTTGACTGCTTTCTCACTGCCGCCGTAACCTCTGCCGCCGCTTTTGCCGACGTGCCAAAGGACATACCGCCACCGTGTACGTTTGGACAGCTTACGTTGACTTCAAGCCAGCCGATATTGTCCTGTCCTTCAAGACTTGCGGCAACACGCTCGTATTCACCTATAGAGAAGCCATTTATGTTTGCCATAACGGGTTTATGGAAAATCTTTTTCATTTCGGGCAGAATTTCGTTAACAAGGACTTTCACACCCGGATTCTGCAGACCGACGGAGTTTATCATACCTGCCGGACATTCGGCAATTCTCGGCGTTGCGTTGCCGAAACGCGGTTCTTCCGTGATACCCTTGAAGGAGAATGAGCCGAGTTTGTTTATATCGTAAAGTTCTGCAAATTCTTCACCGTAGCCGAAGGTGCCCGAAGCACCCATAACGGGATTGTCAAGTTTTATACCGCAAAGGCTTGTGCTTATATCTACCATATTACCTCCTCACGGTCTAAAACCGGACCGTCTTTGCATATGCGTTTATCACCGTATTTCGTTTTGCAGCTGCAACCCATACATGCACCGAAACCGCAACCCATACGTTCTTCAAAACTGTACTGACCGCTGCCCACAGCCTTTGCCTCTATCGCTTTGAACATGGGCAGGGGACCGCAGGTGTAGAAGAATGAATAAGTAAGGTCTGCCATAGCATCGGTAACGAAGCCTTTTACGCCGTATGAACCGTCTGCCGTTGCAACAATTACTTTTGCACCGAGATTTTCAAATTCTTTTTCAAGAAAAATCTCACTCTTTGTGTTAAAACCTAAAATAACCGTGGGTTTTGCACCCTTTGCAATAAGTTCTTTACAAAGGCCGTAAAGAGGCGGTATTCCGACACCGCCGCCGATAAGAAGGGGCGCATCCCCGCTTTTATCGGGGTTAAAGCCGTTGCCGAGGCCTACAAGCAGGTTGAGTTCTTTTCCTGCCTGCATTACAGACATATCTTCGGTACCGCTTCCCACAACCTTGTATATGAGTACGAGGCTGTTTTCAGCGTATTCGCATACCGAAATGGGACGGCGTAAAAATTTACCCTCAAGCTTTATATTTACGAACTGACCCGGCTTTGATAATGCCGAGGTGTCACCCTCAAGCGTCATTTTGTAGACGCTGTCGGTTAATGCAACGTTTTCTTTTATTGTAAAAATACTCTCTGTCATTTTATGTCCTCCGATATCCAGATTGCCTTGTTGTCTATTGACGTGCACAGGCATTTGCCGTAAACTTCCCTGTCCTCAAAGGGTGTTGCCCTGCCGAGTGTTTTGAAGTTGTCGGGATTTATGCGGTAAGGCGTGCTCACGTCCCATATTGAAAAGCCTGCATCACCAACGAGAGAAAAACGCTCTCTCGGTGTGGTGCACATAAGTTCAGTAAGGCGCATCATATCTATGATGCCTTTTTTTACGAACTCGGTATACATCACGGGGAAGGCACATTCAAGCCCCACGACACCCATCATACTGCCGAGCAGGCCTTTTGCCTTTTCTTCGGCAGAGTGGGGAGCATGGTCTGTTGCTATCATATCGATAGTGCCGTCACAAATACCCTCTATAAGTGCCTGCTTGTCCTCTGCACTGCGCAGAGGCGGGTTCATTTTGAACTTGCCGTCATCCTGCAGATTGCTGTCATCAAGCACGAGATAGTGAGGTGCAGTTTCGCAGGTTATGTCCACACCTTCTGCCTTTGCTTTGCGTATTATATCAACCGATTCTTTCGTCGATATGTGGCATATGTGAAGCGAAGCACCCGTTTCTTTGAGAAGTTCTATATCTCTTGCAATCGGGCCCCACTCACTTTCCGAGCAGATGCCGGGTAAAGCGTGATTTTTTGCATATTCACCGTCGTGAATCACGCCACCGAAAAGAAGTGAATTATCCTCCTCGTGTGCGGCAATGAGTTTGCCGAGTGCTTTTGCTTTTAAGAGGGCGTCCTTCATCATTTCGGGAGTCTGTACACCGCGACCGTCATCCGAAAATGCGCATACACGGCTTGCCATACCGTCCATATCCGAGAGGACTTCGCCCTTTTCACCGACCGTTATTGCACCGTAAGGGTGTACCCTGACCCCGTTTGAAGCCTTGATACATTCGTAGGCAATATCAAGGTTTTCCACACTGTCGGGTACGGGTGAAAGGTTTGGCATGGTGCACACGTCCGTATAACCGCCTGCCGCTGCAGCCGCCGTTCCCGTCGCAACCGTCTCTTTATAAGAAAAACCCGGCTCACGCAAATGCACGTGTACATCTGCGAAACCGGGAAGTAATATCATATTTGTCGCGTCAATGTCAAAGGACGTGCTGTCCGAAAAAGGAAACACTTCTACCTTAGCGTTGACACGCTTTTCACCGTTTGGCGTATATTCTTTTACGTTGTTGAAATTGTATATCATAGAAAAACTCCGTAAAAAAGCCTTGCCTTTCGGCAAGACTTTTCAAGACATTTAAATTGTCTTAGCCCATAATTATAATTTTTATTATTATAACAAAATCAATATATCAAGTCAAGAGTGTAAAGCGAGTCTGACGAGTCTTTTATGATATACAGCCATCAGTAGCAGAAGGGCAAGAAGCCAGAGGGGCATAAACTTGATTCCGACGTATTTTGCAATAAGTCCGAAAAGGGTCGGCATAAGACAGGTGCCCGTGTATGCACTTGCCATCTGAACGCCTATAATCGCCTGTGAATGTTCTTTGCCAAAGTAGGAGGGCGTCGAATGTATGATGCATGGGTAAATGGGCGCACAGCCAAGCCCTATCAGAACAAATCCTGCAAGGGTGGCAATATTTCCGAGGGGCAGTAAGAGTACGGCTATGCCTGCAAAAATTATGTCCTGACCGCCGTAAATCAGCGTTCTGTCCGAGAATTTGTACGCAAGAAAGCCGTTTACGGCACGTCCGAGAGTCATACCTATAAAAAACATACTTGCATATCCTGCCGCAACGTCAGCAGGGATATTCTTAAATAGTGCCATATAACTTCCTGCCCACAGCATAACCGTGCTTTCGAGTGAGCAGTAACAGAAAAAGGTTATCATAACCTCTTTTACACCCTTCAGCCTGAAGGTTTCAGAGAGGGAGAGCGGTTTGTCGGCTGCAACGTCGCTTGTCACGGTTTTTTTCCAGAGAGGCAGACTTAAAAATATGAAAATGCACAGAATTGCCTGTATTAACGATACGGTGCCGTAGCCTGTGTGCCAGCCTTTTCCGCTTTTCAAAGCATATTCCATTATGTAAGGGCTGATTACCGTGCCGACACCCCACATACAGTGAAGCCAACTCATGTGACTTGCTGAATAGTGAAGAGCAACGTAGTTGTTGAGTGCCGCATCAATGCTTCCTGCACCAAGACCGTAGGGTACGGCAAGCAGACACAAAGCAAAAAAAGAACGGCTGAGTGAAAAACCGCCGAGTGCGACAGCCGTCATGGCAACGCTTACAGCGGTGACTTTGCCTGCACCGAATCGGCGGGTTATCCTGTCACTGCAAAGACTTGATATTATAGTACCTATAGCAATAATCATCGAGATGATACCTGCAAAGGAGACGGGTACGTCAAGTTCGCTATACATTGACGGCCACCCCGAGCCGAGTAGTGAATCGGGCAGACCAAGACTTATAAAAGCCAGATATATAACGGCAATAAGCAAATTTATCATAGTGTTTTCCTCCGTTTGATACCGTGTATTATAACACGGTTTTCCAAAAATGCAAAAAGAATGCAGACAAGATGTCTGCACCCTTTTTTATATACGAGGGAAAGTGATTTTTAGTTAAAATATCTCTTTAAAAGACCTTCAAGACCTTTGCCGTGGCGAGCCTCGTCACGTGCCATTTCGTGAACGGTGTCGTGAATTGCATCAAGACCGTTCTTCTTAGCGCATGCAGCAAGGTCGAATTTACCCTGTGTTGCACCGTATTCACAGTCTACACGCCACTTGAGATTGTCCTTTGTCGTAGCCTTCATGTTGGGCTCTAAATCTTCGCCGAGAAGTTCTGCAAACTTTGCAGCGTGTTCAGCCTCTTCGTAAGCCGCCTTTTCCCAGTACAGACCTACTTCGGGGTAGCCTTCACGGTGAGCAATTCTTGCCATGCAGAGATACATACCAACCTCTGAACATTCGCCGTTGAAGTTTGCCATAAGCTGTTCGAAGATATACTTCTTATCTTCTTCGGAAATGTCGGGATTGTTCTTTACTGTCTTGCCGTATACGCCGTATTCATGCTCTGCCGCAAGCTTCATTTCACCTACAACTTCAGTAAACTTTTCACCGGGTACCTTGCATACGGGGCACTGCTCGGGAGCAGCTTCTCCTTCATGAACATAACCGCAAACGGGACATACAAATTTTTTCATAATAATTCTCCTCATTTATATAAATTTATTTCTGACATTTTGGGCAGACCCCCGAAAATTCGAGAGAGTGTGCTTCAACTGTGTAACCGCTTGCATCCTTTACGTTATTCTCAAGCGTATCCATAAACGGCAGGTCCACGTCACACACCTCACCGCAGTGGCGGCAGACAATGTGATAATGCGGTTTTACCGTGATATCAAAACGGTCGTCGGCACCTGCAAAGGTGAAACGCCGAACCTCGCCGATATCTGCCATTGTGGCACAGACACGGTAAACCGTTGCCCTGCTGATTGACGGATACTTCTCATGCACAGCCTTGTAGACCATACCCGCCGAAGGATGATTGAGTTCACAGAGAACGGAACGTATTATTTTTTTCTGAGTAGTATTTCGCTGTTCCATATTTTCTCCTTATTAGGACTCTGTCCTGATAACAATATAACATACCGTTTCTTACTTGTCAACAAAAAAATAAATGATTTTCAATTTTTTTGTAAAAAGGTCTGTTTTGTTCCGCCCAACTCGACGGTGACAGAACGGGATTTACGAAGTAAAGACAGTTTGCAACGACGCTGTAACTGTCGAGAGCAAGCTTTGCGGCTTTTATGCTGTCGGGTGAGGGGTTATTGTAAATCGTGCCGTTTGCTGTGGGCGTAAACTGTACGCCGTGATTAGTGTCAAAAATAACGGAGTAGACGTCGTTTGGGAAATCTTTGTCGTCAACACGGTTTAAAACGACGTTGCCGACGGCAATTTTGCCGTCCATACTTTCGCCCTGTGCTTCGGCGTGGATTATGCGTGAGAGCCAGTATAAATCATTTTCATCATATGTTTCATTTGAAAGAATAATGCGGTTTGCCTCACCGTTCCACGCGACCGTAAGATTGCATAGTTCGGCGGTGCTCCGCAGGGGGACGTAGGTCGTGCCGTCGTGTAAAAATGTGTTGGAAGACATTTGGTGAAAGTTACCGTTGAACGTGACGTGAGGGCTGTCTATTTTATATATGAAAGAATTACTGCCGTCGGAAACGGTAACGGTACGTTCTGTCGGTGACCACTCTACATTCAGATAAAATTTTTCAAAAAAGGCACGTACGGGCACGTATGACGTGCCGTCACGCACAATTGCGGACACGTTTGTGGAATTTCCGTCAAGTCTGACGTCTGCCGCATAAGCGGTTGCCGTCAGGGTGATAATAAAAATCAGTGTGTAAATAAATTTCATTTCAACCTCCTTTTTAAGGCTGTATTATACCATGCGAGGGGGTAACAGGGAAAGATGAAACGGAAAATTACAATATATTGGCAGGCGTTTTAAAAGTTAATAATAAAAATATAAAAAAATTGTTGACAAGCCGTTTCATTTTGTGGTATATTGATTAGGCTACTTTATGGTAGCAGTTAAAAATTGCTGGTGTAGCTCAATTGGCAGAGCAGCTGATTTGTAATCAGCAGGTTGCGGGTTCGAGTCCCATCGCCAGCTCCACCCTTTGGGTCAAGAGGGAAGTCCATATATGGGTAGGTTCCCGAGTGGCCAAAGGGAGCAGACTGTAAATCTGCCGTCACAGACTTCGGTGGCTCGAATCCACCCCTGCCCACCAAAGTCCTTTCGCTTCACCGCGAAAGGCAATATGCGGGAATGGCGGAATTGGCAGACGCGCTAGATTCAGGTTCTAGTGATCATTACGATTCGTGCAGGTTCAAGTCCTGTTTCCCGCATACAGATTCGATAAGAGATTTCTTATCGAATCTTTTTTGCTTTAAATCTTGCAGCTTTTCAGCGCTTGAAGTAAAAGGAGGCGCAAACAAATGAAATATCCTGTTTTGCTTGTTCACGGTATGTGCGTTCGAGACAGTGAAAAATATAGTTCATGGGGACGCATTCCTGATGCGCTTCGAAAAATGGGCATAAAGGTATATTTCGGCCATCAGGACGGACTTTCAGACATTGCGTCGAACGCTGTATATCTGAAAGAGCGAATCAACGAGATTCTGAAAGAAACCGGCGCGGACAAAATCAATATCATCGCGCATTCCAAAGGCGGTCTTGATTCGAGGTATGTGATTTCGCGGCTTGGTATGGGGGAAAAGGTTGCTTCACTCACGACGATTGCAACGCCGCATAATGGTTCCAAGACAGTCGATCTTCTTATGAAGCTTCCTGATTTCTTTGTACGGTTCGTGGCTTTCTGGGGTGATTTCTGGTACAGAAAATTCGGAGACAAAAATCCGGCATGTTACACGGTGTTTCACTGCTTCACAAGTGAAAATATGAAAAAATTCAATGAAGAAACGCCAGATGATCCGAATGTGTATTATCAAAGCTATGCGTTCGTTATGAAAAGTGCATTCAGCGACGTGCTTTTATGGCTTCCATAT
>JAZQAK010000021.1:0-3467 GCA_045545175.1 Feifaniaceae bacterium
GCATTGATTGCAGAAAGCTCTGTATCAGTAATATATTCGTAGGGTGAGAAGTCAGAGTCAATTACACCTGCCTTTGCAAGTGCCATTGCCTTATCGTAGAAGGAATCACCTTCAAGGACATTAGGAAGATACTCAACCTCATTAATTTCGGAAAGTCCCGAAACATCAAGGTCTTCAATTGCTTCATAACCGAGAAGTCCGTTTTCAATATCGAGTTCGGAAAGAGACTTAACTACAGGATAAAGAGTATACTTTCCTGCCTTTGCGACCATTGTATAATCGTCTGAACCCTCAGTCTCTGTCCAGCCGAGGAATTTATAACCTGCAGGAACAGCATCAGGTGCGGGCAGGTGTGAACCGGGCTTGAAGCTTCTGTGTGTTACGTCAAGATTAAGGTCTGTGCCGTCGAGTACAAAAGTAACATCGGCATATTCTTCAAACCAGATTTCAAAATCGTCTAAGAGAAGTGTCTTGCCGTTACCCATATTCAGGAACACGTCAAAGTAATTCATGGAATATACGTAGTCAAGAGTATATTCATCGGAAGCAAGACCGCTGGCGTCAAATTCTTCTCTTGTTACAACGCGGAATGCGTTATTGGGATAGAAGTTCTGCTGTGCCGCCTTATATCCGTCTTCTTCTGTGTACCATACGCCGTAGTGTGACGGGAATTCTGTCCAGTATGAGGAAGAAGGTTCAACCGTCTTTGTATCGGCATTTGTAACGTCGTTCATATAGAAGCGGAATCTTTCGCTGACAGCATTACCGCCTCTGTTGCTCTTGAAGTTAAAGCGGTAATAACCGGGCTTTGAAAGAACATTACCGTTAAAGCGGAGTCTATAGATGGGATAGTCAGTCTTACCTGTCATTGAAAGGCTCTTGCCGACACCCGAAACAGGGTCAGTTACAAGTGTAAAGAGGGGTGCTGAGCCGTCGCCGTCCTGTGTGTAGACATATTCTGTATCGCCGAGTACTGCGCCGTCATCGGCATAATCACTTACATAGTCCTCATCATATTCATAGTCTTTGATTGAATCAGCATCATCAAAGTTCTGTCTGTAGATAAGAGTGCCGTAGGGACCCTTGATTTTGCTGTCAAATGCTGTTGCCATACCGTCACCTAAGTAGTAATTTTCATCAAGTTCGTATACTGCGTAGAGAACAACGTCTTCATTATTGAGTGCTACTGCATCAAGCGCTTCTGTTGCCGCAGGAGATGCCGACCAGCCTACAAACTTGTAGCCTTCTTTTACGGGCACTTCTACGGAAGGTACAACGCTGTCTCTGTAATCTCCGCTTTCATCAAGGGGAGAAATATATTCTGTCTTATACTCCTCACCGTCAACATAATATGTAAAGCTGTATGCGGGAGCCAAAACAAAGTCATCAAAGCAAAGCTTTCCTGATCCTGCAACTGCGTAGATAATGAACGAGGGGTCAGAAAGGTTTGCACCGTTTGTTGTGTCTGCAAGATAGTGAGCAGACTGCCATTCGGTTGTGGGAGAATAGGTCTGTGTGCCTTCCCATACGCCGTTACCGATTATCTGAACGAAATCGTCGCTGTTTGTGGATTCTTCTTTATACTTGAAAGCAATTGCAACGGGTCTGCCGTAGCCTGTAAGGTTATAGTAGCTGCGGTTCATGTAAACATACCATGCACCGTTGCCTTGTGTACTGAGAACACCGTCAGAAACAGTCTGGCTTGCACCGTCAAAATTAACATAGCCTATGTTTCCGTCTTCAAAGTCGAAGGTTGTGTTTTCGTCTGTAAGTACGTTTAGACCGGGAAGTGTACCTTCGAAGTTCCATACTGCGTAAAGGTCAACGTCCTTGCAGCCGAGGGTGATTTCGTCTACCACCTCACCGCCGTCGGTAAGTGACCAGCCGAGGAAGGTATAACCGGGCTTTGAGGGGTCAGCAATCTGCTTTGCATCCTTTGTGAGAGCAAGAGTGCCGTCGTCATTAAGGGGTGAAACGTAAACAGATTCATAAACCGAGCCGCCTACATAGTAGTTGAACTTATAGTTTGCGGCAATGTAAACGTTGTCAAAGTATGCATCCGCACCGAAGCCATGAATAATTACAGTTCCTTCGCTTGCGGATACCTCTGTGGAATATGTTGCCCATTCGCCTGTAAGACTTGTTGAAGCCAAAAGCTGAATGTCACAGGCGTAGTTAAGTACGTTTACGGTACCGCTTCCCTTTGCATCAAAGCATACTGTTATGGGACGAGCAAGCTCAAAGGAATAGTCCTGAAGTCTTGCATAGTGGGAAGCACCGCCAGAAGGAATGTTTGCGTATGTTACCTTGTTGTCGCCGTCAAGATAAACATTTGCACTTACCGCACCGCCGTATGTACCGAATTCAATTTTGCTGTCAGGTGCACCGACTATACTGCTGCTGAAGCCGTACTTTATGGATGTGCCGTTGTACATGTTGATACCGGGGTCGCCGACCTTTGCACCTGCGGGTGCAGTAGGCGCATCGGGAACGATCTCCTCGTCTGTTTCTTCAAAAACAGCTTCAAGAGTAATATCCTTGTTTTCAAGGTCTACCGTTGTTACGATGTTTTCTCCGTCAAGAGACCAGCCAAGGTACTTATAACCCGATTTGTAGGGTGTAACACCGCCGAGCTGATCTGCATCTGCAATTGAGAGGAACGAGCCGTCAACTGTGCTTATGGGTGAAACGTATGCATGATTGTACTCTGCACCGTCAACAAGATAGTCGATTCTGTAGTAGGGTGCAACAATCATATCGTCTATGTCGAGGGTTCTTTCGGTTGTCTGGTCGCCGCCGGAGCCGAAGGACACTCTGAACTGCTGGAATACCTCGCTGGCAGGAAGCTTTGTAAAGCTTGTGTTATAATAACCCCAGCTTGCAGAATTTACATAAAGGCAGTGCTTTTCCCAAACGTAATCAACGTCACCGCCGTCGTAGTTTGTACCCGAAAAGCTACCGAATTTAACGTATGTTTCACCCTCGGATTTTGCATAAAAGCCTACATAAACGGGTCTGTCGTCCTCAATGTCAATACCGTCAAGACCGTTTGGATAATAGTGGGCATAGAGAATACCGTTATTTGCCGCAGTCCAGGAGGCGTGAAGATAATCGCCTTTTTCGTCACCGTTGTTGGCAAGGCTTCTGTCTTCGCCTTCGAGAAGGTATGACTGGAACTGGCCTCCGAGCCACCATGCGTTCTGCCAGTCGCCGTCGTCAAAGTCAACATAGTCCTCGCCGAGTGTAAAGAGGTTTATACCGGGTGAACCCACGCCGACCGTTTCATCGGGATCGGGTTCGGGTTCGGGCTCTGTTGCATTTTCTTCAAAAACTGCATAGAGAGATACGTCCGCATTACTGAGAGAAACAGTATCTACTGTTTCGGCAGAGCCGTCGGTAAGTGACCAGCCGACAAAGGTATAGCCGTCTTTTACAGGGGCTTCAATCTGCGAAGCAGAAGCCGATGA